>DARQ01000088.1:4403-7169 GCA_002503395.1 Euryarchaeota archaeon UBA60 | reverse complement strand
CTGCATCAGTTTCTCGTACTGCCAGATGATATTGTCCGGGATTTCATCTCCATCCAAATCCTGCATATCTTCTTCTTCAAGATGCTCCGCCATCTCCACGAATCTAACAATCAACTGCTGGAACGGAGTCATGTTGTCGAAATCCCCCTCCATCAACGGCTGAAGATATGCCACAAGCCCATCAATGATGGCCTCAGGATGGCTTGAGACAGCCAACAGAGCAATGTTGTGAAGAATTATCTGGAAGGATTCGAATGGCTTGACGTTGTCAATCAGATTCTCAAGCGCCTCTTCCATCGCTTCCCACTCTTCGCTTCCCAAGAGTGCATTATAGGCTGCCTCAAAGTCGCCGGTTCCCTCGAAACGGGTGAAGTTCTCAATCGGGTCAATAGCCATTAGATACTCGCCAACAGCAGGGAAATCGTTGAATGTACGCGGCAACGGAAATTCATCGAGATATATCAGAAGTCCAGTAACGAAAGCCATCGCAGCATCAACATCCTCAGAGTCCAGGAAGACCATCAGGGCTTCAAGGAAGTTAGAGCCAGCCGACCAGTTGTACTGTTCGTGGCCAGCATCAATCATGGTATCCCAGAGTTGTTGACTGCCACCGGCCCCTCCACCTTGGGATGCGGTTCCAACAAAGTTAGGCCAACCTCCATGACCAGATACCCCATCCGTCAAATCGTCGAACTCATCCTTGATGTCCATGGTCGGTTTTGCAGTGTCCCAGCCATCGTCGATTGCCTGTAATACCTTCTCAACCTCATTTCGGAGAATCTGATTCAGTTGAGTGGGGTTGTCGGTTGCACGCAGTAATCCATCTTCTGCGACTATGCTCGCTCCATATACGCCACCAAGTGAACTTACCGGAACGACGTAATTCCCCTCCCACATCATGGTGTCAGAATCTTCCTCGTGTACTCCGGTACTGGTCAGTACCACCCTGTCGATCAAGACCCCTTCATCAGCCATCATTCCAGAGGAAAGAAGCATAGACATCGGGTCAACAGGGTATCGCAGGATATTCGCGGTCACTATCGTCTCATCGGTATGACCTCGAGTCATGGCGATTATCTCGACATCCGAGCCGACACTGGCGAACTTGGTGGTGACGTATCCGTCAACACTCAAGGTGTATGCCTCACCACTGCTTATTCCGTTATCGTTTGGTGCAGGGACGGTGGCTATCACCGAGGATAGGGGCATCATGCATAGTAGTATTACTAACAACAAAGCTCTTCGCATCATGCCCAAGGCGATGCTATGCACATTTTTAACTGTGTTTGGCTGATGCAATGTCACTTATTTCAAGAAACCGAAATACCCAACCGTAATTCATCATCCTCACCTACCAGAGACGCACAGGATGAATCAGCAAAATCGACCTCGCTCCAAATCTTCCCTTGAAGAGAAAACGCCGCACTTGAGAGGTGCAATGCATCGAGCCAGATTCCCATCGGCCAGAAGGTGGTCGAACTGGATTGGGTGACCTGCCAAGAGTTGGCGGACACAACTTCCCCCGCTCCAGAGATGCACCAATAATCATGTCCTTCGACTTCATCTCCGATGCTGAACTGTTGGCGCATTTCCTGCAATCTGGTCGGAGTCTCATCAGTACCGAGGTCGTCGCCGAGAGAACTCCAGGAGCCGAGGTGCTGAATCATAACAGGGGTCCGCGCCGCCTTGAGAGTGGAATTCAAATCGATGTCGTGAGTGGTGGTACTGCGGCAGGTCGGGCTGTCGGGCATACAGCCGTGCACGTTCACACTATTGTCGAGCAGGCTGTGAATCAGCAACCACGGTCCGGTGCGACTCTCCATCCCCTCACCGACTTCGATGAAGGCCGCTCGGAATCTGTCGTTCGGTTTCCATTTCGGTGGGTCGTGGACGACAATCATCTCCCAAGTAGTCGACTCATCTCCCGCCACCCAATCGATGGAAACCCACTCTCGGGTGATGAAATCATCCCCCTGAAATTCGCTGAGGTGAGTGATGTTGAGTTTTGCCTCGATACGACCAAGCCGGCCATCATCATCAATCAGTCCGGTGATGTTGACCCGGCCCGATAACTGCATACCTGTGGGAGTGGAGGCGCAATCGGTACATCCTTCGCTGACCACTCGGTGAACTTCCATGTCGACCGTGGCCAGTGCCCCACGCTCAAATTCTTCCAGACCAAGTATATCCATCGATGCCCGTGTCGATAATTTGATTGTACCCGAGAGTTTGCTCACTTCGAATTCTTCAACTTCTTCCGTAGACGGCGCCACATTGAGGCCGATGGTCGAGATTACCACAATAACGAGTACAATCCATTCGACCACAGAGCCCGAACCCGTCGCAACAACCACCTTACTCAACTCCGGATATGGCTAGCCCGTATAACGGCAACCCCTCAATCCCGAATCAAAACGAAAATAAGTTTGCTTGTCGGTTACCGGCCAAGAGTTCCTTCGCCGACCAATTGAATGCTTCTGTGACCCGCCCGAAGGCGGTCGCCAGACGCTCGGCATAGAATTCACCATCGTAGGCAGAAATGCCGCCATTCTCCTGACCTTCATCCCAAGGCTCGACCTGCATCGGCCGATTGCGGGCATTGGTGACGACGAATGCGACCTTCATCCCCGGAGTGAACGGCAGGTTTCGCTCGATGCGCTTGCGCGCCGCCTGCACCGAAGCCTGGCCGTCGGGGTTGGCATAATGATGACTGAAATCGACATTGCCCTTTTTGTCGACCTTACCCTTGCAGGTCTTGCTGATGAC
>DARQ01000088.1:3603-4367 GCA_002503395.1 Euryarchaeota archaeon UBA60 | reverse complement strand
ACTGCATTGTCATGTTCACCATCCAACACGTCGTCGAAGATGCCTTGCATACCCCCGGTAAGGGCATCGAAGGAATCAGTCCTCTGGGTCTCATAACCACGGATGATGATTTCTTCGGCCGGATAGACGACCCGGCCGACATAGCGCTTCTTGGCACCGTGCGAGAAGAAAACCGACAGTCCCTTCTCAAACTCCAGAACCGCGCCATCGGCGGTGAATCTCTCTGCCAGCCCTTCGCCGAATAGGATGAGGTCGTTGCGTGCCCGTTTCCACTCATCCATCTCCGGGGTCGTCACCAGAGGCCCGGTCGGGGATGACTTCTTGTCATCCTCATCCATTTCATCTTCGCCACCTTTGCCCTCCTTGCCACCCTTGACGATACTTGTGCTCTGACCCTGGGGGTCAGCCATAGGGGGAGGTTTGGTGGGGTTGGTCGCTAGCCCGGCCTTGACGAAAATCGAATCGGTATCCGAATAGACTACTTTGATGCCCTCTTTCTCCAAGCCCTGGATTATCGCTTTGATATTGTGGCGTGCCCAAGCGGTGATTGACGAGCCGAGGTCGATGTGGGTGAAGCGATAGAAGGTCGAGGCGAAGACACCATAGAAGGAATTCATCATTATCTTCACCGCGAATTGCATCGCATCGTGAAAGGCTATTTCCTTGTCATCACCCTCGGTTCTGGCAACCGCGAGTGCGGTCTTGTGGAGGTCGCGGCGCGCCATCAGATCCTCGAGGAGATGGGGAATCATTCCCTTGGTATA
>DARQ01000088.1:0-3489 GCA_002503395.1 Euryarchaeota archaeon UBA60 | reverse complement strand
TCCTTGGGTTGGTCGGGGTGGTGGTCATCGATTCTGGTGGTGTAACAGATATTGTTCTTGATCATGATGGAGGGGTACATCGACTTGAAGTCGAGCACCGCGATCCACGGATGCAGACCAGCCTCGACATCGTGCACATAACCACCGGTGATTTTGCTGTCGGAGGTGACCCGATTGGTCATCGGCACGGCGATATTGCGCTTATCGGCCAGCCTTATCACCAGACTGTCGAGAAGTTGGCTGGTCGAGCCGTTGGCGGCGGTGTCGAAACTGACCTTGGCTACCACGCCGAGCGCTTCCTTGCGTCGTACCGCCTGAATGGCGCGCAGGATTGCCAGCGGCAGTTCAGCATCTCGGGCACAGTACTTTACCACCTCATCGGGTCGGCTCGCCCACTCCTCGTCCATCTTGCTGGCATCGATATCCATCTTCTGCAATTCTTCTCGCTCGGGAAACAGCATCCCGGCGACAAACTTGAGCGTCTCTCGTTTCGGCCGCAGTGACATCCTCGCCTGCCACCAAGTATCCATCACACAGCGCCCGGCGAGATTCCACACCCTGGTATTGCCACGTTTCGGCACCACCGAATCGCGGTTTCTCTTGATTTCCGATTCGGTGCGTGGAACCCGACCCCAGCCACTGAGTTCAGCCCGCCGCCGCCACCGTCCGCGGCCTCCGAGCGCCTCGGTACGCTCTGCGATACGCGGCAGGTCAAAATTATCGATATTGTAGCCGGTGATGATATCGGGGTCGCTGGAGCGGACAAACTCGGTTAAATCTGCGAGAATCTGCTCCTCTTCACCGACGAATGTCCTAGTCTCTTTTTCGCCGCTCGCCCAATTCTCGACGCAGGCCGCGGCGCACAGAATCGCATTGCTGGCGATGCTGGTCTCAAGGTCGAAGGAGAAAACCACATATGGTGCCTGGAACGGCTCGCAGGTCTTGCAATCAGAGAATTTGGCGGCGATTACGAAATCGACTGGATAGATTCCAGCACCGCCATGTTGGCGAATCATCTGGGCGAGTGCTAATTCATCTACCTCTTCACCCTCTCCGGATTCGCCATCCCCAGTCCCACCTTCACCGCCAGCCCCACCGACCGCAGCTTGGTATTGCTCGGGAGCACCCTTGCCGGCGTAAAGGACCTCACCTTCTATGCTGAGGTGGGTGCCGAGGTCGGCATCGAGAAAGAAACGCCGATCGAAGACGATGTCGGCGGCGGTCAATTGCCAATTCTCCTCGGCCAGTTTTTCCCGCAGGCGTGGCACGACGTAGGGCTGAGTGACCTCAACCCGCCAATGCAATTTAACCCCGAGGTCGGTCCATTTCAATTCGGGCTCGTGTAGGCGGGTGACTTCATCATGCTCCAGCACCCGCTCGAGTCGGTGGGCGAGGTCAGCTGGCAACGAATTGGGGTCATCACAGATTCCGGGCACCGATATCTCGACCCACGGGCGCAGGCCATCGACCAGAACCACCGCCGAATGCCCACCGCGGGTGCGCACCCACAATTCGATGGTCGTGACCGGTGAATCACCCTTGGTAGAAGAGTGATATCTGGCATTGACAACCGCGCAATCGATACTCGCTCGCATCTGACCCAACCCCGTATCCCTACCACTCGGCCAAGAACCTTCACCTTCAGCAACGACCTTCACCGTCAATGAAAAGTCACGCAATCATTGAAAGCGTAACGCACATGCGTTGAAGTGCTAAGGCGGCAGAGGTGATTACGATGACAGGCCCGGAAAAGGATTTCGACTGGGACTCACTGACCTTTTCATTGACCCAGACCGACGTGATGTACGTGGCGACGTGCAATCTTGGCGAGGCTTGGGATGAGGGCGAGATAAAACCCTACGGCATGTTGGAGATCGACCCCGCCGCCGGAGTACTGAATTATGGTCAGGGCATCTTTGAGGGAATGAAGGCTCAGCGCACCTTGCAGGGGCGTATCGCCCTGTTCCGGCCCGAGGAGAATGCACGTCGCTTCCAGCGCGGGGCGGCAAGGCTGGGAATGCCACCGGTACCCGAATCGATGTTCATCGATGCGATAGAGCAAGTGGTTGCGGCGAACTCGGCCTGGATCCCACCCAGTGGCCGGGGAGCGCTATATGTCCGGCCAGTGCTATGGGGAACCGGCCCGATAATGGGAGTCGCGCCGGCTCCTTCCTACACCTTTTGTGTCTACGTCACCCCGGTAGGGCCTTACTTCCGCGGTGGTCTATCCTGCATCGACCTGCTGATTTCTGACCAATTCCACCGCGCCGCTCCCGGCGGTTCGGGTGAAGTCAAGGCGATTGGAAACTACGCACCGGGGATGATGCCGAGCAAGAATGCCAAGAAATCGGGTTATGCCGAGGTCATCTATCTCGATGCCGTGCACCATGAATACATCGAGGAGGTCGGCGCGGCCAATTTCTTCTGCATCAAAGACGAGGTATTGTACACCCCGGAATTGACGGGTACGATATTGCCGGGAATCACCCGTGATTCAATCATCGAAATCGCCCGCCATCGCGGTTATGAGGTGGTTGAGACCTTGGTATCGAGCAAATTTGCTCTGGCCGCTGACGAGAGTTTCTGCTGTGGCACCGCGGCCGTCATCTCACCCATTGGCACGATTACCCATGGTGATAGTAAGAGTGTATTCGGCGATGGTGGAGTCGGCCCAATCACCCGTGAATTATACAATGCACTAATCGGAATTCAGACCGAGATAGCGGCTGACCCATTCGGCTGGCTGCATGCGGTCGATGAAGAATTACCGCTCAATCTCTGCTGACAGTGTTGATTCGGTAGCGTTCCGACAGACCCACTGCATCCCCTTCCAACTGATAATTGAGGTTGGATGGGTATTCGGATGAACCCTCTGAAACTATCCGAAATGGATTATGCTGAGGTTGCAATCTCTCTAAGCCGTAACTTAGAGACATAACTACATTATTTTGATAAAATTAGACTTCTTGGGTTAACCATGGACCCAATAAGTGCTTCACTCGGTGTAGCAATGCTTTGTTACCTTGTTTACTGCCTTTATCATGGAGGAATGTATGACAAAAAGGGGCAATGGATAGACAAATCTAAAATTCCAACGCTCTTTCTTGTTATACAATCTCTTTTCTTGATTGGGGGATTGGTGTTAATCTTTAGTTCAAGATTTACAATTTTGTAAATTATATGACCTAAGCAAAGGGGACCCCTTTGCTTACCCGTTCAACTCGTGGGTAGCCTTCCAACACCCGTCAATACAAAGGGGGGCCCTCTGTATTTATTCAGCAGATTGTTGTGGGGAGAGCATGGACCTAACAACACTTGATTTCATCCGTATTGCTATTGGCGTGGTTATACTGCTGTATGTAGCCAATTGTTTGCTCAATCAGAAAGTATGGATTCGTAAGACATTTTCTTGGGGAACAAGAGAGGAATATCCAAAGATATTCCAAATGAACATCATTGGTGGAACATTGATTGGAGTATTTCTGGTTG
>DARQ01000114.1:1091-8841 GCA_002503395.1 Euryarchaeota archaeon UBA60 | reverse complement strand
CCACCTCGCCTCACTCGTAAACCCAGTTCTCGCGGTCTGGCTGCCAATCCATGGTGCCTTCTGGGAACCATAGTCCCAACTCGAATTCAGCGGTCTCGGCCGCATCCGAGCCGTGAATCATATTGTAGCCCATCTCCATACCGAAATCGCCACGGATGGTACCTGGTGGCGCATCTCTACCGTTGGTAGGGCCGATGAGATTACGGGCAACGTCGATGGCGCCGACACCGGTCCAAGCCATGCAGACAACCGGTCCGCTGGTGATGAATTTAATCAGTCCGGGAAAAAATGGTCGCTCCTTGTGCACATCGTAATGGGCGCGGGCAATCTCCTCGCTGGGGATGAGACTCTTCAGGCCGACCAAGCGCAACCCCTTGCGCTCGAATCTGCCGATGATCTCGCCGACCAGACCGCGTTGCACTCCGTCGGGCTTGACCATAATATAGGTGGTTTCCATATTCCTCACCACTGCTGACATTCGCCGCCTTTTCAATCTATTCTACCGATTCACCGACTCACTAAGTGGGTGAGGGGTATATCGACAACGCCGATTATTTGACTCCACCCTTGATGTAATGACGGGTCCACTTCACCTTGCGCGGGTTGCGCCTCAACTTCAGCGCGTTCTTCCTCGCCTTGCTGTTCTTGAACCACTTGACGGTACCGTCACGCTGGACGAACATCAAGCCGGTTCCGGGCTCGATTTCCTCGCCGGAGAAACTGCATACTCTTCGCTCTGGCATCTTCTTCACCTCACGTTCAACTTACGGGCTTCACGACCGGTATCTCGCAACATCAAGATGTCGCCGATACGCACTGGTCCGACCACGTTTCGAGTAATGATTCGCCCAACGTCACGGGGATTTGGGGCGTCGTTAACCCGCACTTTGACCTGGGTGGCCTCACCGGTCATTCCGGTTCGACCGACGATTTCGACGACCTCTGCTGGCCATCCACCGATATCTTCGCTCATGAAAATTCCTCCGAATCACTATTGTTGAGTTTCACTCGCCCCTGATGTTGGCAAGGTGCGAAATCACATCATCGAACTTGTCCTGAGCACCCTTTCCGACTTCCATCAAGGCGATGGAGGCGGTCTTGACATTCTTGGGCATGCCACACTCTTTGGCCAGGTATTCCTGACTACCGACGTAAGCATATGGAATTTTCTTCTCATCGCAGATCATCGGGATGTGCGCCAGAAGTTCTGGTGGATTTACATCTTCAGCCATGATGATTATCTTGGCATTACCGCGCTCGGCAGCCTTGGTTACCTCATTGCTTCCTTTCTTTATCGCACCGGCTTTGCTGGCCGCTTGGACCAAAGCATAGACAGCTGTCTCTACATCTTCTGGGGTTTCAAATCGCACATGTACACTCATTGGATCACTTCTCCTATTGGGCCTTCCTCGTGTTAGGCAGGCGCTCGCACAGCATGCTCGGTATAAACCCAACGGCTACCCCGTAGGGGTAAGTGTATTGCAAAACCGCACCTGAGAATATAGGCATAATCACTCCAACGAGCCGCAGTCTAGCCTTACCCCAACATCACGACGAGTCATCGAGCAATGACCTAACACCTCGGGCAAGGGCTGGTCCACCGCTGATTACCGCCCTTGGATTCTGCAATGAATTTGCCGCATGGACACCATTCACAAACTCATCGAGTCGAGAAATCGCCCCGCCGGTGAACAGACCGTGCGCACAGGCAGCGTGAACCTCGACCGCTCCCTGGGAAATCAGTGCCTCACTGGCCCGACAAATCGTTCCCCCGGTCGCTATCATATCGTCGACGATGGTGACGATGGCGCCATCGACATCGAGGTCTTTCGCCGCATGGACGATGGTGTGGGCATCGATGCGGGTCTTTTCAAGATAAGAAAATCGACAACCGATGGCCTCGGCCACCTGACTTGCCCGCTCAATCGCCCCCTTGTCGGGCGAGAGGATGAAATCCGGTTTGACGGTCTCCTGGAGATAGTGGGCAATTTCGGGCATGCAAGAGGTGAAGACCACAGGCACTCCGAGGTCTTCCAGAGCACTTTCTGAATGGATATCGAGAAACACGATTCCGTCACAGCGCACGGCCAGCAATTTCCCGATCGCCTTGGCGGAAACCACCTCACCAGCCTGAAAGCGCTTGTCCTGACGCGAATAGCCGAAATAGGGAATCGCCAAAATGACCCCCGGTCCAACAGGATGCAAACCTTCCGGGCCGCCGCCCTTGAGAGAATCTGTCTTCCCCTCCCGCACATCACTGATGGCCTCGAGCAAGAGCAGGGTTTCGATGATTCCGTTATCCGGGTAGGTCGTCGAGACCAGCACTACCGGCTCAACGCTGGAGCGCACCGCCTCGATATGCTCGGAGGGAATGCGCACATAGCCTTCCAAATCGGGGAACCGACGAGCTTCTAGGGGTACGTGTCGCCATCCCAACTCGGCTGCAAGGTCAACGGCCAGCGGTCTGGAATTGGAACCAGAGACTATCGGCACATCTCTCCCCGAGCCGTCGGGGTAGTAACCTCTTGAAGGACTTTCCCGCCGCTACGAAATGACGAAACCACCGCAAATACCACCAACCAAACCTCAATCCAACCCAAGCGCACCTCCAGCCGAACACCGCGCTGACTCGATGGGCAGACCTGGAGAAGGTAAGGGAGTGGGCGAGGCAAGATTTGAACTTGCGACCTCCCGGTTATCAGCCGGGTGCTCCAACCAACCTAAGCTACCCGCCCAGGGCAGACCGGCGAGTTGTGTTGGCGTCATAACCATAACGGTACTATCAAAGCGAAGGCCACTACGCATTACTACAATATTCGACCTTTGCTCCGAGGCAACCGGGAATTACCCTCCATCACATATGTCACCGAGAGGGTCGCGAGTTTACTATCAAGCAACACTAGCGACCCGGGGCAGTATGGATTGCCGCCGCTAGGCGTGAAGCGAGGGCAAAGCGAAGAGGCTCGATTCTCTCAAGTGGACTAACTGGTTTCCGGTCGCCATACTGGCTGAGCCGGAATCGCTCATGCTAAAAGTCCAAAACACCGTTTTCTAGTGAATCCGGCCTCGACTTTCGCACTCGCTATCCACTCGGGCGTGATACAATTGCTTCTATTTGTCCTGTCGCCGTCACTCATCAAGTCCGTAGTTCGGATCGTTGATGGTGATGTAACTGGGCAAAGTCAAAACTCGGTCGAAGTTCCTTGACAGAATTACTTCATCCAAGGTTTCTCGAGTTCGGCTGAATGCCGTAATCGGTATTTTGAGTTCTGGCTCAACACCGAACTTGCGCTGAATCCCCGAGCGTACGTGTACCTGAACACCTCGGTAGGTTCGCTTTACTTTCACAAGTTCTGTAATCGTACCAATTTCCAATCCCTGGTTGTCGACCACCGCCCGGTCGAGCATCTCGTCCGGAGCGTACAACTTCTCATCGATGCGAACAGTGTTGCGCCAGCGGCGCTGTAGTTCTCGCATCGACTTACTTAGTCTGACCGTTCCATCTTCACGGATACTGTGTACCAACTCTTTTGCAAGAGGTGCCAAAGGCGCTGGCTTCCGCATATATTCTTCCGCAATCTCCGGAAGCACCTGTAGTCGCATTGACTGCACCCGAGTTTCATTCGGGTGATGGCGCTCACCGACGATTACGCCAACTTTGGTTTGCTTGACGTATACCTCCCTTTGAAGGAGGTCTTGTATGTTATAATCATCTTTCATAGGTTCCCATCCTGTTTTCTATATTCCGCCGTCTCCGGCTTGAACTGGCTGTACACTTGCCGGTATATATATTGTGACCCAAAAAGAAGTCTTGTATGTTTAATTGGAATTATACGAAGTCTGCGGAATTACCAATTGAAAATAATATAAAACTGCTGGATTCAAATTCTCGACGTATAATCTATTTCTAATTAGGTAAGGGCGGTAGTCATTCAATAAATTCTAATTGTGATATACCAATACCTCTGAGAAGAATTTCAGCGCCATAGGATTATCAAACATCTAATTGGAAATAGCCTGATTACATAGTTTTTTGAATAGATAATACAGTTTTTTCATATGTGAGTAGTCACCGGTTCCATGGCAATGCTCTCGTGCAGTAATTATACGCCTATTAGTTTCATTTTTTTCAATTGAAAATAAGTTTTTCCAATTAGAAAATAATCCCCACATCTGCGCCGTTCAGCGCCGACGTTTCACCCCCCCCTCAGCATTTCATTACCCCAATAAATTTTGTGCCGATGATTATCCCCTCGCCGACCTATTCCCCGCCGGCAGGCCGCCTGCTAGCGGCAGAGAAAGTGAAGTGATATCACCGGCGAGTTCATGTCATCTCTGAACTTGAGATACCCCGATGGATACGTCGATAGGCCTTGATGTCGTAATTCATGGTGCGACCACGCCACTGGGTTCGGCACTCGTCGAAAGATTATTGACCAGCACCAAAACCATATTTGTCGAGGAAAAAGAGTTTCATCGATTACATGAGAAAATCGCTCCGACAACCTCACTTCATGGTTGCTCGATTGCGATTGCAGTCGGAGATGAGGATTGTCGAAAAATCGAATTCACCACAGATGAAGACTTCAGTGAGGATTTCGATATCACGGTATCGCCAAATGGGATCGACACATTTCGCCAATCGGGAACTCATGTGATAATTTATGATTTACTTCTACCGCAGAGAAAAGAGATGTGGGCCAGCAGCGAAATTCACGATTGTATCGAAATCTTACTCCAGGGTGGTGAGCCGACATTGGCTTCTCAACCTCGACATTGGCTCTCGCACCGCGATGCGGCTTCCGGAATCTTCGACTTGCTACGTTCCAAAGAATTACCTGATGGAATCATCCCCATGTGTGGCCGCAAAGCGTGGTCGGCAAGCGCAACAATAGAGCAATTGAAATTACTACTGCAAAGGAGTTTAAGTGCATCGACGCAATCCTTTACGGCGAGTGATTTAGCCGCTGACTCGTCCCTCGGTACCTCCGGCACTGACTCCGAAACGACCGCCTCTAAGTCCGCAGTTACATCCGCCGGTTCTGCAATCAGCGAAGGGGGTGGGCCTTCGCCAAATCGCCCGGATCTGGCGCCGCTACACTCGGCTCTGCTCAAATTACAACCCGAAGGTTGGCGGACCATGACGCCTCTGCGGGTCGGCCTTATGGAAGTCATCGCCAACCACCTCGAGGTTGACGTTGACTGAATTACCCTCATGCAGGAAGCGACGGGTTCAATAAGTGGGCGCGGGGGCGGCACGGCCATGGTAGATTTGGTAGAGACTACCGATGAGAGGGGACTGGCAGTAAGCCCAACTCTTCCAAAGGGATGCAAGAATTTCCTCATCGACATCGACGGTACAGTGTGTGAGGACATTCCCAATGAGGAGTCCGAAAGGATGGTGACCGCTCAGGTCTTTCCCGACGTGGTCGAAATCATCAATCAATGGTACGAAGAAGGTCATATCATCACTTTCTTCACCAGTCGTCTGAGCCAACATGCTGAGGTCACCGAGATGTGGTTAGAAGAGCACGGTTTCAAGTATCACGGAGTACTTTACAACAAACCCCGTGGCGGAAATTACCACTGGGTCGACAACCATACGGTAAGAGCTACCAGATTCAATTCCAAGTTCACAGAATTCGTCAAGCGCTGGATTGAGGTCGAAGTCTTCGATGACGAGTGATGTGGGTCAGGCGAATAAATCTGCTCCGAGAATCGGCAACAGAACACTGGCATCACCTTCGACACAGATATTGGGGGCTTCAGGTCGCATCTTACCCCACGAGATTGCCTCGCGTAATCGTGCCCCTGAAAGGCTACCGTCGTGCTCGGGTGCGGTGGTGATATAGACGGCGGAATCGAGACCCCCGCGATACTGATTCCACCATATCACATGGTGCTTTGAAATACCGCCACCAATCATCAGTGCGTTTGCGGTATCGGTCGTCCAAGTAAGGTCGGACAGGATTTGCTCATCGGCCAGAGTGTCGAGGTGGAAGTCACGATATTTCTGTCGGAACATGAACAACTGAGCACCGATACTGCCATCGGTGATACCGGGAATCACCACTGGAATTCGATGCTTGGCGGCCCAGTAGATAATCGTGTCCGGAGTGCCGATTCTCTCTCCCAACTCCCACACCAGATGAGCGCTACCAAAGCCGAGCCAGAGGTCGGCACCGGACTTGCCGGTCGCCTCAATACGATCACTGCGAATCTGCTCGAGAACCGGCATCACCATCGCCTCGATAATCTCACCATAGGATGAATTGGGTACAATGACATTACCGAGTCGCATCAATCCATGCTGTCCGAGTTCGACATCGTCGAGTTCGAATGAGCCATGGTAGTAGTTCTCATAAGCCCGGGCAATATCGTGGTCGAGAGTCCCACATGTGGTGGAAACGACGTTGAACATCTTATGCTCAAGCGCCTGGACGAAGAATCCTCGGGTTCCGGTCGCACAGAGACTAGCGGGGAATGAGAGCCAGTTGGCGACCTGTTGTGGGTCACCATCGACGGCATCGATCTGCTGTTTCATTGAGAACAACAAATCGCGCGCCTCAGCCAGTTTTGTCGCCGTGAATCCACCTGCTGTAGCCATCTGGTCGATGAGTTTTCCGACCGCATTTTCCTGGTCAGCCAAGGCACTGAAATCGTAATCCTCGACCGGCTGGTCGAATGAGTCGGGGTCGATTGCCATAGTTGACGAGGATGGCGAAGCATGACCTGCACATGAAACCTGCCTCGGCACAAAAAGCCGGTCTCAGCCACCAGAGTCTGTCGGAAAGGCCGTGGTCGACAAGCCGGGAGCCAGGACGCTGGGTCGACCTGATAGTCAAAATCCGACGAGATACTAATCCAAGTTCTGCTCGAGTTCGAAGATTCGGTCACGCAAGGCCGCTGCACGCTCGAAATCGAGCGCTTGTGCCGCCTGTTTCATTGCTTTCTGCAAATCCTTGAGCAGGATGACTCTCTGATCGGGGTCTAAGCTGAGTTGGGGGGATTTGCTACCATTTTCCCCAATTGGGTTTTCTGCTTCTGCAATTGGATAATCAAAGTCGAGAGGTTGTGATAGTGTCGAGACGACATCGTCACTTCCCCAACGCCCAGCTCCCGTGCCAAGGCGCTGTACCCAGTAATCTCCACTGCGGCCACCAGCGCCGCCACGATTACTGACGAGGCGGCGGCCACCACCGGCGCCTTTGCCCGAAGTTCCAGCGAGTAATTCGCTGGCTTCGACTCCCATCACCGGTAATGCCTTCTGGATGGTCGTCGGGATGATTCCATGCTTCTGATTGAACTCATTCTGCCGCTCACGGCGCTCCAAGGTCTGTTGAATTGCCGCATTCATGGCATTGCTCATGCCATCGGAATAGAGGATGACTTTTCCCGCAGAATTGCGCGACGCCCGCCCAATCGTCTGCAGTAGACTACGCTCATTGCGCAGAAAACCCTCGCGGTCGGCATCAAAAATCGTGACCAGACTGACCTCGGGGATATCCAATCCCTCACGCAGTAGATTTATTCCGACGATGACGTCGATGATTCCCAGCCGCAAGGCTTTGATTATCTCAGTACGCTCAAGGGTGTCAATCTCACTATGCAGATGATGCGCTTTGACGCCCATCTTGTTGAGGTAGGCGGCGACCTCTTCGGCGAATTTTATGGTCAGGACGGTCACCAGAACTCGCTCTCCCACGGCACTGCGCTCATTTATTTCCGACAGTAGATCCTGCACCTGGCC
>DARQ01000114.1:0-929 GCA_002503395.1 Euryarchaeota archaeon UBA60 | reverse complement strand
CTCTGTGATTCTGGTGAGCGTTTGCTTAACTCGGGCTCATCTACCCCTCCACCACCCTGTATATGTTGTAGGCCAATGGCTACCGGCTGGCCGGTGATCTCACAGAGATGACGTAATTCCCGCTCTCCAGGGGTCGCTGAGACATAGAGCATCTGCGGCACCAATTGCTGGAATTCGTGAATCTTCAGCGGGCGGTTATCGGCGGCACTGGGCAGACGGAAACCGTGGTCGATGAGATTCTCCTTGCGCGACTTATCTCCGGCATACATTCCCCCTACTTGGGGAAGGGTGACGTGGCTCTCATCCATTATCACCAGATACTTATCGACATCACCATGGAATTGCTGGGCACAGGCGGCCATGAAGTCGAGCAGGCACCACGGTCGCTCACCATGACTGCGGCCGTCAAAGTGCATAGAGTAGTTTTCAACTGCGGTGCAGTGTCCGACTTCGCGCAACATCTCCAGGTCATATTGGGTGCGTTGCTCAAGGCGATGCGCCTCGATATCCAGACCAGCGGATAGGAAGTATGCGACCCGCTCTTCGAGTTCACGCTCGATTCCCTCCAAAGCCTTCTGGAAGCGCTCACTGCTGGTCATGAAGAATTGCTTGGGGTGTATCCAGGCCTCGTCCAATTCATCGAGGACTTCCCAGGTAACCGGGTCACAGACCTGTATCTTCTCGATACCGTCGAAGCCGAAACGGATGCGCATCGGGTCGTCGCGGCTCGGCATCCACACGTCGAAGACCTCGCCGCGCAGGCGCATCTCGCCACGGTTCAGGTCAGTACTGGTGCGGGTATACTGCAAAGCGACCAGTTCGCGCACCAATTGAATCGGCTCGATGTCTTGGCCGACGTGAACTCTGGCATGATTGGCTAGAAAGGTCTCGGGGGAGTTGAGACCGTAAATACACGAGACGCTTGAGAC
>DARQ01000052.1:1544-4749 GCA_002503395.1 Euryarchaeota archaeon UBA60 | reverse complement strand
TTCGCAAGTGCGCTCGTCCCATCCTGTGACATCGATGAAGAAGTCGGTTGACTGCAGGCTCACGGTTGTGTGGTCACCATTGATGATGGGGGGGAATGAAAGAACGGCATCATTTGCGTCAATAATCACCGGGACTTTATCCATGCCATCGAGAAGATGAGCATAGTCGATTCCTTTGGGGTGCTCTGTCAGGATTTCCTCAATCGACATTTCCGCCGTCATCCCCAGTGGGATGAAAGAGTAATCCCGGGCTACGGTGATAACCCTGAACGGTGGTGCTAAGGCCGACAGGTCATGGACTCCGATCGAGGCTTTGCGCCGACCCCGCCCCAACGCGAAATGGAGTTTCTCCTGATGCTCCATCAGTCCTTTGATGAATTGTTGGCGTTGCTCCTCGGTTTGCCCGATATCAACCCCTCGCACCACCGCACCGAGGACCACCGGGCGAACTTCGGCCAGTGAGGCATCGACCGTGAGAGAAATATTGCCATCAATAACCGCTAGGCTCGGTTGCGCATCTTTCCCATGGATGAACGGACGGATTGCGTGGGCGAGTGTCTCAGCGCAAAGCAAATCTGGTCGATTGGGAAATATTTCGACCTCTAATGTGTCGGAATCGCAGTGGCCGATATCGGTTCCCAGCAATGGTAATTCGGCGCTGAGGCGCAACGGGTCATGCTCGATGCCATGGCGCGCCTGAATCCAAGTCAATAGCGATTGTTCGATATTTATCGTCGGCAGATAATCACCTCATGATGCAAACCAATGTGGTAGTGGACGGCCATAGCCGGCTAATCTCAAGCCTGAAATCGAAGCGGTCTCATGGTCGAGGGCTCGCAGGTTTCGGCGTCCCAGTTTATCGATACTATCGCAACCGAGGCGGACCATTTCACCCCGTAACTCGCAGTGTAACCCTTCCAGCCACGTGTCGAATTTTGCCGTGGTTCCGGCCTCATCGGGGGGGCGTGTGATGACAAAGGAGCCACCTGCGGCACAAGCGATTGCCAGGTCATTACCTGAGGCTGACCATGGTAGGGAATATCCTACAGCAATACCCGTGGCATGCAGGTCTGCCGAGCCTGCTGACCTGCCGGTACGTGGCAGTGCGGCTACAGCAGGTATCCCCGAAGCATCTGCGACCCGTGAAATAACTCCGTCAACACAGGCACTGGCGGCTGCTAAATGCAGACGTTCGACCGAATTGACATCACCGACCAGCATGAATGGCCGACCTTCACCGACCATGCTGCGCAGGGATACCAGCAAGCCGTCGAGCGCCGGTAATGTGAGAGGCGGCAGGTCGAATAGGTCAAGCACCAATCCGCCACTCTCGGGTAAGTGAACATGCGCCTCGTGAATATTTTCAGAATCGATGTATACCAGGTCTATTGAACGCGCATCGCGACGCACCAGACACGGTTGCATCGACAGGTGCCGCCCTTTCAGATCCTTACCACTATCAATAGTTGGAATGATGGGTAGAGGCAATCCTATCGGCTCAGGTTCCATTTCACCCTCGACAATATTCCTCTCACCCAGAATAACCATTGTGTCTATAGTTTGGTGGGGGTGAAGAGGGCGGTCGGAATGCTCGCCGACCACCATGCCAATAGTCGACCAGTCACCGTGCTGTATGGCCTCTGGTGGCAGCGGCCGCAGTGAAGTTTGTTTTGCTGGAATCAAGCAAAGCGCATCGGGTGGAACTTCCAGCGAGGCATCATCTATCTCGTGATTGACAGCCATTAATTCATCTGCACTGAGAGTCGAAAATTCAACTCCTTCACCAGGACTTGGACAGCGTCCATTGATGATTATCTTCCCACCTTGAATACCGGCTCCCGGCTCGGCCGCAACATCACCGTGGATGATGATGATACCTCCTTGCATGCCGCCACCGACACGCTTGCCGGCGTCGCCACGAACAATCAGTAGACCACCGCTCATCGTTGCACCGACATCATCACCGGCGCCATCGCGGGCGATTATTCGACCATCGGACATTGCATAACCAAGATGATTTTTCACCCCCCTTTCGACAATCAGGTTGGCACCTGAATTCCAGGCCCCGAAGTAATCATCAGCTGAACCGACCAGGGTAAAAGCACCACCACTGGCGAAAGGTACGACCACATCGGTCAATTTTCCGAGAATTCTCACCCGGCCACCCTTGGGCAGAGCAGGTGCGACCCCCATCTCTCCGTCCTTGGGTATTTCATCCCCGGAGCGACTCCAGCCAATTTTTATTGCTCGGTCCACCTCTAGTGCCTGCTCCAACAGACGACCTAGGTCGCGATTCAACTTCAGGCTTCTACGAATGTCCTCGCGCATCCCTACCAACATTCTGCCGAGAACATTCTGCAAATAAAGCAACCCCGAAAGTCGTAGGCTATTATTCGCATTAAGGCACCCCGCCCTACGGGCGGAGAATATCGGGTACATTGATAGGTTATAGTCGAGGGCGCAAGACTAACGGGATTGGCATGGGTATCAAAGTTGCGATTAACGGATATGGGACAATTGGAAAACGGGTCGCTGATGCGGTCGATGCTCAAGATGACATGGAAATCGTCGGAGTTACCAAGACCTCTCCGAGTTTTGGTTGCGAATTGGTGCAGAGAAAGGGCTTCCCCTTATTCTGTACCGAGGATTCAGATGAGAGTATTGCCGCTTTCGCCACCGGTGGATACAAATGCCACGGAGGAATTTCCGATTTACTTGCTCTCGCCGATATCGTAATCGATTGCTCACCGGGAAAAATGGGTGATGAAAACATTGCTAGATATCGGGAGGCCGGCAAGAAGTTCATTTTCCAAGGCGGAGAGAAACATGCTCTGACGGGACAATCCTTCGCCTCCTCGGCAAATTATTCTGCAAATATCGGTGTTTCCGGTACCCGAGTGGTATCCTGTAACACCACCGGCCTTTCTCGAACTCTGGTTCCTCTATACGAGGCCTGTGGCTCATTGAAGGTCGAGTGTACGATGATTCGTCGCGCCGCTGACCCCGGCGATTCGACCAAGGGGCCGATAAATGCCATCAAGCCGGTTCTCGAGGTTCCCAGCCACCATGGCCCTGATGTGATGACGGTCAAACCGGAGATTGAAATCAACAGTTTGGCAGTTGCGGTGCCGACCACCATCATGCACGTTCATTCCATCATCGCAGATTTGCCCGAGGGGCATGGATTGTCCACCGAATCGGTGAT
>DARQ01000052.1:1077-1401 GCA_002503395.1 Euryarchaeota archaeon UBA60 | reverse complement strand
CTGCACGAGATTTTCGTATGGGAAGATGGAGTATCATTACAGGGCGACCGGCTATATTATTTTCAAGCGATTCATCAGGAGAGCGATGTGATTCCAGAGAATGTTGATGCTATTCGCGCCTTGATGGGGGTAGAGTCTGATTGGCGGGTCTCGGTGGCCAAGACAGATGCGGCAATCAAAGCATATTACGGCATTTAGAGTTGGCACATTTGCCTGCAATAATCAAAAGGGTGGAGAGGTGGCAATAACCATGGTCGAAGGTTGGCGAATAAGTGGACGAGTCCGCGCTCTATCCTTGATTTCCCTGATGTTACTCGCCCCTTT
>DARQ01000052.1:0-967 GCA_002503395.1 Euryarchaeota archaeon UBA60 | reverse complement strand
GGGAATCACATTGGCAATCGGTATCTCCAGACGGTTTGTTTGAGTTTGATCTATCTCCTTCCAGTGGCCTTATTCACACGCGGTTGGGTTCTTTCGACCCACTTGAGGACAGCAAATTGGTAGCACCCGGGGAACTGATGCATTCACGCCTTGAGGTTGACCGACTTGCCATCGTGCAATTATTCGTCAATGATGCTGGCATGATGGAGAAGATTTGCTCACTCAATGGGTGTATTGTGTTGGAGCCGTTGCCCGATGCCGCGTGGAGGGTCCGACTGGCGGCAGATGCCAGTGGGTCACTAGACATCATCAATGCCGATTCACGGGTCCGATGGGCAGGTCCAGAAGTAGCCGCTCTGAGGTTGCACGAAGGGTTGATAGAAAAGTGGTCAGAACTACCTACAACCCTAGATCTGGTCGCCCTGCCGGCGCCTGACCTTGCCCCCGAGGAATTGCGGATTCTGGCCTTAGACCTAGGCCGGCTGAATGTTGAGGAAGCGACTTGTGGATTCACACTGTGTAGATTAGTGAACTTGTCGGCAATCGAAGCAGGAGGTCAACAACTGCAATTACTTACGATGTTATTCGACGGCCGTATACTCTTCATTGAACCGATGAACCCATTGCGGTTGATGAATGCGCAGGCGAGCACTGACATTGGCCTCGCCGAAATACTGGTGTCACAAAATACCGGGTTGAATGGAAGCGGCGAGACTTTCGCCGTCCTCGATACCGGTTTGGATTCCGACCATCCGGATTTCAGCGACCGAATATTATCGGTCAGGACTTCTTATTCTTATGACCAGTCCGGTGCAGATAGCAATAGCGGTCATGGTACTCACGTCACAGGTACTCTCATCAGCGATGGCGGCAGTTATTCTGGTGGCCAGGGTTTGGTTCCCCATTCGACGGTACACATGTACGCCCTGGAGTATGACCTGTCCGGGATGATTGCCAAGACCGGCTC
>DARQ01000105.1:5406-9448 GCA_002503395.1 Euryarchaeota archaeon UBA60 | reverse complement strand
ATGGAATTCGCGCCGACCCGACATTGGTCAAGGTCATCGCCAACCGCGGCGGAATTACCACCGATAGCCACCTCGTCAGAGGACTGGTCCTGGCAAAATCGTGTATCCACCCCGACATGGTCGATTGGCTCAATGGTGGCAAGATTCTACTCATCGACGGTGCACTTGAGCGCCGCGCCCCAAGTTTGGATGCGACACTGAAGATAACCCATCCGGGAATGCTCGATGCCTTCCGCGACAAAGACCGAGAGATTCTGCGGCAACAGATTGATGCCGTCATCGCTCTGGCGCCGAATTTGGTGGTCGTGCGCGACGGCGTCGATGACGAGGCGCGACAATGGCTTGCCGACGCCGGCATCACCGCATATCGAAGGGTCGAGCGACCGGATCTGGATCTACTCGCTCGAGCGACGGGGGCGACGATGATTCATCTCCCCGAAGTTGCCGATTCACAGGCACTTGGTACCTTTGTAAGTTCACGCGAAGAGTTATGGCATGAGACCACCCATTGGATAATGGAAGGGAGTGCAGAAAGCGGCGCAACCCTGGTGGTCTGCGGCACCACCGAAGAGGTGATGGCCGAGGCCGAGCGCTGTTTCGACGATGCCCTCGGAGTCGCCTGCCAACTACTCGAGGAACCGTATCTGCTACCCGGCGGAGGAGCAACCCATATCGCCCTAGCCCGCAGGATTCGCCGCTATGCCGAAGGCATTCCTGGGCGCGAGCAATTAGCGGCAGAGGGTTTTGCAGATGCGCTAGAGGTAATTCCTCGCACCTTGGCTGAAAACTCCGGTATCGACCCGATAGATGCGCTCCTACAATTGGTTGCAGGCCAAACCGCACAGGGTGATTGGATCGGTCTAGATGCGGAGAGCAAGTCACCCGAGGATATGGATGAGAAGGCGATTCGTGAACCCCTGAGGATAACCCGGCAGGTCATTCGTGGAGCGACAGATTCAGCAATTTCCCTGCTCCGTATCGACGATGTACTGTTGGCGCGGCAGGAACCAACAATACCCGACGCAAGCACCTTCGAGTAAATACGCGTTTTTCGGTGCTACATCTCAGGAGAATCACTTTCTACAGCACTTCGCACTTCCCTCAACACTTACTCCTCAGTCCAGTGCTCACCTCCTGACGATAGTCTCGGTCAAGATTGACGCAGGCATAGCCTCGACAATTGTTATTGACGGGAAAGTCCACCAGCGCTCATGAGCGAAGTACCCTCCACCATGATGGGGTGGACCAAGGTTCGCCCCGAGCCGGACGGCTTCGACCTTGTCGAGCACGTTGTCCCGGTGCCACAGGCCGGGGAAGTTCTGGTCAAAACTCACTCGACCAGCATCTGTGGCACTGACCTGCACATCTGGTCATGGGATGAGTGGGGCCGCAGTGAAGTTCCTTTGGGCACGATTACCGGCCACGAGACCAGCGGCCATATCGTCGCCATAGGTGAAGGGGTTTCGAGCCACACTGTTGGGGATTTCGTCAGCATCGAATGCCACCTCGCGTGCTGGGAATGCGAGCGCTGTCGCGAGGGTAATGCCCACGTGTGCGAAAACGGCGCCATCTTCGGAGTTCATCGCAACGGCGCCTTCGCTCCTTACTTCACCGTCCCTGCCGCCAACGCCAGACTCAACCCGGATACAATCTCAGCCGGCGACGCCTCGATTCAAGACCCACTGGGAAATGCCATTCACACCTTGACCGGTGGCCCGGTCAAGGATTCCACTGTCGCCATTCATGGACTAGGTCCAATCGGCCTGTTCGCGGTCGATGTGGCGCGGGCGATGGGGGCGAAGAAAATCATCGCCACCGATTGGGATAACCAGACGCGCATGGACCTGGCAAAGGAACTCGGCGCCGACCTCGTGCTCGGCAAGGACGATGACGTCGTAGCAGAAATCCTATCCGCCACCGGTGGAGTAGGGGTCGACAATTCGTGCGAATTCTCGGGCGCAGCGCCGGCTCTGAACAATGCCATCAAGAGCACCAGAAATGGTGGCTGGCTGAACATTCTCGGGGTTTACGGTAGTGACCCGGTGGTTCCGGTCAACGACATCGTCTTCCGTTACCTCCATGTCAAGGGAATCAATGGGCGTAAGATGTGGCAGACCTGGGATACAATGCAGGAATTATTGGCTGAAGGTGACCTCAACATCGACAAAGTAGTCACCCACCGTCTGCACTGGCATGATTTCCAAGCGGCCATCGCCCTGATGCAAGAGGGGAACTGCGGCAAGGTAGTGCTCAACTTTGAGTGAGAATATTTCGACATCTCCACCGGATGAGGTGGGAAGAATAAACCGTCGAACACCCTGACGCGTTGCGTGAGCGAGAGATTCCACGCCGACCAATTGAGTCACGGCTTCTTCCAATTCACCAAGCCGTTCACCACGTGGGGATGGGTTGCGTGGGGAATCTCAATCGTCTTCATGCTCATCGGTGTTGTATTCGTATTGGTTGCCTCGGGCTTGCCCGACGCACCTCCGGTCGAGGAAGCTCAGGTGCTTGCGAGCCCGGATATCGAACATGATTACGAAGAACTGGGCAAGGGATTTGAGAGTGGCAGTACCGGCGCCTGGCTGAGATTGGAAGGGCGAATTACCCACGGGATAATCGCCAGTGGTCACTGCTACCAAGATGATGATGGCAACTGGCACGACACCACAAATGCGGTCGATGACGGCTCTATTACCATCCAACCAATTGAATCCCAATATGCGCCATTCACAGTTTATTGGACTGAAGAGACCCTCGGAGCGGAATTGAGTGCGGTATCTCGGCATTGTCCGCGCTCGGATTGGACCATCTCGGTCGGCGACCGTGTGCAACTCTTCGTCCTCGACGATGGTGAGAACCTGTGGTTATTCTCGGCCGGTGAAGATAGCCTTGATCCCTCGGAAGTGACCGATCGCGAGGATATGCAGAGATGGGCGCTGTTGTTCTGCATGATTGGTGCGGCGATATTGATGGCCGCAACCCCTACCTCGCTGGCTCAAGACATGAGAGAATCTCAGAAGCAACATTCGGTGCGCGAGCAGATGCACCTATCCAAGAGCACGGGGGTTCTCGTCAAGGCGGTCGGGCCAGAGCGAGGCGAAGACGACTACAACGACTGGATTCTTGACGAGCCTAGCCATGAGTTGTGGAATCTTGGGAATCCCTACGCCGCAGATGAGGGTGACAAAATAATCGAGGAACACCCCAATAAAGTCGGAACCCCAGTTCCGGCCACCTTGACTTTCTACAGTATCGCCGCTACGATTTTCATTGTATCGACGGTATGGCTGTCGGCCGACCTACTTGCACGTCATGGCTCTATTGTCCACGTTGTAATCGGAAATATACTGCGTTGGGGAGTAATGGCCTTCAACATCGTATGGGCAATCATCTGTTATCGCCGCTGGAAGGTCGCCCACAATATCATCGACACACCGACCCAACTAGCCCGTTCGGTAGCGGTCGGACCCGCCGAACTGGTCGGACAAATCCGGCCTGGCCCCGCCGGAACGATGACGGTAGAAGTCAACGATGCTAGCCGTAAAGCCAGCGGGGTGGTCGCATTCAAGTGGCTTGAAGAGCAGTATGTGTGCCGCGGAGGTGGCAAGAATCGCCGTTGTTCGTGGGAGACCAGAGCAAGTGATGACGGCACACAACCCTTCATTCTTCACGATGGCTCGGCGGGGATTCTGGTCGACCCCTCGACGTGGAAGAATCTCGACTATGGCAGCCAACTCTACCGGTGGGGAGGGGGAAATTGGCGCTGGACATTGCACACTTTGGGAATTGGTGACCCGATCTATTGCCTGGGAAGGGCCGAGAGCAAACGCGACGGGGAATTCGAGGAGGAACTCGACCGCACTAAAGCGAGTGGTCTGCTGGTGATGCGAGGCAATGCCGATGTCGGGATGTCGGTCAAACTGCATCGTGGTACAGAGTTATCCCTGCTGGCGGGAATGCGCTCGACTACCGAGCAGCTAATCGTTCCCATAGCCCTCTTGGTATTCGGGATAATACCCTTTTTCTGGTAAGCGAGGGC
>DARQ01000105.1:3332-5271 GCA_002503395.1 Euryarchaeota archaeon UBA60 | reverse complement strand
TCAGAAACTTCACTGCTACTGATTTCCTCATCGACACCCCACTGGCCGGTTAACCTGCCATCCAGATCACCGGTTGTCACTATCCGGTCATAGGCACAGCGCGAATCACCTACCGTGGTATCGGCATCATCGGGTATCAACCAAGTGAAGTTTTCTGTAGAGATTGGCAGTTGCACCAATTCATTGTACGAAGCATAGGAACAATCGCCATTGAAATCACCCAACACGACCACATTATCTCCCCCCCCATTGGCTTGGCTCCATGAAACCACCTCCCCCAAGGCCGTCATCTCCTCGACCGCAAGGGTTGGTTTGGTGTGGATATTGATGAAGGTCAGTTCGGTGCCAGTGTCCTCACCCTGGAGGTTGAGCAACATGAAGCGTGCAATCAGTGGCTCACGTTGGAATGAATCATTGACTGAATCATTGTACAACACTCCATTGTCGAGAGCGCTGAATACCGCCGAGCGATAATAAAATGCATATTGTTCCTGTGAACTGATGTCGTCATTCTGAATACCGGTGCGATTCGACAGCACCATCATCCATTTCTCCACTCCGACTGTGACATTATCCTCTGTGCCATTTTCTCCAGAGCCATTTTCCGCGGGCGAATTTGAGGAATTATTCTCACTTTGATTGAGGGAGTATTCATTCAGAGCATCGAGGAATTGGTATGGCACTTCTTGGTCGATATCTTTGATTTCCTGCACCGCGACCATATCGTAGCGATGGAAAATTTCCACTAATTCGGTAACCACATTTTCCTTACCCATCTTGGTATCACCAAATACCTGAATGTTGAACGTAGCAACCTTAGCCCCTTCCGAGGGGTCAATTTCTTCGATGCTCTCATTATCTTCAAAGACAACCCGATTGTCGACAATGACGTAGTAGATATCGGCTTCCTCACTCCTTTCGTTGAGCAGGTCGACCACGAGCAGTGAGAGGATTGCAATCGCAAAGATGCTGAAATATTGGAGGCGCTTCTCAGCCGTCTGCATGGCCTAGCCATAACGAGCCACGTTTCATGGTTTCCAGCGAAGCAACTACGTATTGCCACAACACTCGGCTTTTGCAAAAAGGGTTGACTGGCTTGGGTAAAATACAATTTGTTGTATTAAACAGGTTATTGAGATGTTATCCACCATACTGCTACTGCACCCAAAATCAGCATTACAACTACAGCAATCGTATTCTGCATGTCTGTTGGTTTGTAGGTTTCTTCAAATCCACAATCACGACATTGATATTTGAATGAGTACTTCCACCAGCGAAAAATCCTCGTGGAACTGCATTTAGGGCAGTTCCCAGATTCTTTCATCGAGACGTAGGTCACTTGCGTACTCTCAATTGCTTCAAGTTTTCTGGAGAGTTCTGCTATTTGCTTATCCTTATCATCCACCAACCGTCTTAGTTTGTCATCATTACCAGACACGATTGGTGGTTGCATAACCTCCCCAACCGCTCTGAGATGATATTCATTTCGCCCATTCACAAAATTCACAAGATTCGCTTACAGGCACGGCCTTCGTGAAAGAGGTAATACGGAGTAGGGTGCATAATGAATCATTCAATTGAATACAGGTAAGGTGGTAATCCGAACTGCGTGCGCGTAGATAGGACAAAGGCCGAAAGTCGTGGCGAATTATAGTGGGATATGCTTATGTTCTGCATTGTTGAATTGTAGTCATGGCGACCTGCGTCGATGACCTCCCCTCAAGCCTCGAGTTGACCTATGATTGTGCATCGGAGTTGGCTGGGTACGGTCCGGTTGCCGCCCTGTTAATCATCATCATCGGTATTCCCTTGGTCAAGATCTTCCGAAAATACCTGCGCCGCTTTTTCGATAAAACCGATTTCGATGAGGGGATTGAGAATTTCATCTACCGAGTAACCGGGATAGTATTGTGGGCAATTCTGCTACTGACTGCCGCCA
>DARQ01000105.1:0-3274 GCA_002503395.1 Euryarchaeota archaeon UBA60 | reverse complement strand
TGGCGGTCGCTTTCGCCGCCCAGGACACGATGGAGAATGTCATCGCTGGCGTCTTCATCATCATGGACAAGCCATTCCGCATCGGCGACCGAATCCTCCTGCCGAAGAGTCTGGGAGGAACCTACAGCAGTTGGGGTGACGTTCAAGATATCGGCCTGCGAACCACCCATGTTCGTTCCACCGATGGGATAATGCTCACCATTCCCAACAATCTGCTGACCAAGGATGTTGTGGTGAACTTCAGCCGCAGTAATGACGTTGAACTGCGAGTGCGGATAAGATTGGGACTGACACCGAAGTGGGAGAACGCCAGCACCGCAGAGAAAATTGTCAATGATATCGCCGCCAACCATCCCGATATATGTCAGGAAAAACCCAAACCACCGGAGGTGGTACTGCGGGATTTCGGTGACTATGAGGTCATCATGGAGATTCGCTACTTCGTCAAGAACCCCAGGAAGATGCGCCCCTCAAAGTCCTTCTTCATCAAGGAGATCCTACGTCGCTTCGAAGAGGAGGATGTGAGCCTGGCATTCCCGGTTCGGGTCAATATGAATAGTGATGTTGATCTGGAAGATCTTGGATTCTAAGCGAAGGCCATAGAATTCGCTGAAAGGATGATGTGATGGGGGGGATGCATAACGAATTTCTCTTCTGAATTCAGGTGCTTCTGCAAGCCCTTATTGGTGCGAGAAATAACGCAAAGGCCGAAAGTTGTAGCGGATTGTAGTGGCCTTTGCCTTGGGCAAGGTCTAAGAGTGAGATATGTTGGGTGTAAATCCCGTTGATGGCGATGCGCTACGTTGTGGTGAGCGGAGGAGTGCTCAGTGGGCTGGGCAAAGGAGTAACCGCCAGCAGCATCGGCGTGCTCTTGAAATCAGCCGGACTTCGGGTCACTGCGATAAAGATTGACCCTTATCTGAATAGCGATGCCGGCACCATGTCGCCGTTCGAGCACGGCGAGGTTTTCGTTCTCGACGACGGTGGCGAGGTCGACCTCGACCTCGGAAATTACGAGCGCTTCCTCGATGTCTGCCTGACCCGGGAGAACAATATCACCACCGGCAAGGTCTATGCCAAGGTCATCGAGGCTGAGCGCCGAGGCGATTATCTCGGTAAGACTGTACAGGTCGTCCCCCACATCACAGACACGGTGCAGGATTGGATTGAAGAGGTCTCCCACTACCCTTCGGATGGATTGGATGGCTCCCCCGATGTCTGTGTCATCGAGTTGGGCGGAACAGTGGGGGATATCGAATCAGCACCCTTTGTCGAGGCGCTGAGACAGTTCCAATTCCGTGTCGGAGTCGACAATATCTGCTTCGTCCACGTCAGCCTGATTCCGGTCATCGGCGTGGTCGGTGAACAGAAGACCAAGCCGACCCAGCACACCGTCAAGGAACTGCGCGGTCTGGGAATCACTCCGGACCTGTTGGTATGCCGCTCCGAGACTCCCTTGACCGATGATGTCAAGTCAAAGTTAGCACTGTTCTGTCATGTTGACCCTTCTGCTGTGATTTCAGCCCACGATGTCTCCAACCTCTACCGAGTTCCGCTCCTGCTTGAACAGCAGGGCGTCAGTCAACTGCTCTCGCAGAAACTCGGTTTTGATATCCCGGCCAACAGGCCGCTCCTTGATGAATGGGAGGAGATGGCTGAGCGAATCGACGGGATTAGCGAAGACATCCATATCGCCGTGGTCGGGAAATATACCGGCTTGGTCGATTCCTATCTCTCGGTCATCAAGGCGCTTCAACACGCTTCCTTTGAGGTCGGACGAAAACTGGTCATCGATTGGATTGAAGCCACTGACCTAGAGAAATCCAGTGACAATAGTGCTTGGAAATCCCTGCGCTCCGCCGATGGTGTGCTCGTCCCGGGGGGCTTCGGTGACCGTGGAATCGAAGGTAAAATCCTCGCCGCAAACTATGCTCGTACCACTAACAAACCGTACCTCGGCGTCTGCTTGGGGTTGCAGGTTGCGGTAGTCGAATTCTGCCGCAATGTCTTGGGCTGGGAAGGTGCCAACTCGACCGAGTTCGACGAACAGACCCCCCATCCGGTGATCGTCTTCATGCCCGAGATCTCCAAGAGCCACCTTGGCGGAACCATGCGGCTAGGGAGCCGTCCGACAATCTTCCAAGTTGAGCAATCAAACATTCGCACCCTATACGGAGACTCGCTACATGTCGATGAACGACACCGACACCGCTACGAGGTCAACCCTGATTGTGTAGATGCAATCGAGAGCAAGGGGCTGAAGTTCGTCGGCAAGGATGAGACTGGGCAACGTTGTGAAATCTTTGAACTTGAAGACCACCCATATTTTGTCGGCACCCAGTACCACCCCGAGTTTAAAACACGCCCTAATCGTCCGTCGCCGCCTTTCTTGGGATTGTTGGAAGCGGCGGCGAAACAGTAGTATTCTGATAAGTTTGGACGATTTGGGTGTTTGGACGCTTGTTCGTCCACCGAAGAGGTGGATTCAACTGTGGGTGAATCAACTCAGAATAATCACTGATGTAGTTTCACCCTCCCCTCATCGCTGAATGAGAGGATCTTCTTCACACTCTCACCGCTGATCTTCGACGCCGCCATCACGCCGGTGAACAATGCACCGAGAACCCCGTGAGCAGCGGTTGATTGCCCGCAGTGGTACAAGCCAGCAATCTCGGTTTCTACCGGCAGAGCCCCAAGTCCGATCTGCTGCTTCGACTTGGCTGTGGCATACAGGTTGCCGCGGTAGGAGTTGACATAGTGAACATTGGTCAGTGGAGTTCCCAATTCGCAGAGCACCAGATGGTCTCGTATTCCCGGAACCACTCCTTCCACGGTCTTGAGCATCCTCTCAATCAGACGCTGCTTGATCTCATCATATTCCTCAGGTCGTTTCTCGGTCTCGCTGTTCTTCCAGCGCTCGAAGGGTGAATAGGGCACGAAGGTGAAAGCCTCGATCGTGTGGATTCCATCCTTCATCTTGCTCGGGTCCTTCTTGGTGGTCACGGTCAGGAATCCGCCAGGAAATGCCCCCTCCCCGTCGATGACATCCTCATTGGCCAGACGATATGTTGCATCCACGCTGGGATTGTTCAGAATCCAATAATTACCCGAGTCCAGTCCAAGGGCATCGACATCGAGATCCGTGGCTAGGTAGAGGCTGAGTGCACTGATTGAGGGCTCAAGTCTCGTCATGCGCTTGGTCAATTTCTTAGACAGATTCTCACCGCCGACGAGGTCGTTGTAAGTAATCCAGGCATCGGCGTTTGAAAGCACG
>DARQ01000016.1:6196-8106 GCA_002503395.1 Euryarchaeota archaeon UBA60 | reverse complement strand
CGGAGAAAAACCTCGCCGATTCGCCGGCTGGCCGCGGTCAGGTCGGCCGGATTTCCAGCCAGTGCGAGCGGGGCGAGAACCCACCAACCCTTGCGCTGGAGCACGATTCTCGCCTTTTTCTGGCGCTTTGCCGGCTGAAGCGAAGCCCACGGAATCGAATGCCCGTCGACATGCAGATGGGTCGAGGTGATGGCGTGGCGCTTGGGTACCAACATGCCGATGATGTGCAACGCCAAGAGTACATCGAAGGTGAGGACCAGCCAGTTCGGGGTGCCGCTCTGGTCGGCGAAGAACCACGGTAAGACCATCATCACCGCCATCGTCATCAAGCCGGGGATATCGCGGGTCAGTTCGTGCTCGGCGCCAGAAGCCCAGGCAAATCCACCGTTGTCGAGCCGACCGAGATTCGGTACCTCGCTGTGGCTCGACCAGATTCGCCACAGGTCGTAGAGCACCACGGTAGCGACCAGAGCGATGATGACCAGTCCAACGCTGACCGGGTCGGGAAGTGCCATCGGCCAGCCACCTTATTCCGATTTACGCATCCGATTGATGACCAGTGCGGCGATTGCGATGAATAGCAGAACCGCGGCGATCATGCTCATCGTCGTGCCTTCTTCACCGCCACCGGCAAGAGCATCGACATCGAGAATGCCATCGTTATCATCGTCGGTATCTTCGACCAGGGTGGTAGTGACTCCGTCAGGACAACGCAACTCGTCGGGCATGCCGTCGTAGTCGCTGTCTTGGCTGGCGCAGGCATCGTTTGGCCAAGCATCCAGAATGTCGTCGATACCATCGTTATCGTCGTCGTCATCCAGGTCATCGGGGCCGCAATCAACCCCAACAGTGGCATCCCACCACAAATCCTGGTCGCAGGTCTCAATCCAGTCACCATCACTGTCCAAGGCTGATACCGTGACGACGAAACTGGTGGTGGCAGTGCCGCCATGGGGGTCGGAGACTGTTACTCTGGCAACGTAAGTACCGACCGATAAATCATCATTCGACCATTGCCAATCATTCGAGGTGACTACAACGATGCCGATACTGTCGGTTATCGTCCAGGCGACGCTGAGTTGCGAGAGGTTGCTGTCAGCATCGTTGGCAGTGGCCGAGAAGGTCAGATTATCGGTCTCCATGATGGTGAGGTCGCCATCGGGGTCGATGAGTTGCAGAATCGGATGCGAATTGAAGCTTATCGGCAGGGCGATATTGCTCATGTCGAACTGCACCCAAATCGTCGCTGAGTAAGGTAGACCGCCCTCAGCACTGGCGCTGTAGGCCAGTTGTGAGGCGGAAAAGGAACTCGTGGCGTCAAACGCCGCGACCGGGATGATGAGGGTGGGGTTGAGCGAGGACTCGCTGATGTATTCCTCGTCACCGGTGGAGATGGCCTCGGGGAGAGGAGATGGTATGGTCACCTGGGCGGTGGTAGTAACCCCATCCAAGGTTGGTAGGAAGGAGACCGTCTTCCAAGATATCAGGCTGGCATTGCCGGCGACGGAGATATTTCCATAGGTGGAATCGTAAAGTTCGCTTGCCAACGCGACCTCGGAGTCGAGGGATATTACCCCATAAATAGTATCGCCGATGGAGACAAAATTTCGTCCATCACCGGTGATTGACGACTGCGTGATGATGATATTGTTAGCCGAAACAAAGCGCGGGTTGGTGGCCTCGCCCGAATGGCCCTGCAGGTCGATGCCGACCGAATAGCCGGCGATGCTGGAATCGACGACTTGTAAGGCACCTGAGCCGCGCGAGTGATTGGCGTGAATCGCGGTACCGGTGCCTTCGCCCACCATCTGGATACCACTGACCATCCCGGCAACGGTATCCAATTCCATCGCTGGCGCACCGAAGATGTAGGTGTCGAGGATTTCGAGATTGCGGCTCATCTGCGCCAC
>DARQ01000016.1:2463-6065 GCA_002503395.1 Euryarchaeota archaeon UBA60 | reverse complement strand
CCGGTGGTGGCGGAGAAATCCAGACCCTCTTCACTGCCGTTACCAAGGACGATGTTTGCAAGGTCGAGAATTGCATGGCGCGCCCAGATGGCATGGTCGCCACAGGCGTCAAAGGTGCTGTCCCTGACACTCAATGAGGTGGTCTGGCCCTGTGCCATGACGCAGGATTCCATTGCATCGTGGAAGTAACTATTCTCGACCGAGGTGGATGAATCACCACTGATGGTCAGCAGAGCATCGCCGCGGGCAACCTCGGTGCCACTGATGGTGACGGTGGCGCCATGACCGACGGTGATGATTTGACCGGCCTCGACCAGATGACTGCCCGAGGTCGACAGCACCGAATTGGTGCCCGAGACGGCGATACCGCCCCAGCGTGAGCCGCTGGTAGAATGCAAAGTGGCTGAGTTGATGTCGAGCAGGCCCTCGACGGTGATAACCACTCCATCGGCGATGACCACTTCGGTATTGTCGCGAATTGTCATGGTTACGCCAAAGGGAACCGTCAGGTCGGAGTTGAGGTACCATGGGCTCCATTCGGCATCGAGGGTAAGAGCTTGACTCAACACCCCGGAGGTTACGGCCGAGGAGATGAAGGTGTGGGTCAGGCTGTCGTTCAATTGCCAATTATAGAATTGCACGTGGCCACCGCGGGTCATCTGCACGTACTTGGCGTCATACCAGACGGTATCCGAGCCATTCACCTCAAGGCGGGCGGTCGCTACCGCAATTACCTGTCCTTGAGCATCGGTGAGGTTATTCGTGCCTCCGACCGAGACCGAGGCACCTTCTACCGGAGTTCCTGCATCGATGATTATCACGGTGAGGGTGTTCTTGACCTCGAGCCGAGAATCGCTTGCGAGGGTCAACACATCGCCACTGACCTTGCCGCCGGTGATGGTGTAATCACAACCGCTGGCGATGGTGGTGGTGGCGGTGATGTATATTCCCCCTGCTCCCGCGGTGCCACCGCAATCGATGGTCGTCGGGCTGGACAGGTGCAGGCCGTCGCCGATTCCACCGAGTGCACCTGCGCCTGAGGCGGTAATCATCTGCGCCCCGGTAACTGTTCCGCCGTCGCCGATAAGAGCGGCGCCGGACTCGACGCTGAGAATCTTGTCGCCAGCCAACTCAAGAGTCGTATCTGAAAGCGTCAGGCTGGCACCGGAGGCGATGGTCAGGTTACCACTGAGGACGTGGGGTGAGCCATCGGTGGTCGCACCAAGAATCACATCAACGCTGGCGATAACCCAATCCCCGGCCGGGATTATCGGTAATTGCACCGACTGGCCCGATACGCCACCCATCAGGATGACCGCGGCACCGGCGCCGCCATCACTGGCGATTACTTCGCTGCCGCTGGCAAATAGTGGTAGGGAAACCGGGTTTGAGCCATCGGCATTTTCCTGCCAAGGGCCGACGTTGACGGTTGCAACTACATGGTTGCCCTCGAGGTCGGTGATGTTGACCAAGGTCTCGATATACTGCTGTGAGGTCGAGACTGCGACTGTGAAAGAATCGCTCGAGCCCCAATACATAGTGCCATCACCATAGGCGATGGTACCGCTCATGTCGGCGATGGCAATGTCACGAATCTGTGCAATCGAGTTCTCTGAGACCGCCACCAGGGTGTTGTGCAATTGTGCTGACCATGAGGATGCCACCAAGGAGGATTCTCCGGAGAGGGTTACTGCGGTGGTCATGTGTGAGGAGGTGACGGCAGAAAAAACCGCGCTGCTGTCTCGCAGGGTCAGGCCGTTGCCATTACTGGTTCCACCATCGCTCATCGTAATTCCGCTACCATCCAAGCTACAGCGCTCACACTCCAGGGATGAGTGCCATCCGCTGAAGTCGACATTGTCCAGAGTAAGGTCGACCCACCAACCATTCGCTCCCATCGAGGATGTATCGGCGGCGCCGATGTAGTTGCGGGTGATGCTGACGTCGGCCAAGTTGTGGGTACCACCGATCCATGCCAAGCCGGCCATGGTAGCGTTTCCACCGGTGAAATCGGTGTTTGAGAAAGTGGTGCTTATCTGGCTGAAATCACCGAGGATTCCGCCGCTGGTAATTGTCGAGTCGGAAATTCCCAGAGTGCCCGAGCCGCTGGCGGTAATCCCTGAATCGGCGCCATTCATTGTCGAATCGGAAATTGTGGTATCGCCGTCACCGGCCAGTTCCATGACCTTCGCATAGCCGGCCAGGGTAAGGTCGGACAGCGTCAAGGTTCCATCGTTGCGAACATCGAGGGCGGTGCTGTCATCCGCACTGGCATCAGCGATTATATCGGCCATCGTCAAGTCGGTTACTCCGTCAGCCCGCAAGACACGGTCGGCGACCCCGGTGAAGTTGCTCAGGGAGAATCCACTGCTGGCGCCGGCATCGAGTAAGGTTGCCAGGCCAGTCGAGGTGCAATCATCGACAAATACCGCGGTGGTGCCCCGCACCCGCCAGCCGATGCTGGCATTATCGACAGCAATCTGGGAAGCGCCACCACTGCCGCCGGTGATATCGAATCCGGTCCCAGCATCTGTGATCTGTACATTTGAGATATCCAAGAGACCGGACTGGGCGACTGCGATCGAGACATTGGTGGCGCTGAAGCCGGTCACGGTAGCAGTGCCCGAGACCTTCAGGCAGGAGAAATCTAGGTCGAGGCAAGACAGGTCGGTAGCGATCATCACCCCATCGATGTCCAATCCGATGTAGGATTGGGACACTGTGACATCGGCCAAATTCGATGAACCTGAGATTGTGATGGCAGTTCGCGAGTTGGCGATTGAGACATTATCCATGTCCAGAGTCCCGCCTGCATCGACGATGATTCCGTGCCACACCCCGGTACCGGAATTGCCTTGGCCGCTAGGGCCAAGACTACTGTTGATGACGGTGTCCTCGACCGATAATGTGCCGGCGACCTGGATGGTCACATCGGCGGTGATATTGATGAAAGTTCCCGCTTTGACGGTCAGGGTGACGCCGTGTGAGATGCTCAGGTTATCGCTGAGGATAACCTCGCCACTCCAGACCGTGTTGGTACTGATGATAGTCGAGAATTCGCTGGGTGAAATATCCAGTTCAGGCTTTGCGTCCTCGTGAAACGCAGCCGGCAGGATACTGACGAGAAGTAGAAGAATGACGATTGTAGTCGAGCGGTAGGTGGCCTGCATGGGCGGGAACAGTCGGAACCCGTTCATATGGCTATCCAATAGCCGACAGTGCCCGTAGGGCACTGAAGCCCTAGGGAGTTCGATGCTGGGAAAGCCTACACTAAGATTCGATTGGAGTGGGCCTGCCCTGATTTGAACAGGGGTCTGACGGCCCCCAGCCGCCAAGTATAGGCCAAGCTAACCCACAAGCCCTTGTGTTCCTGCCGCTGGTACCCGCCTCACTTATTCAAGTGATGTGGAGAACGGTGCGACCTCGTGAATCAAATCGATGTGCGAGATGAACATGCGGCGACAGCAGTAGCGCTCAAGCCCAAGTTCGTCCATCACCACACCCTGGTCCTGACCTTCGGCGACCTTGTTCTGGAATGCATCCCAGAGGTCGGCAATCACTTTTCCACAACTGAAACATCGTATTGGTATAATCATCTTTTT
>DARQ01000016.1:0-2347 GCA_002503395.1 Euryarchaeota archaeon UBA60 | reverse complement strand
AGAAGACTGCGGTCGTAGCGCAGATATTCGTCTTTCAATTCCTCATCTATTCCATCGGCACCACCATTGTAGTGGACTAAGCCGCGGGCGATGGCGGTACGGATTGCGTCGGTCTGACCCATGATTCCGCCACCTGTGGCGCGGATATTGATGTCGACCTGGGCGAGGCGATTCATCGCATCAGCGATGACCAGAGGCTCCATCGCCTTGCGGCGTGCGAGTACTGGGTGGAGGATTTCTATCGGCTTGCTGTTGACACGGACGCGCCCCTTGCCCTTCTTGACTGAGGCACGGGCAATGGCAGTCTTGCGCTTGCCACTGGTGGTGACGACTTTTTCCTTCTTGGCCTTTCCTTTCTTAGTAGCCCTGGTGGCCTTGGCTTTGGTGGCTTTGGTGGCCTTGGTGGCCTTGGCCTTGGTAGCCTTGGCCTTGGTGGCCTTGGTGGCCTTGTCCTCGGCCTTCTTTTCAGCCTTCTTTTCGGTCTTCTTAGCGGCCATCAGGATTCACCTCCATTCCAACGGTGGGTGGGTGCACCCAACGATTTGCTGATATCCCCGAGGCGCACAAAGCGCTCGGGCAGGCCACGCACCAAGCTGGGCGACTCACCGAGTTGGTGACCATCGGGCAGTTCATCGCCACTCAAGTGGGAGGGACAACCGATTTCGACTCGCAATGCCCTGAAGGCGGCACGGCCGGTGCTCTTCTTCTGGTATGGTAGCATGCCACGCACGGTGCGCTTGAGAATCAAGTCCGGCATGCGCGGGAAGAATGGTCCCTTGCGAGGGTGGTTGAGTTCGTAGCGGGTCTGGTATTCGGCAAATACACTCTCGCTCTTGCCGCTGACGATGGCGCGCTCGGAGTTGATGATGATGACCCGGTCATCGCGACCTTCACGGCGGGCGGCGAGCAATTGCTTGGCGACGACACTGGCGAGGCGACCCATCACGAGGTCGGTGGCGTCGTAGACGTAGGTGGTGATGGTTGCGGCTTCAGCCAAGGATAAACACCCCCTCTCCCTTCGGATTTGACTTCATCAGTTGCTCTAGGCTCATGACTTCTCCACCGGCTTGTTCGATCTTGGCGCGCGCCCCGGAACTGAAACTGTAGGCGACGACGGTCGGGCTTCCCAATACATCACCGCTACCGAGCAGTTTGCCGGGGACGAGGACGGTTGCGCCCTCGGGGGCATATCTGCTCAGACGACTCAAGTTGGGTTGCGCCCATTGGCTGCGACTCTTGGAGAGGCGCATTGCCACATCTCGCCACAGTGCAGAACCGGTCTCGCGCGACTGTGCCTTTAGTTGGCCAATGGTGTTGACCAAGGTCTGGTTTGTCTTGCGTTCTGGTTTACTCATATGACTCCCTCGATGCGTTTGAGGCGGCCTTGCGACCGACCACCTCCTTATCAAGCCACCCACGCGAAAAGCGCACACCCTTACAGGGTGATTACCGGGGAATGCAAGAATCATCCCAAAATGTGTCGACTCAACATTGATGAGGGCGACCGCGCTGAGGGGGGTGATAACATGTCAGATTGGAAATCACTCATTGACTCGGCCATGGCCACAGAAACCAGCGATATCATCGAAGCACACAGCCTCTATGGCCAAGCCTCACAGGCAGCCTTGATGGACATCCAGGGATTGATGTTCGACTTGGAAGCGGCGCAGATGATGGAGATACTATACGGGGCACTAATCGCCTATACTCAGCAGGTTTTGACTCGATTGAAGGCCGAAGACCCAGAGGTTGGAGGGCCGGACCACGCCTTCCGTGCCGGTCAGGCTTACGGGGTTTCGTGTGTGCTCAATCACATGGTTGACCAGTTGGTAGATACCTCGGGAACCACCGCATTGGCGGCCTATGATGAGTTCTCGGACAGTATGCATGAGGAGATTATCGTGCAGGCGCGCGGTGCGGGGCTGACAATAGAGTTGCTAGGGGCCAAGGGTGAACTACTCGACTAATCATTTTGATAGAAGAAATTACTCAATGTGATTGTAAGTCTTATTGATAATAAGCATCTAGCACCACTAGATGACCGTTTACGCTTGTGCCCTGACAAGTGTTGAGTGAAAAACTCAAAATGATGGTTAACTTCGGATAATTATGACGCGAGGCAATATGGATTGGGTGGAAACTGTTTGTGAGTTGCGTGATGAGGCAATAAAATTGCGAATAAGTAATCCCGATGCTGCATTGATGAAGTGTAGAAAGGCTATGGAGGCTATTCAATATTCGATTTTTGAAGAGCAATTTGGAGAGTTGCCCTCGACATACATCCCGTTTGAAAAGATGATGGGGAAGACGGTGATTGGTGGAATGATTCCAAAACCTCACCAGATTG
>DARQ01000127.1:26960-28558 GCA_002503395.1 Euryarchaeota archaeon UBA60 | reverse complement strand
GCGGTCGAAACCCTACACCACGGCCTGGACCCCGCCACACCGCTCATCATCGGCTCAGACCCGAAGGAGGGAAGGGGGCGTGGCATCGTCTCGACCTGTAACTACGCGGCGAGAAAATACGGTATTCACTCAGCGATGCCGATTTCGGAAGCCTGGCGTCGCTGTCCAGGTAAGCCGGTCGGCGACGGCACCTACATGCAGAGCACGCGTGGATTGTATCGTCGGGCGAGCAGGAAGGTCATGCGAATTCTGCAGCAAGAAGCCGACCGGTTTGAACAGGCATCGGTAGATGAGGCATATCTGGATGTTACCGAAAGCGTCGGTGGTGACTGGGATGTGGCATTGCGACTGGCGGGGGAACTGCAGCAGCGAATAATGAAATCGGTTAATCTTTCGGCCTCATTCGGCATAGGCCCTACCAGAATACTGGCGAAAATGGCCGGGGAGGAGAATAAGCCCAATGGGATCTTTCGCATCTTGCCCTCAGATATACTCGTATTCTTTGAGGGACGACAGCCACGAGAAGTACCCGGAATAGGCCCTAAGTCGGCGACGATGCTGGCTGAATGGGGCATTGAGGGTTTGGACGAAGCGCATGCGATGGGTGTGCTCGGACTACAGAGATTCACCTCAAAGCGCTTCGCAAAATGGATTATCGCAGTGCTTGAAGGTGAGACTTCATCAGAGGTCAGTCCGCTACGCAGTAGAAAATCGGTCGGCAAAGAGCATACTTTTGCCACCGATGAGCGAGACCCGGAGATAGTACTAGGCCGTCTGGATTCTCTGATTACCGAGGTCCTGGCTCGACTCAATGACCTCGATGTCGCAGGAAGATTGGCCGAGGTGAAAATTCGTTATCAGGGATTTGAAACCCATACTCATGGCCGCTCGATTCCAGTGGCCATGGATGACGAGGGGGTTTTTCATCGACTCGGCCATGACCTCTTTGCACACCATCTGGATTTTTCTCGCCCAGTAAGACTGATTGGCTTTCGTATCGGCCAACTTGAAGAACCACCAAATCGGCAATCGACATTGGGCAGATACTCAGGGGATTTACTCTAATTTGTGCATTTGGCAGAGTATTTCTGCAAATTCTTGAATATCCGGTGGGATTTCGACTCCAGAGATGGGCATGTTCAAAGAAATCCCGGAATCTTTCTTCAGTTTCCAAGTTGAACTGTTGAACTCTATGATTACCTTGGTCAGCCCGCACAGTCGGCTATTCTCATCGCTACCAACCGCCAACTCAGCGACCGGCTCAGCAGGAAATTGGCGCACGTCGACCGCACTTGTACCATACAATGTATCGGTAATATGATGGGTGAAGAAAGGGCAGACTGGGCTGAAAGCCGACATGAAATCACGGACGATGCGATGTACGGTCCAGATCGCTGAAACATCGTCAGCATACAACCTCGACTTAGCCATCTCCATCCAATGACTGGGGAAAATCCCAGTACCGAAATTTTTCATCGCCTGAGTTGCCGAGTAGATATCCAGTTCCTGCCAAGCCGTTTTGACGGTATTCATGGTGCGGGAAAATTCGGCTAATATCCACTTATCTTCGGCGGCCAATCGCTCTGGTTCGGAATCGA
>DARQ01000127.1:25730-26833 GCA_002503395.1 Euryarchaeota archaeon UBA60 | reverse complement strand
ATTTCCTCGGGGTTGATGTGAAAATCATCACCTACCTGAGCATCGCAGGCCTTCCACAGGCGGAAGCACTCACTGCCGATTTTGTTGGCCCTCAGCGCCACGGTATTCTCCGGCCCTTTGATTTTCCACGATCCGGTGCGGCCGCCTGCACCGCATTCAAGCACCGAGTCAGCATCGATGCCATTGTTCAATGACTTGCTCATCTTGCGCCCCCAGGGGTCCATTCCCAAGCCATCAATCCAAACGTTGGCGAAACCCGGCTTATCGAAAAGAAGGGCGCTTTTGAGAAGGGTGTAATAGAGCCAGGTTCGGACGATTTCCTTGCCTTGAGGACGAAGTGCGGTGGGGAATGCCCCCTCAAAAACTTCTGGGCGGTTGAGGTATCCGCTGACATATAGATTAGAATTAGATGAGTCCATCCAAGTATCGAAGACCTTCTCTTCGCCAGTGACTTTTCCTAGACTTGGTGATAATTCCTCCCATGTGCCGAGAAATTCTCTGCTCTCGCGGTCGAGAACCCTTGAACCGGACGGGGGTTGTTCTCGCCAAGGTTGAACATAGGTCCCAGATGGAGGGACGATGACTTTGCTCTCGTCTTGAGAATACCAAATCGGAATTTCGGTATGATACCAACGGCGACGGCTGATTGGCCAATCGATGGTTATATTATCCATCCAATCCAAAAGAAATTGACGGTTTCTGGCTGGGATGAAATTGATTTCATCGACCAAATCTCGCAATCTGTCTTGAATGTGTGTCTGCCGCACATACCATTCTTTCAAGAGAATTATCTCAACCGGGTTCTTACCGCGCTCGCTGACCGGAACTTCTTGTTCTCGCTCGACGATATCGCTCACTTTGCCATCAGATTCGAGAATCTCCAACGCCTTTTCACGGGCCTCGCTCACCGGCATCCCTACAAGTGGACCTGCAACTTCGGTCATACAACCATCTAGGCCAATCGCCTGGAAGGGAGTTAACTTGAGTTCACGGAAAACCGCTACGTCATTCTGGTCGCCGAATGAACAGACCATCAGAGCGCCACTACCGAAATCCGACTTCACCGAATGATGAGCGAGAATCTCGACGCTGGTTTCTCGCCC
>DARQ01000127.1:17272-25635 GCA_002503395.1 Euryarchaeota archaeon UBA60 | reverse complement strand
GTCATCGGGATGGACGACAACTGTTCCGCAGGCGCAAATCAACTCGGGGCGAGTGGTCGATATAATCAACTCGGTGCCATCTTCGACCAACCATTTTACATCAATCATGCGAGTATTTCTCTGCAGCCTCTCAACCTCGGCATCGGCAATTGTCGTACCCTCGACCGGGTCGTAGATATTGGGGCGTAAATCCTCGACTATGTCGCCACGCTCGAACAGGTCAACGAAAATTGCTTGGGTCACGGAACGGTATTCGGGCGAATCGGTCTGATACTCATGGCTGAAGTCGCAGGAAAGTCCGACCCGTGAGGCGGTTTTTCGCATTGCTGCGGTGAACTCCTCGATGGTCTCAAAGCAAAGTTCGATGAATTCTGCACGATCGTAACTCTTCATTTTACGCTCGGTTTTCTTCTCCACGGTAAATTCGATATTGATTCCATTGCGGTCGATACCCCATGGGAAATAGACCTCCTTGCCGATAAGGCGTTGGCTTCTGGCGATAACATCAATCATGCTGTATTGCGCCACCGCACCGATATGCCAGGTGCCGCTGGGGTACGGTGGTGGAGTGTCGATGACGAATAATTCCCTGCCGCTGTCGGGATTGAAACCATAGCGCTCATCATAGGCGCTCGGGTCGCGGTAATGCTCCTCCTGAATGCGCTTCTCCAAATCGATGCTCCAGCGCTTATCCGGCAGCCTTGCTTCGGACATAGAATCACACCGGCCCTCGACCCGTCAACAGTTGAGGTCCGGTTGCCCGGTATTACCACCACTCAAGAACTCACCGTAGCGAAAGCCACTAGGATTCGCCTTCAGTCACGGCTTTCGTAAGCGAGTATGCTCCCTGTGACTAACCTTTACCCGGAGGACGAGAGATGTAGCATTCATAGTGGACTTAGCGAATTACCACGCATCTTGGTCGTCGCGCCTGGATGTGGATGTAACCATGACCGCATCGATTGCCGCATCACCACTTCGCTGCGCCTTAATAAGACCGAGGGCTCGCTTCATAGAATCAGAGCCACCTGTAGAGCCGATGCCTAATTTCTCCAAGGTGACGAAAATCGCCGGTAGTAGTAGCAGGGCACTGGCGGCGGCTATCCACAGCAGGATGATGACCACCGTAACGAACGGTTTAATCTCAGGTATCGGAATCAGATAAGCGGTTACCAGGCCGAGGGTTGTGACTGTAGCAGCCTCGAAAAGAGACATTCCGGTTGAGACGGTTGCAATGCTGATAGCTTCGATACCACCACCCAATTCACGGATACGGTTGGCTATGTGAATCGAAAAATCCACCCCCACGCCGACTAGAATTGAACCGATCATAACCGTCACCAGAGATAATGAGACATCCAGTTTGGCCATCACCAGCCATTGTAAGGCGACGGTTGCGACAACTGGTGAGGTAGTCCACACCGCGAAGCGTAAATCGCGAAAAACGATTCCCAGAGTAATCAAAGTAAGGATGATGGCGAAGGCCAATGATGACCACTGGGAATCGACTATCAGACTGTTCACCGCTATTGCGACAGCGGCGACGCCGGTCAACTTACCAGCCTTGATATTGCCGCGGATGTAATTCGACTGGCTGGCATATTCGTCGATATATGTAACCGAATCCGTAGTTTGAGAAACAGGTAGGAACGGTAGGTCGACATAGATCAGACTGCGGCGATAATCATCGGAAATGAATAGCGACCTAGTCTCATCGGTCAGGCTATCGTAGAATACATTGAGTAAGAATATCTGAGTTTGCCGTCCACCATCGGAGCCGCTATCCAGAGTTCCTAGGACTTTCCAGAAAGTTGCATCCTCAGAAGCTGATTGATTGAACATCAACTCCGCAACTTCACGTAATTCCTCAGGTAGAGGTAGCAGATCCATGAAATCTTCGATGATTGCATATTGTTCCTCGGTAGAGAAATTTGCCGATACACCGACGGATTTCATCAGGAATACCACACTAACAGCAGTAGTATAATCAACCGTGTTGAGGTTCTTTTCCAAAATAGAAATAGCCAATAAATTACCATAGGGGTCGGAGCACTCGGGATCATTCTCGATGTCCCTAGATTCACCTTTAACACAACTTTCCACCAGTATCATTCCAATTTGGCCAGCATCGAATTCCTGCGAATACTGTTTCATCTTGATGACCGCTTCCTCACCTTCAGGTGCCATTCCTAACAAGTCGATGTTTTCCTCGACATTCTGCTGTCCCCATGTGGCTGAGAGGAGTATCGCCGACAAGAATACGGCTATGACTATGACATTCCACCGTAGTGGTACCTGTACAGCATACTCAAACACTTTCAGAGGAGGATGGCTCGGTTTCTGCAGGTCGAGCAATATCGTTAGATTGGGTACCATCAGCATCGTCATGATGTATACGACCACTATTCCGCCCGAAAGCGCGAAGCCGATAGTGGCAATCGGTGCCATCGGAGTGAATGTCAATGAGATGAATCCGATAATCGTAGTCACAGCAGAAAGGAATACGGCTTTCCCGGTAGAACTTATCGATGAGTGCATTTTCTCTTTTTTGGTTCCGCTCTCTTCCGAATATCTATTGGTGATGTGCAGGCCATACGAGACGCCGAGGGCGAGCAGAATGGGCCCAACGATGATGATGGTCATCGCCACCTCGTAATCGATAAAGCCGATTATCCCGAGGGTGATAAATACCGAACAGAGGGTTGGCAATCCGGATATTATCACCACCTTCAGACCCTGAATCGGCCTCCATGCTCCGGTTTGTAAGACGTCGGAATGGAAGAAGAACAGCCCACCTGCCACCAAGATGATGGCGATGGGGAAAATCTTCCAAAATAGTGTAATCGAAAATTCTGTGACCGCATTGGTAATCGGAACCGGGCCTGTCAAAGTCATCTTGATTCCCAATTCATCACCATCGCAATAATCATCATCGCTAGGGTCGGTAATTTTCGCATCACAATTCCAATTGTTCTCACTCGAAATTTTTTCTAGAATCGCCTCGGCTTCAGCAATAATGATCGGTGAGGGTTTCGACTCGTTGACAGCGACAATAATCACCGCTCGGTCGAGATTCCTATCGTCATCAACATCACGAGCCAATTTATCCAATCCGGGCGTAGGGTCGCCATTATCATCATACATGTTGTCAATAATCTGGTCTATTGTGGTCTGTGAGGGAATACTATAATCGCCCATCAACAAATAACCATCTTCAAACGACTCGTTCAACGATGATGCCAACTCTCTCGTAGTACAATCATCATCCGCACCTTGGCAGCCAATCTCCCCCAATTCTTTGATGAAGGCCTGGGTCACTCGAGCACCAGAAGAGTTGACCTCCTTGATCACAGTCGAAAGTGAAAGTATGAAAATCACGTCATCGGAAGGATTTGAGACATAAGGATTCAAGGCCTTTTCGACTTTGTCAAATTGGTGCAATATCACCTCATCGGTGATATTCTGTGATTCCGATTCGACATAGATAATCATCACATTGGTCGACCAATCCTTCTGCACCTCCTTTATCGCCAGCTCAACCGGGTCACCTTTGGGAAGATAGACGTCCAAACTACCATTAACATTCAGTGACTTCTCATCCTTAATCTGCCACGGCATATCTGATTCGGTAGAGATATCCATGAAACCACTGTGGTAAGCAAAAAACGTCGTCACACCGAGACATAGGAAGATTATCAATATGGGGAATGCAGTGATGATTCCAGTCGCTCCCAGACGCCTGTATTCTCGGCGCACGGCTTGTGGTGCATCGGCTAAACTCTTGGCGGTCATTTTTGAGAACTCGACAGGGTCGAATCCTTTGGCGGTGGCGATGATTCGGTCACGCTTCTCAGCGGTCTTAGCACGGCTATGCACCCAAAGGTCAGCCATCCGCTCGCCTATACGCGGCTTGCGTTGACCACCACTCTGCGACATATGCCTCATTCACCTTGCGCCTGCTTATCTCCTTTAACACATAGTGCTGAATGAACATTCCGGGTTGACTTTACAAAGAATCTCGTGAGGTCGAGGCGATGAGCGCTCTCCCCAGCATCTAAAGTGGGCCACCCGCTGAAGCAGTGCATGGCGAGGCACTGGCTGATGAAAAGTGAGCCTGAGGCATATCCTTGGAAGCAATTGGTTGCCGATGGGAAAACCCATTGGGATGGGGTTCGCAACTACCAAGCGCGAAACTTCATGCGCGATGATATGAAAAAAGGTGACTTGGTATTATTCTATCACTCTAACTGTAAACCACCGCATGTGGCAGGGATTGCCAAAATAGTAACTGAAGGCTATCCGGACTTCACCTCCTGGGATGTGAATTCAAAATACTTCGATGATAAATCATCTATAGACAACCCTAGATGGATGATGGTCGACATAGTTCCAGTGGTCGAATTGGAAGAGATTTCATTACTGGAGATAAAAGAGAATCCACGTCTTGAAGGAATGCCTCTGATCCAGCGAGGGCAGAGATTATCGGTTCAGCCAGTAGGCGAGGAACACTTCAAGGTGATATGTGAAATGGGTGGAATTGACGCAAATGAAATCTAGGTGTTAGGATGGACGATATCCCGGTCTCTTCTCGTGCGGCAAGAATCGAATACGCGATTCGCGATGTCGTCATCCCAGCGACCAAATTAGAGCAGCAGGGGCATGAAATTCTCAAACTCAACATCGGTGACCCGATTGCCTATCCGGGTCTAGCGACACCATCACACATGGTAGCAGCCTTTCAGCAGAGTCTGGCCGATGGCGAGAGTGGTTATTCGCAATCATATGGATTGCCGCCACTGCGTCGTGCTATCGCCGAAGATGAAACACGCAAGGGTTGGAATTGTAGCGCCGACGATGTCTATGTTTGCCATGGAGTGACCGAGGCTTTACAGATAATCTTCGCCGCGATATTGGAAGAGGGTACAAAAGTGCTCGCACCAGGTCCGCATTATCCTCCTTACATGGCATATCCGCAGATGTTTGGCGCCCAGACCATCGAATATCGCCTCGACTGTAATGACGGTTGGAAACTTGATTTCGATGACATCGAGGCCAAGATGGATGAAGATGTTCGACTCTTGGTGCTAATCAATCCCAATAATCCCTGTGGAAATGTTTCAGGTAGCGATGAGATTGACCGGTTACTGGAAATTGCTGGCAAATGGCCAAACTGCATGATTATCGCCGATGAAATATATGATGAACTAGACTTCACCGGAACTCAAGTGAGTGTTGCCTCACGTTCCTCGGAGACACCCGTTTTCTCTTTGAATGGGGTGTCAAAGAATTACTACGCCCCAGGGTGGAGAATCGGCTACATCGCGATTCACGACCCCCACAAGCGATTGCGCCTGGTGCGTGATGGAATCGAGCGATTACTTCGTTCTAGGCTGTGCGCTTCAACCCCTGCTCAGATGGGATATCTGGCTGGATTACAAGGCGATAGGGGATGGATGAAGGGATATTTTGACAAGGTCGAGAAGCAACGTAACCTCTGCCTGAAGAGAATATCGCAAATCGATGGCCTTGAAGTTGAAGAGCCTGGTGGTGCATTCTATATGTTCGTTCGTTTAACCGATGAAAGATGGCGAGATGATGACAAAGCATTCGTACTCCAATTACTGGAAGAGGAACATGTGCTCGTTGTCCACGGCAGTGGCTTTTCGCCCGAATTGGGTAAAGGGCACATCAGAATCGTATATTTGCCGAATTTCGAGGTTTTGAATATTGCATTCGACCGGATTGATAACTTCCTCAAACGCCACCGCTGAATCTTTTCCAAGTCGGCGAACTTCTCATATTCTCAAGAGTATACCAACCGACATGCGGGCGGGAAGCACTAGAATTGCTTGGCGACTGATTCCGCTGTTACTCTCCCTCCTGCTGATTGCGGTAATTCCGGTGGTCTCAGCCGTAGGTGACGAACCGTCAGATGCCACAGTGATTTCCATAGATGATTTTTCACTTGAGTTGCTGTTGCCGATTGTCGGGGCACTGATAGTTACTGCATTCATGTGGAGTTTCTTATTGCCGAACTCAATGTCCTCACTCCAGGTGGCATTCGAAATTGATGATATGTTGTATGAGGTACATCGCTTGACACGCGACCGAGAAGAAGCTCGAATGTTGCTTCGGCTACCCAGTGTGGGATTCGGAGTTGCATTGTATCTGATGGCGATGACTGGAATCTTGATTCTAGTGGGCGAACTACTCTTTGACCCGAATACGTATTTCGAGCCTAATGTATATCTAATAATGCTACTGATTATCATTCCTGTATTGTTCAGCCCATGGGTGACATTATCTGCGCAACTGGAGCAAATGTATCGGGATAAAATCAGCGTGGCTTGGCACATCAAGATTTTTCGAAAGACCTGGACCTTGGCGATTCTTACATTCGCAACCGCTTTCATTCTGTGGATAGGGTTGAATCAAGATGGGGGCCTACAACCAATCTGGGTGGTCTATGCACTTATGGTATTCATGTCTCCGACCATACTGGCATATGGCCGAATACTAGGTGCGTCATGGAATATGCTGATTCAAAAGAAATGGGAAACAGTGCGCGGCCATGAAACTCCAATCGACCCCGACCCACCGGGGTTCTTCAAGCGGCTAGGATCGTTGATTCTGAGCTTCTTCCTCTTTACTATGCCTCTGACGGCACTGAATGGCATCATCACCGTAATTCACGTGATAATTAATCAACCACCAAATGCTGAAGATGTTCTGAATTTCGGCGGTATAGTAGGATATTCGTTATATGAATGGGCTGAGATTAATCAAGAATGGATAGAAAAATGGGTCTCTATAAAACAACTCTCCTCGACCTTGACAATTTATCTTAGTTTCAACATCGCCATTGTCGGACTTGCGTTTATTTTTGAATTGACTCGCAACTTGTTCCTTGGCGGCCAAACCTTCGGTGGGCTGGGGGGGGTATCTCTGGCCTCACCAAGAGAAATTCGCTCTGAAACCAGCGCTCAGGCTAAAATACTGTATTTTTCGTTCGCCGGTTTTTCAGGTTATACTGTATTGCTCTTGGTTTTGATTTGCTACAAGGAATTCTCACACTTGATGCCGTATACCGGGGTTTTGGAAAGTTACGGTTTCACTGAATTGATCATCCTCCAGAGCACATGGCTGTTCATCGCTGTTGGTCAAGCAATTTTCTTATTGACTTGGCTCTTGAGCATCTCCCGGTTCACCGGTTTGGGCAAATTGGAATTTGACCTCGACCCTGAGATTCGGCGCGAAGGGGTAATCTTGTCAGGCGGGGGAGATTGGATGCGAGACTTGGTAGAGAAAGCTGCTCGATTAGATGATGTCGACCATCTGCGCCGTTTCCAGCAGGAATTCATCGATGGTGACGAAGCGATTGTGCGACTAGAGAAGTCTAGGGCGAAGATGGTTGAGATGGCACTGAGGGGGCTTTGGCCGAAGGCAATTGATGAAGCAAAGAAGGTCCTGGCACAAGAAGGCGGTGAGAATGACGAGGCGAGAATGATGATTGCCGCAGGACATCTTTCTTGCCGGCGTCTGGACGCGGCTCGCGAAGCCCTGAGAGGGCTTACAATTGACGAGGGTTATGACGAGCCGGAATTGATGTCATTCATTATCGAATGGCTCGACCCCTGGCGCGGTCAGGTCGATGAAGATGATATCTGGGATTGGGAGAACAACTCCTGTATCGATAATCTCAACGACATGATGAAGCGCTTGCGAAGTTGGAATCCGGTGCCGACGACAAAAAGTCAGCACCGCGACCGCCTGACCCTCCAAGCGAGGATAAGTCATGTAGCATTATTGCGCGCCCAAAGACGGCATGATGAATCGTTGGACCTGGCCTTGGAACTGATAAAATCCGAGCCGCTGAGTGCCAAAGCAAGAATTGCTGCAGCGTTATGCCTGGTTGATATCGGCGAATGGCATTGTGCTCAGAGCATCTATCGGGAATTGAGTGAAAGCGATGCTTTCGACCCCCGGGTCAAGGCACTCGGGGCGCTTTTGGGGATGGTTGAGGATGATACTGAATTTGAGGTGTCAATCGCCGTTGGTGATGCTAAATCCACTCGGAAATGGGTGGACGAAGCGCCGGTTAATTCGATTGCGGCACTTTATGCTAAAAGAGGCGAGGATGAAGCACTCAATGCAAATGTCATGGTAGCAGCCCATCACGCCATCGAGAAAGGAGTACCACCACGATTCTCGCCCTCGCCACTTACAATGGTCTTCAATTACCTCATCCTATTACCGATCTGGTGGCTTCTCGGAATCTACATCACTTCATTCAGACCACTTGCGACCGGCCTGGGAATCGCCATCGGTTTAACATTGGTTCATATTTTCTACCGCCGCTTCAA
>DARQ01000127.1:16561-17157 GCA_002503395.1 Euryarchaeota archaeon UBA60 | reverse complement strand
ATTAACGGAGCCATTTACGATATCGGGTTCCCGGCATGGCTTACCGTCAGGCTACCTCAGGAGTCGGAGCGAAGGGTCAAACAAAAATTGTTCAAACGAGTGGTTTCGATGCGCAAGCAGAAGACTGCCAGATTGAAACCATTGGTCAGTAACTGGTGGGTGAAGCGCCCCAAAGGTATGCGTACCGAGGGCTCCTACTTACATCATACAATTGGGCCATCAGCCTATCGCGGCAGGGATAATCATACCGCTATGAAGAGCCGAAGTGGACGTGAGGCAGGCGTAGAAAACCCGAGGGTTCCAATCGTAGAGCGAGATTTAGGACGAATGGGAATACACCATGATTCAAGACTTAGTGAGCGCGGCGATTCAAGACGTCCCGGTGGCCTAGGTCGTCCCGGTGGCCATAGGTAGGCTGAAGGTGCCTAGCATTTCTCGTTCAATATAGGGATAGCGAGTACGGCCCGAGCCAAATGTGGATGATACTGGATTGCAAGTCTGGCTGGCGCGGTTGAAGTGGTCATGATTATTTGCTAAATCATCACCCTGAATAGGCTAATCAAGCGGCGTGAAAATCGGATTGTCATAGGCTCCAG
>DARQ01000127.1:9491-16422 GCA_002503395.1 Euryarchaeota archaeon UBA60 | reverse complement strand
ACCCTTCCCGCCGACAGCAGCGAGATGAATCAGGTCTGCAACCTCGTCCATCTCATCGCCACCCATACCAAGTCGGGTCATTTCAGGTGTGCCTAGTCGGATTCCTGAAGGTAATATCGCAGATGTGTCGCCAGGCAGCATATTCTTATTCATCACCAAACCCTGCGCCTCAGCCCTCAAACTAACTTCAGCCCCGCCGCCGAATTCCTGTACATCGACCAATATTGTATGGCTTTCAGTAAAGCCATGGTCGGGGGCGAATACCTTCATCCCGCGTGCCCATAAGCCCTCTGCAAGAGTCTTGGCATTAGCGATTGTATCGTTAGCATAATCGGTTTGGAATTCGAGTGCTTCTGCCAAAGATACACCGAGCGCGGCTACTTTGTGTAGGTGGTGATTAGAATGCACTCCGGGGAAAACTCTGGAGCGGACCCTCTTGTGTAGCATCATACCGCTTGGCAATTCCACATCATCGTTGCCAAGAATAATACCGTGTTGCGGACCGGCGAAAGTCTTGTGCGTAGAGGCGGTTACCAGATCGACACCGTCACCAATAGGGTCTTGGAAGCGGCCGCCAGCGATGAGGCCAAGAACGTGTGCAGCATCATACATCACGCTTGCTCCCACCTCACGGGCGGCTTCAATCATTGGCTGCAAATCGGAGGGAAACAAGAATACCGACTGCCCAAAATAGCATATTCGCGGTTTCTCGACACGGATTGCCTCGGCAGCTACATCGGTATCTATCGACATCGTCTCTGGAATCGAAGGGTAGGTGATGGTGGCAAATCCACGCAAACCTGCGGCACCGAATCTCTGCGTTGAAATATGTGCCCCAGCGGCAAGTTCAGGTGCCATGAATTTGTCGCCCGGTTCTCCCAAACTGAATAGAGCAGAGATGTTTGCCGCAGTCCCGGAAACTGGCCTTACGTCGGCGAAAGAACAATTGAAGAGTCGCTTTGCCAATTCCTCGACATGGGTTTCTATCGGATCGTAATCGACATTTCCCTCGTAATATCTTGAGCCGGGTAAACCCTCTGCATAGCGATTGTGCAAGTCGGTGGCGAACATTTCAGCCGCTCTGGGGCTGACCAGATTTTCACTGGCGATTAAGGGGATGCTATCGTGAAACCTCTGGTGATGGCGAATTACCTGAGCTTGAATGAATGCGAGGCTAGCTTTACCATCTGCTCCTACGGGTGGAGGGGCTATCGGCTCAGGGAATGGACTACCATCGATTGGCATGAAGTTGAATGTAACGATTCGGTGTATGAGGTTGACTGCTGATTAATGTCGATTCCAGAGGGCAAATGAATGAATTCGGACATTTTCTGCGATGAAGAATGCCGAACACCGAGGGAACAGGTGATGTGGAAGACCGAAATATACAGAAACGCTTGTCTAGAACTTCAAATTCACCGCCTCCGGTTTATTGCTTTGCTGCTGGCAATCAGCACCGACCGCCAAGGAATGGTAAAAAGTCGCAGAATGTAGGTGAGTACAGCATTTCACCACCTGAAAAGAGAGATAATCATCACTGAATCGTCGAATCGGGAGTGAATCTAAGACCCATCACTTTTATGTTCATTACTTGAAGTCGGATGGACGTTCAGACTGCGTCTGCGCCCTTAGGTGTCAAAAATGGTACTCTCTCACAATCAAATGGCTTACACTGCAATCACGGTCACGATGATTTTCGGATCACTTTTCGTAGGGTTGAGCGGATTCGTCCAAACCAGTGAAAATCTGGGCTCGTTTGAACCGGCTGGAGAGGATGACCTGTTCAAAGATGAGGAATTGATTTCGCAGGCTATCGACACCGATGGCGACGGACTTCCCGATAAGATGGAAGAGGTGCAATACGGTACCGACCCGTTACGGGAAGATACCGATAATGATGGTTTGACGGACGGTTGGGAAGTTGCCAACGGCCTGAATCCTCTGGATTCCGGAGATGCTGATGATGACAATGCCCCTCCGGCAACCGGCGAGGAATCTAGCAGTGAAGGAAATGAAACCGAGAGTTGGCCAAATCCCGAGGATGGGCCCAATGGCGACCCCGACCGAGATGGCTTGACCAATCAGCAGGAGCAGGCATTCGGTACCGAGCCAAAACTGGCGGATACCGATGGTGATGGCCTCAACGACCGTTGGGAAGTCGAATACATGTATTACAATCAAACCGCTCAAGACGGAGAGAATATCAACCTCTTCAACCCGCTTTCCGGCAACTGGGATTGTGGCCTATTAACCGAGGCAAAAATCAGCGCAATCAAGCAGATTCTCGATCAGGATGATCAGCGTCCTTCGTGGGATGAGATGGCAAATATCGCCGGTCAGCACTCTTGCGATGCGCTTCTCGATTCCGATGGTGATGGCCTGTTCAATTTTGAAGAGGAAGCATATGGCACTAATCCACTATCCACCGATAGTGATGGTGACCTCATCAGCGACCGTGTTGAAATTGCCCACGGCAACGTTAACGTAGATGATTTCTATCTCCGTATCGGTATCTCGATGACCAAGAAAGCACCATTCACCGATGCGAGTGGCGGCTTGATATCGTGGTTTCTTGAGGATATGGATGGCGATGGAAAATTCAACGGCCCCTCCGATTGGGATACCGATGGTGATGGCATGCCAGATGGATTTGAATTCTACTTCAGCGACCCCAATGACCACCCCCACGCCGGCGCGGCTATCGCCTCGGCACAGTTACTGGACCCTACCAACGGCTCCGACGCTTACCATGATTGGGATGAAGATGGGCTGAATAATATGGAAGAATATCAGGTCGCTTTCGAATTCGGAGAGATGAGTTTCACCAACCCCTGGCTAGCCGATACCGATAATGATGGGATGCCCGACGGATGGGAATCCAGTAATGGTCTGAATGCCACCGATGGTGAGAACTGGGATGAAGACCCCGATCACGATGGGTGGGACGCCGATGGCGATGGCAGTTCTTTCTTTGAGGAATTGGAAGGCGAGGCAAAGGTTTACGCAATCGATGTCAAATTGGATGATTGGGTTGAGGAGAACCAAACCGTTGCACGGGCACAGGTGACTTTGGCCGGCGGAAACCCGATAATCTATCCAATCAGAGCAACCTCGACTGGATATGTCTACACGATCAGCGTTTCTCTAGGAGATACAATCAGCAGCCGACTGACCCCTTGGCTCACAGTTGTTGAGCCTGATGAGATGTTCACAAATCTACAAGAATACAATGCCCGTGACCGTGATGGAGATGGACTGACAGACAGTCGCTCTACCGACCCCCTAAACCCCGATACCGATGGTGATAACCTGCTCGATGGAATCGAGGTGATGGGCTGGGAGATTTTGGTCGTCAGCCATGGTGTGAACCGGGTTTGGGTCATCAGTGACCCAGGTGACTGGGATACCGATGATGATGGACTGACCGACTTCAAGGAGTTCAACAGCGTTTGTGACATGGGCTCGAACGCCAGCAATAGCGATACTGATAACGATGGCTTGGATGATTACCATGAAGCAACTATCGGTCACATATGGCAGGACACCGGGGAGAATTACTCGACCAGCCCGTGCATGGACGATACCGATAACGATGGACTTGTCGATGGCGAGGAATTAGAGATCGGCGCAGATGGATATGTGACCCATGCAAATAATTCCGACACCGATGATGATGGACTGATGGACGGCCAAGAAGCGCTCTATATCCCCCGCCCCTGGCAATCTGCGACAGACCCCACCAACAACGATAGTGATGGTGATGGGATGTTGGATGGCTGGGAGATGCAGGTGGAATCGATTGAAGAAAATTCGAATTCACACAGCCTCTGGGTGGTGCGCGACATGTGGCTACCACCGGGTTGTGAATCGATGAATGAATGTGGTCTGGACGCAGGTGGTTACATGTGGAATAATTGGCTGAAGGGCTTCATCGAGGTAAAGAAATATGAAATCCACGAAATGAATCTCAGCGGATTCCAGATGCCGACAAATTCCAAATGCAGTTGTGACGGACGTTGGGCCTTGGACCCAGCCGAAGGTAGCCTCGATGATGCCCTCTACGATGTCGATAATGATACCCTGACCAATTCTGCCGAAGCGCCTGACCGGTGGAATACCAATCCGGTCGACGATGATACCGATGGTGACCTGCTACCCGATGGATGGGAAGTTTACTACTCAATGTTGGCTATTCAATCAGGATTGGTAGACAATGCAACCCTTGAGTCATATGGCGCCCGTGGTCCGATGGACCCAGCCCTGATTGACTCTGACTTCGACGGCATCAATGATGGTGATGAAGACCCCGACCATGACGGATTGAACCGTACCTCATTACTCAATAAATACTGTCCCGGTCACGATGACCCGACCTCTTCGGACTGTAATATAGACCCGACCACTCCAGATGGCAAGAGGTTCTATGATAACTTGGAGAATTTCACTAATTTCGAAGAGTATGAAAATGGCACTAACCCAATCAGCAATGATACCGATGGTGATGATTGGAATGATGGACCAGAGGTATACTACCAAGACCACGACAATGATGGAATGGCCACTGGGTGGGAATATTACTTCGAGTTCGACCCAATGGATTCAGTCGACAGAAACATCGACAGTGACGGTGATGGGCATGTCAACTACTGCGAATACAAGTGGGATACCAATCCCCGTGACCCGCTCAGTTATCCGGGTCAAGGTCAGAACTGCGACTGGTATAATGAATGATACAGGTCGCCGCTGACTTGATAGTCAGGGCGTGTCGCAATTACTCTTGAGGTTGGTGCGGTGCGGCGCAGGATTATGGTTTGTGCGGTTGTTCTACTCCTTTCATCGGTGCTAGCACAATCGCCCTCATATCACTCTGATGAGTCGGAGACTTTGTCATCGCAAGTAGCATCTTTCGCCATGGTGAAAATGGGCGAGATGGTCAATGTTAGCGTAACCCACGAGGGTGGAATTGATTATTCCATAGAATGGAATATTGATGCGTCCGTAGAATCTGGCAATTGGGGAGTTTTCGACGCTGTGCAACGTGAACATTTAGTTATGGGATATTTAATTGATAACGTCACGAGTGCTAATTTCTCATTGAATGGCACTTCTTGCTCTTGCGTTTATTGGGTTGACATGACGTGGGGAAATGCTGAGCAGTACACGGAATTTCGGGTTGAGTTTCTTGGGATCTCACCCCACACCCCATTTGCCGTTATTACCGGATGGAGTAGCCTATATGTGAGAAATGTTCTAACAATCCAAGGTGAGGTTTTCACCGCTGAGGAAAACGAGACTTTTGAAGCGCGCTTTTCTCTATGTAGTTCTGATTCGTATTTTTCTGGGACTTGCGCAACTATGCTGGATACCATTTTCAACCCTATGCAAAATTCTGTCTCGGTGCCAATGCAGTGGGATTGGTCTGGCAATGAGTTCTCAATCAGCTTATCAATCACCGATAATAAGGACATTGTCAGTGACGATATATACTATCCCTATATCTCTATTCGCGGAGAAAGTTTGCTTACAAGCCATGCACTTTCGAATATGGTGATTATCGATGCCACTGAACCGACAGCGAAAATAATCGGACCCGGTGATGTTAATGAGCAGAGTGGTGCTGTCATATTGGATGGTTCCGGTAGTGATGATAATATGAGCGCTATTTACTTCTCGTGGGTCATCACCGAGCCCAGTGGAGCAGTGCGAGGCCCTACAAATAATGAATCACTCGGGAGTTTTCTCTACATCGTACCCAACCAGGCAGGGGTTTGGCAGTTCACCCTCTCGGTCACTGATTATGCTGGAAATAGAAATACAACGACTCATAATATGACTGTGACCAATGTCGTTCCTACCGCAGTGATGTATATTGGCGGGATGCCGGCAGCAAATGGCACTCTGCACAGACTTCCAGAAATCGAAAATTGGACCTTTAGTGCAGAACTCTCAAACGATGTCGGAGAAGACGATGAAAATCTGTACTACAGTTGGTTATTTGATGGTGAGGAAGTGTCCAACGACGTGACCTACATCTTACCAAACTCTGCCATGTCTGGAATTCACAAAATGAGATTACAGGTTAGTGACGACGACGGGGCGAGCGACAGTATCAGTATCGAAGTTGTGATCTTCGGCTCCTCGGCAGACCCGTTGGCAGAATCGGTTGAGTCGAGTTCATTCAGCGGCATGGTCGATAAATTCGGTATAATTTCCATTGTCCTGGGTATTATCATCCTAGTTCTAGCATCAGCTTTGACCATGTGGACCATTGGCAGCAGACGTAAGGTCGAGGCTAGGGAAATTCCAAAATGGCAATCCGGGAAAAATAATTGACCTACGGTCAATTCAAGAGTATTCAGTGAATCGGCGAATCATGTTCGCGGAACTCGAGGCTGGCATTGGCGTCGCTCCAGAACCGGTCGGCGACGATGAATATCGCCTGCGGCAGTCTCGTTTACTCTCTCAACTCGATACCGAGGATTTACTGATAATCTGCTCCCGCCCTCCGGCGGTGCGGACAAATGATGTCGAGCACCCCTATCGCAACAATAGCGACATGATGTATCTGTGTGGCTGGAATGACGAGGATTCAGTCCTTATCGCCCAGCATTCAGGCAAGGAATGGTCGGTTGAGTTATTCGTTCAACCGCGCGATGTTCTCATGGAGATATGGAATGGGAGGCGACCCGGTACCGATGGCGCCATCAAAGGTTGGCCGATTGATGCTGCACACTCAATCGATGATCTGGAAACCGTTCTCGATGATTTCCTTGCCAAATGTTCAAGGGTATACCTGCGAAGCAAATTCAATCCAGACGTTGACGCTCAGGTTGATTCGGCGATGAGCCGACGCGACCGAGACCGACAACGCAACGGCACCGGCCCGGTGGCCATAGTCGACCCTAGTGATATCATCGCCGAGATGAGACTA
>DARQ01000127.1:8968-9406 GCA_002503395.1 Euryarchaeota archaeon UBA60 | reverse complement strand
CATGTGGCGGCGATGAAACATGCCAAGCCTGATGTCGGTGAATGGCAACTCGAGGGGATATTGGAGGGATTCTTTCGCTATGCAGGGGCCTCGGGAGTCGCCTATCCCAGCATTGTCGGGTGCGGGGATAACGCAACCATTCTACACTACAACACTAATCAGATGAGGTGTGGTAATGGCGAGATTGTGCTCATCGACGCCGGTGGTGAATACTCAGGCTATGCTGCCGACATCACCCGCTCTTGGCCGATTAACGGCAAATTCAGCGGGGCACAAAGAGAGATCTACGATCTGGTTCTGAAAGCGCAACTGGCTGCAATCGAGCAGTGTCGAGTCGGTAATCCGTATAACGCACCGCACGATGCCGCTTGCAAGATATTGGCACAAGGACTTATCGAGTTGGGGATAATCAAGTCCAGCCTCGAAGATGCATTAGCT
>DARQ01000127.1:6564-8846 GCA_002503395.1 Euryarchaeota archaeon UBA60 | reverse complement strand
GGAATATATAGACCGAATGGTAAGCCAAGATTATTTGCGGCTGGAATGGTAATTACAGTTGAGCCGGGGCTGTACTTTGGCGCTTGGCGACCCGATGTCGAAATCGACCAAAGGTGGGCTGGGATCGGGATTCGCATCGAGGACGACGTTCTCATCACCGATGCCGAGCCCGATGTCCTGAGTTCATTCTGCCCAAAGAATCCCGATGAATTGGAAGCGATAATTGGCACTGGATGAGTTATTTATGACTGAGTGGAAGGCGATTCTTGCCCATCAAGATGAGTGGTCACGTGGCCAGAGCAGACGCTATAGAATGAGTATCGAAGATGGCGTGACCCTGTATGATGATGCACCGTTGTGGGCACTTCGCCGCTCAGCTAATCGTCGCCGCAAAGCAATGCACCCTGGAAATGAAGTCACATATCTGGTAGACCGAAATGTCAACTACACCAATGTCTGTACCATTAATTGCCAATTCTGCTCGTTCTATCGCCCGCCTGGCCACGAGGAATCATATACCCAGAGTATCGATGAGATTTCCGCAAGGTTCGCCGAATTGGAGGCTATCGGTGGGTCACGGGTGCTGATGCAGGGTGGGGTTCATCCCGAACTGCCGATAGAATGGTATGAGAATCTCATCAGCCAGTTGAAACTGAAGCATCCTACGATTCTCCTCGACTGCTTCTCACCGATTGAAATAGATGGGATTGCTGATGTAACCGGGTTGACTACACTGGAAGTACTGAACCGACTGAAACAGGCTGGAGTTGATGGCCTGCCGGGTGGAGGTGCTGAGATGTTGGTCGATGAAGTGCGTAATGACGTTTCACCGAAAAAACATAGTGCCGGCGACTGGATGAGAATTATGCAGGAAGCGCAATCCCTCGGACTGACGACCAGCGCCACAAATGTGATTGGCTTTGGAGAGACAATGGAGCAGAGAATAGCCCACATGGACTTCGTTCGAAATTCTCAGGATGAGGCGATTGAGAAGTGGCAAAACGGGTTCACCTCTTTCATCTCTTGGCCGGTGCAGTTGGAAGTAAACTCATTTGGTAAACGCAACCGCGGACAAAACCGTATCGTGTTAGGGGTCGGTGCAAGTGAATACTTACGTCATGTGTCGATAAGCCGATTGTTCTTGGATAATGTCGAGCATATCCAAGCCTCATGGCCGACCATGGGTCTTGAAGTCGCGCAAATTGCCCTGCTCGGTGGAGCCGACGATATCGGCTCTACGATGATGGAGGAGAATGTGGTTTCGGCTTCTGGCACAACTCGCGTCAAGGTCAGCGCTGAGGAACTACAGAATGTGATTATTCGCGCTGGGTTGAAACCGCGACTTAGAGATAGCAAGTACTCATTATTTGAAACACCACCTGCGGGCGAGGAATTGTCGGAACTGGCATGCCCGCCGCCGACACAATCCTAGTAATCGTGGGGCATCGGCACGCTTAGTTGGATGTATGCACTATTCTTCCGCTCGCGTTTCGACAGTATGCTAGGTCTATGCTAGGTCCACTTTGTGGCGGTACCAAATCCGAAGTCCTGATTATTAAGATTGAGCAGATGCTGTGAACAAAGTTGGTCATAGCCGTAATCAGGCGCACAGAAATCCACCCCATCTTGAGGCTGCGGCGGCGGGGTGTAGTCAAAAGATGGTGAAACCACTGTGGTGCTCGAATAGAAGACAACCCATATGACAGCACGGATTTCTCTACTCCCGCCCTGGTCATTTTGCGGAACATATTCCTGGCCGTTGTACAAGCCGCGATAGGTCAGGTTATTCTCACCGCTGAAATCCACCCACGAGGTGATGTCGTAAGTCCATTGCTCGACCTCCTGACCGGGGCACCAGCCACCCCTTCCATATGGCCAAGAGCCGAATTGATTTGCTACCACTCCACGGTTGACTAAAGTCGTACAGCCGAGATTATTACCAACTAATGGATGGCTTTCATAGGCGTGGTTACCGTCGAGATAGTAGTGGTGTTCGTGGTCACAGAATTCAGCACAATTGGCGCTGTCTTGGCTGAATCCATGACCGGTGATAGTAGCTACTATCTCGACCTTGATGGTATTTGCTGGCGGAGTGAAAACGTGACTGCGCTTGTACTGACTTTCATTATTGTAATCACCGCGGAACTGCCCGCCGGAAAAAGCATACTCTGAACCGGTCGCCACCGTGGACTCATTGAAGTTGAAAAGCAGGGCATAGATATGCAGACCCATCTTGTTGGCGCCTGAATATTTGAATCGTCGCTCACCACCATCCTGAATCA
>DARQ01000127.1:1943-6474 GCA_002503395.1 Euryarchaeota archaeon UBA60 | reverse complement strand
TCACAGTTGGATGAATTATCGGCATCGCAGATTTTCAGGTAGTGGAGGTAATCCCATTCATGGCAACCACCGTATGAGCCATCACCCTTGCTGTACCTCTGTCGATGTTCATCACAGGGGTTGTAGGTATAGACTTCCAATGTGTCGAAATTCACCATTTCGCTGGCATTGGGAAATGTCGCATCAGCATAGGAAGAATAACCCGAACTCCAGCCACCCGAGTGCCACTCGCCGGTGAAGATGGGTACCACGGTGGCGCCGTAATCGAGTTGCCGCATGGTCGATTCGTACTCATAATTCCAAGTATGGGCTTCAAGGGCAAAATGGGCTGGCTTGGTACAACAACTAGAACTCTGCGACCAATCGTGGAGACTACCGATCTCCCTTGATTGCTGGAAGCGGTCGATGCCGTAGTAGAAGGACTGCCAGTTGGAAATCAACTGGCCCAAACCACCACCGATGTCGAAGCCTCGCTGATCGATGAAATGGACTCTCGACATCCACTTCGCCTCCTCATTCGCATTCAAGCGATTCTCGACATCGGCCTTTCTGGAAACGACATCACTGTGGTATGAGGTATCGTAGGAAGCATAGAACAGGTGGGCGTTATCTGGTAGATTGAGAATAATGTTGCGCGGATTATGCCCCCAAGTGCCGCTGTTTGAATTACCATTACCATCGGTATATTTGAACAGGAATATATAGACATCCTCGCCATTCCACTCATTCTGAAAATTCCAGGTGCCGGAAGACAATGTTGGGACACTGAAGGTACTGACATTGTCCAATCGGCCGTCACCATATGGACCGGTATTCCAATTGACCGGATATTGTTGTACCGAACAGCCGTTGAAGTCGGGCGTCCAGCGTAGCGAGGTATCCGGGCACTGGTCGACATTCTCAAACACCCCATCTGCATCGATGTCGGCACAACCAGCCGGGTTGACCTCGTGTCCAAGTGGGGTTCCTGGACATTGATCAGCATCGTCGCTGACTCCATCACCATCAGTATCTCGCTGTTCTGGAGCACAACCAACGGCATTGACATCGGTGGAGTTCAAAGGGGTGAAGGGGCACTCGTCGAGAATGTATCCAGAACCGTTAATATCGTTTATGCCGTCATTATCGTCGTCAGGGTCCTCGTCTATATCGTGGCAGGCATCGCCATCCCAATCATTGTTCGAATCGGGGGTCCAGTGCGCCTTGCCTCCCGAAGGGCACGCATCGACACTATCGTTGAAGCCATCGGAGTCATCATCGTGATCTTCATCTATATCCCGGCAACCGTCGGAATCCCAATCAGATGAGAAAGTTGAGGGCCAGTTCAGGGCCCCCTTTGGGCATGAATCTTCAGCATCAATGATGCCATCACCATCGTCATCATTATCCTCAAGGTCATCATGACAGCCGTCACCATCGTAATCATACTCTGGAATGCTCACCCAACCGATACTCTGCGGGCAATTATCATAGACATCTAGGATTCCATCGTCATCATCATCGGCATCCTCAAAGCCATCATGGCAGCCATCTGCGTCGATATCGGTGGCATTATTGGAAACCCAACCATTGGCTTGACCCATACCTTCAGGACACGAATCTTGCTCATTCGGCACGCCATCACCATCGAGATCATCTCCGTTATCCTCAACGTATATTCTCACCCGTATCGAATTGTTTGAGAATGTCCATTGGCCACAGGTCACATTCAGATATACCACGGTATCGTCTTCGACAAAACCGACGTAGAGCTCGAAGGTGCCGTTTTGGTAGGGGGTGGTTGAGATTGCTGAGCCGTTCTGTGCGACTGAGGTAATCTGGCAAGTGTCTAGATTATCGTGTATCACAAGACCATAGATGGTGACATCATCGGGTTCCTCTATATCGATTATCGGCACTGAGGAAATATCTGCGGCTGATTCCTCGGGTGGATTGACTGTGATTACTCCAGTAACTGAATTCGAGGGTTCTTCGTTTTCATCGACTACCGAAATCTCGACCGAGTACACACCTACTTCTGATAATATCAGAGAGATAATAAGGCCGCCACCTGCGTCAACCTCGGCAAATTGAGAATATGTATCTGACATGATCACCATACCACCACTACTGAGTGTGACATCAATCACCACTGAGGTTGGGTTCTCATCGTCAACGACTCCGGTGATGGTGAGAATCATTTCCGAAACCGCGCTCCAATTATCTCCGCCTATGGATAAGGTCGGTGGCAGATTCTCAACTGGCTCTTCGGCCGTCGTCGGGCCATCGGCATCGTCACTACCCAGCCCAATAGCGGAACAGCCAGACAATAACATCAGCAGACTGATGGTAATGCATGTTACATTGGAATTAATGCGATTAGTATTTACAGCGTGGTCAGTACCTACTCTCGCACGCTCCATGTGCACCTTGCCGAGGCACGCACTGTCGAGACCTGCACGGCCCATGCACCCACATGGTTGGCTGCAACATCAACATACCGGATTTATTCAGTGCCGGATTCTTCGATTCTGCCATCGGATACTGAAAAATCTTCTATGATGAAGGGGCCAGCACCATGGCGCACCCGTATCGGCATCAACCAGAATAGAGGGCGCTTGTGTTGGCGCTCAATACGCACTAACAATTCCCAATGGAAACGAACAAAACTCCCTGCCTGGGTTCCCGGCCAGTCACCCTTCGGAGGGGAGAGGGTGAAATCTCCACCATCTATATCGAAATTCTTCACCCCACCTCGTGCGCAGATACGCATAGGTCTTAGGAAAAGACCACCTTTGACATCGTGGTGTTCCATGGGGGTATCCTCTCCAACCCCAGTGCCATCAGAGAGTCCTTCCTCCCAATAATGCGGTAATGGAGTGGATAGTCCGGGTGGTGGTTGTCCACCTTCCTTGGCTCCATGCGCTTCCATAATAACTTCTCGAGCAGGGGGTAAGACACCCACCATCCACGATACTGAAAGTCCGGTCCAGTCCTCTCGTGGCGCTCGTAATCTGATTTCTCCCATCAAGGGCTTATCGGATGATGGTTCGGAGTTGAAAGTGATTTCGGGCTTGGTTGGCTGACTGTGCAGAAATTCACGCTGCTGGCGAAGATCACGGAGGTTTGCAGCAATTCTCAATACCAATGGAAAGACCATGAAAGGTACTACAAATACCATCAGAAAGGGGTAATCGAGAAGTCCGATCTGCACACTCCCAATCGGCAAGGCGATGATTCCGCTCCATAGCAGCAGCGGTTCGATAGTTTGGTAGAACAACGCGATGAGAAGGAAAATAACAGCCAAGGTGATGACGCTTCTGGCCTTGGCATGAATCGGGTCAGGTGTGAGGTACCAACCAACCCGTTGCCGCTCGACTATAGTCGGGAAGTCTCTTTTATCGAGGGAATAGCCGCTAGTGACCTTGCGGCGTTGTCCATTTCCATCGACCGAAAATAGAGTTCGCTCGACCAACCACGAATCTTCACTGCCGAGACGCACAGTTGCGGGCAGGGTTTTAATCGCCTCGTCGAGGTTGTCAACATCGGTTTCCATAACTACTTCCCGAACAATTATCGGCAGGTGTTCTGGCCGTTTGAGACTCGACTCAAAGGGCGGGTAGCGTACTCTGTATTGCGCGATGATATCCCACATATTCATCTATCCAAACATCATTGCAAACCCTGCTTTCAGTGCTATCTTTCGAAACTCGGGAACCTCTTTCAGAAGTGCTAATCCAAGCGAAGCCGGGCGCTCTATATCACCTTGAAAATTAATCAGTTCAATCACCTCGGGTTTCGCGAAAATTTCAAAGTGCTGGTGTAATTCTGCATCACTGCGTGAAGTTACAAAGAAATCCCTGAGGGCGCGACTGCGCTGTTGCTCACGCCGCATCTGCTCCAATGGCCGACAGATTTTCTTCATCTTACGCGCCGAAAGGGCGTCCTTGCTGATGGCGCTGGAAAGGCCCTCACTCAACAAATCGACCTGCTGGAATCCGGGACCGATGCCACCGCCGGTGGTTGGTTTGGCCAATCCGGCTGCATCGCCGACCAGCAATACTCGCTCACCATAGGGGCGTCGTACCATTCCGGCGGGAATCGGGCCACAATATCTCGCGGTCTCGCGGCAGTTTTCGAATTTGTGTCGCCAAAGCGGATGGTTCATCAGATTGTCGACGAATTCCTCGCACGAATGACCATCTAAATCATCTGGCAGAGCCCACATTCCGATGCGATGCGTCTCGCCATTGGGAATAACCCAGGCAAATAGGCCCGGGGCAATGTCTCTGCCGGTATACATCTCAAGCCACTCATCTTCACCTTCATAGCCGGTGATTTCGATTTGAAAGCCGACCATCCATTCGCGCGGCTTGCCCATTCGGCAGGTTCTCCTGACCCATGAATGGGCGCCGTCGGCACCAATCAGTAATTTGCTCGTAACGGTTCTTTGAATACCATTATTATCGATTGAAAGTTCCACCCCTGAATCAGAAAAAGCAACTTTTGTCGGGGTCGAATTGAGCCATAAGGTTGCGCCATTGTCGAGGCC
>DARQ01000127.1:0-1856 GCA_002503395.1 Euryarchaeota archaeon UBA60 | reverse complement strand
ATAGCTATCGCCAAACCTTCAGGACTGTGCATTTTAGCGCCGACGACACTACTCAATATCGTATGCTCAAGTCCAACTCTCTGCATCGCTTCGGGAGTGACCAATCCAGCGCATTGGAAGGGGCGACCGATTTCACCATGCTCTTCGAGGATGAGGATTCTATGCCCCATCTCGGCCAGTTTGTAGGCAGCATAACCACCTACCGGCCCAGCGCCGACGATGACGACATCCCAATCGGTCATATCCTCCCCTCCGGTTGGCTGAGTACTCGTTCGACTTTCACTTTTCGCACAAAACAGCGACGAATGTATAGATGTGGTTAGTCAAAGCGAAATTTCACATTGCCACTGCGATTTAGTACCAATATGGCTGAGAATGGTTTGCCCTTCTTGGAAATGAAATCATCGAGAGGCCCGACTTTTCCCTTTTCCACCAGAGTCTTGCATTCATCTCGTAATAATTCTCTCTTGGCAAAGGTGCGTGGAATTTCCAATTCAATACCCTGGTCATTTTCAGCAGCGATGAAATGGGTGGCACTTTCGATAATCGGAACTTTGGTACCTCTCTGTGAGTAGGTGCCGACCACTCCTTCGGTGACTTCGTATTGTGGCAGATTGGAACGGCCATTATTCTGCCGTGGCGGAAATTCAAATTTCAAGCGGCCACCACGATTAACCAGTTTGGCGGTGAAAGGCTTACCTCGCTTGGAGATGAAATCCTCAATCAGTTCGGTCTCGCCTTCGGTGAAGTATCTCAGCGCCTCGTCGGTCTGCATCTCGCGTTTGCAGATATTGCGAGCCAAGGGCTTTGACTTGCAGGCACCATTATCGCAGGCCCAATGAGTATCGGTGACTTTGATCGAGCCGCCTTCACAGGTCGGACAACCGATTAGCTCTTCAGCAGCGGATAATTCCTCCTTGGAAGGACCTTGGCTGACGAATTCCAATTTATGGTCGTCATTACGCACAATACTGGCGGTGAATTCCTCGGATGAACGGTTGACAAAACCGTGTAAATCATCAACCTTGCCATCTTTGAGGAAACGTGTTGCGGTGATGATATCGAAATATCTGCCTCTGGAATCCTTCCAAATGGCGAACGGGCAGCCCTTGCCGCGCTTATTATTTTGACAATGATAATTCAGCAGACCCTCGTATACCTTGCCATCGCATACCGGACAGTCGCCGAGGGGTTGGTCATGCGGATACAGAGCATCGCTTTCATATCCCTTTACCGATTCAACCATGGCGATGACCTTGTGGTTTATCTCCATCATATATTCCGCACAGTCGAAGGTTCCTTGTTGCACTCCGGAGAGGCGAGATTCCATCTCTCCGGTCAACTCGGGTGATGATAGCCAATTGACAGGAATTCTTCGCAGCACCTCGATGAGGCGAATTCCCTTTGGAGTTGCCCGCAGGCCGCCACTCTTCAGGCGCTCGATATATGAATGGGAGATGAGTTTCTCGATGTGATCTGCACGCGTCGCCGGGGTGCCGAGACCCTTTTCGGAAATTGCTTCACGGAATTCCTCATCGTCGATGATTTTTCCGGCATTTTCCATCGCCGAAAGAACCCCGGCATCCTTCATTCTCGGTGCCGGTTTGGTTTGTTTCTGCTCCACCTCGATAGCCGCTATTTCGCCTATGCATGGAGTTTCTGCCAAGACACCCCAGCCTTCGGGTGATGAGTTGGGTTTGGGTATCACAGCTCGCCAGCCGGCAACTTCCAAAGTGCTGGCTTTGGCCGTGAGGATCTGATCATTCTTGGTCGCCACTCGCTTGGCATCAAGCCATGTGGCATGCGGATGGAAAGAGGCGAGGAACCGACGGGTGATGTGATCGTATAATTGGCGC
>DARQ01000027.1:11623-11804 GCA_002503395.1 Euryarchaeota archaeon UBA60 | reverse complement strand
TTGGTTACAAGGAACATATGAAAGATATACGGATTTCAATCTGAAAGTTGTTGGCATGATAATCTCTGAATAATACTCTGTATTACCCTTGATATAGGTGTTTAACCCACTGGTTTCCAAGAATATTGAGAATCTCCAAGTTTCGCTAAGATTGGTTTCCACTCGGTTGATAAGGTAGACT
>DARQ01000027.1:10808-11552 GCA_002503395.1 Euryarchaeota archaeon UBA60 | reverse complement strand
GCTTGGTGAATTCACTTATGATAATCGAAAGCCAATCATCGTCCTCGGAGTACTCATTTGCATTGGGTTATCATCTCTTTCAGCAATAGGTCCTGATTGGGCCGAGTCATTTGGCGAAGGAAATATGGAGAGTAGTCGGGCTATCGAAATGAAGAACGAAGCCTTCGCTTTAGATGAAAGTGGGTATCGAACCTTTTCCTATCTTGTACATCACGAAACACTCAACGATTCAGATATTGTATGGCGAGAAAATGTCGAAAGCGCATTAACTGATTTCTCCGAACGTGGTGATGTTGAAATCATATATTCATGGGAATTATCTGTTGAGGAAAGGGTTGATGCGGTCAGTCTCGAGGAAAATGGTTTTTGGGCCATTAACGAAGTTCGGATAAATGGTGACCAGAAGCAAGCAAAGATAGTCTATCAAGAGATGAAGGACACAGTTTCCATCGGTGGTGGATTTGAGGGATGGCGCACGAAAGATATCGCAGTACATGCTACCTTTGATTCAAGAATCAGTGACGATTTAGTCAAAGCGGAAATAGTTTCAGCACCTCTCACACTAATCATTCTCCTCATCGTTTTTGGCACAATAGTAGCTGCTCTTCTACCATTTTCCATGGGTGTAATGACCGTACTCCCGGCCATTGGAGTGACTATTTGGCTATCAAATGTCACTGACGTAAATCAATACGCAATCAATATCATTTCATTGATTGGAATTGGTGTATCAATCGACTATTC
>DARQ01000027.1:9924-10616 GCA_002503395.1 Euryarchaeota archaeon UBA60 | reverse complement strand
ATTGGTGGAACCCTGGCAGTCAGTATTGCTATGGTTTATTCAATCATCGTTTTACCAGCAATATTAGCTTCTGTTGGACACAATATCAATCGCTGGAAATCACCGATTAGAATGAGTTTGGATTCAGAGAATGGAGGTTATTGGGGGAGTATTGCGCGCTTTGTCATGAAGCACCCAATAGCAGTTCTCGTCCCCACACTAATCATTCTACTTGGTGCGGGTATGCCTTTCTTGCAAGCTGAATTCGCCCTTTCTTCAGTCGAGGCCCTGCCCCCTGATGATGAGAGCCGCCAAGGTATTGACCATATCGATTCAATATGGCCCAGTGGTGCTCAGAACATTGCTCTAGTTGTCATTGATCTCGATGGAGGAGACCCCTTTTCCGAACATAATTTAGGTATATTCCATTCGCAAATGTTAGGGTATATTTCTGATGATGATGTAGTGGATTCATTTGGAATAGGTTTACCACAACAAGGAATGAATCAAAGTGAGGTTGTGTCATTTTGGGCCACTCCCGATGAGTATCTATCTAACGAAACAATCTCACAGCGAAATTATCTTCGCGAGCAATTTGTAAGCGGCGATTTAACATACATCGTTGTCTCCTTGGAAGGTTCACAGACGAGTACTGAGAGTCGTGGTCAAATTATTGACATGCGTTTAGAAAATCCATATATCGCTGAACAATT
>DARQ01000027.1:9294-9806 GCA_002503395.1 Euryarchaeota archaeon UBA60 | reverse complement strand
CTGATTTATATTCAGGTACGAAGTATCATCATTCCAATAAAAGCAGTTGCAATGAATATCCTTTCAGTTTCCGCATCTTTCGGGATGATGGTATGGGTTTTCCAATGGGGTAATGGGGCGGAATTATTGAACTTCACACCCCAGCCCATAGATTCTGGAAATCCGGTAATTTTGTTCTGTATTGTGTTCGGATTATCAATGGATTACGAGGTTCTGATGTTGTCCCGAATTCATGAGGAATGGGAAAGAACTGGAGACAATACATTAGCCGTTGCAAGGGGTTTGGAGAGAACTGGCCGTTTGATTACCGGGGCTGCAGCGATTATGGTCGTAGTTTTCGGTGCCTTTGGATTATCCTCAGTCATCATTCTCAAGCAAATTGGATTTGGATTAGCACTGGCTATTCTCATCGATGCCACTATCGTTCGTGCACTTGTTGTTCCTGCAGCGATGCGGTTAATGGGTGAGTGGAATTGGTGGAGTCCATCTTGGTTGCCTGGTTCAAAGAACGC
>DARQ01000027.1:4386-9222 GCA_002503395.1 Euryarchaeota archaeon UBA60 | reverse complement strand
GATGCTGCTCATCGCCATCATCCCAATTCAAAACATAATGAACATCATTGGTTCCTTTATAGTGTACTTGTGTTTGTCTCAAATGAAGTGATGATGTCCAGTTATTCTCCGGGCGTTTGCCACCAAATATCCGACTATTTTCCAAGTCTAGTGCAGAGGGCAGGATTTGAACCTGCGAACCAATATGGACTGGGACCTCATCCCAGCGCCTTTGACCAAGCTGGGCAACCCCTGCCTAGCCTTTGCAGTGGTGGTCTGTTCTTGAAAGCAACGGGTGTTCATCCCTTTCTTTGATGTGAGGGGGATTGGTTGGTGAATGGATTTTTTGACTTTGGTGATTTTTGTTCGAAATCAACTCAAGCGTTTGTCGGTCGATTTTATTGATGGGTGTTAATTCGCCCGGTCTATCCAACCTAAGGTGAATGGTGAGATGAGAAGGATTGAATGATAATGAAACAAATATTGCGTACCATTGGCGGGCTTATCCTCGTCGCCTTGTTTCTGCTCTCTTCCACCACCTCGGTTCAGGCCGAGCATGAATGGGATCACCGCTACACCATATCAGGGAAGGTTCTCGACTTGGATGGTGATGCTGTACGTGGCGTGAAAGTGGAAATCGACTGCTCACCGGGAAAAAGTGATGAGAGTCTCTGTAGCCTCAATAAAGAGAGGGGATCGTCAACCGGATTGAGTGGGATTTACGAATTGGTGTTGCATTTCCATTCCTCTGACCACGGAAAGACTCTGATACTGACTGTTGAAGGGGAAGAATTCAATCATACCATCGACCTCGAAGGTGGTGATGGGAAAATGGCCGAGGAAGACCGCTACGTGACTATGGATCTGCGCCTCAGTAGTGAAGTTCCGGTATGGTCATACTACATGCCCTTCATAGTAATGACGATTTTGATAATCTTCACAATATTATTCATCATGAAGAAAAAGGAGATTTGGATGTTCGCGCCAAAGGCGGTGCAGACCGGGGCCGTTGAGAGAACCGATTTGGTCAATTGCCCGAAATGTGATGCCAAACTACGCTCGGACAATATGGTGCGTCACCTGACTAGCAAGCACTGGATGAAGGAGAATGAGGCGAAAGCCCTCGTCGGCCTTTCGGATGAAGAAGAAGCAAACACAATGGTTCTCCGTCTCTGAGATTGGGTGGCCTAACCAATCCCATGGTATGGGGTTCTGGCTCAGAGGAAAAGAGAAAGACAGGTCAGACTGCCGTCGGCAGCTCTAATCTGCTCCATGTCGATGATGACCACTTCAAGGCCCCTCGACTCAAGTTCTGCCGCTACTGTGGGATAACCATCGGCAACCAATACTTTACCATTGGGTAGGCCTAAGGTATTACAGCCATAGGCCTCCTCTTCAGGTATCCATATTATCTCTCCTCCATTGGGTAATTCCCCAAATGCCGACTCATCCAGATAGCCCAGTGGGGCCAGTAGGGTGGTGTCGGTCGGGGTGCTGGCAAGACTTGTCAGGTGAAGTGCATTATCGGGAATGTCTACCGTGCGCAGTTCGTAACCCAAGTGGTCAAGAAGGTCACGCAATTCAGTGATTCCGGCATCGTTGGTGCGGGTTGAACGCCCGACGAAAAATAGGTCGCCGAATCGTAAAAGGTCACCACCATCCATCACTGCAGGATGGTACATTTTGCATACCTTGTGGCCGCTCAATTCTTCGATTATTGCATCAGCGACCACTTGTTGCTCGCCTCGCCGACTGGGTGCCATTAATGCCGGCAAAAGAACGTGGCCATCGATGATTACGGCTTGGTCTTCGACGAAGATACAATCGGGATAATCATCATCGGCTGGGATTACTGTAACTTTGACACCGTTATCCTCAAGGATGGAGCAGTATTTCTTGTGGGCTAGTCTGGCCATGCCAAGATCGCTCGGGCCTGAGCCGAAGAAATTTGCCAGTGCATCAGTAAAAGAATTGGGGACTGCTCGTACAAGGGCATGACGCTTCTGGTCTAAGCGGGCGGTCGCCATCGTATCTCCGCCCGATTAGTGTTTCTTAACCATTACCGGTGAACGGAAATGTATTTCCATATAGTGGAAATGGTGGATGCGGTTCATTTTCTATTATCTGAAGATTATCTCATCCTTCGATTAGTGGTGTAAGTGAATCTTCCCCGCAATCTAACATTACGTAGTTTGACCATAGATACCTGATGCGTGCAGGGGGCTTGGGTTGGATGGTTTTTTTACCCATTATCCTCAATTACTGACTTACCCTGTTAGGAGATAAAACTCTCGGTCAAATACCGGCCCATCGCTACTTCAACTTCAAAAGTGGACACTCTGTCCATCGACCATGCGGTCAGCGCCGGTCAGTTTCCTATTGGTCGGACTGTTTTTGCTGGCGCCATTGTCTGGATGTTTTGGAGCCGACGCTGAGATTGGCCCATTATCGGGCCAACTACAGGTAACTCCTGAAGTGTTGACCGGGGGGGTTTTCCAAGGAGTTACTTTAGTGGCAGAAGCTGACCTTGCGGCCTTCATCCCATACCTGATAATCAACCCCAGTAGTGGTTATGTGCAAAATTCCACAGTTGTAGACCTGAAGGCCGGGGAGACGATCCAAATTACCCTGTTAGCCCCGCCACGCACTGATACTGCGGTGGTTATGGTCGGTGAATATGGGCGCCAAGAATGGCCGATTCGCGACTTGAACGAATCGTGGCGCACTTGGATTGATGAAGATGGTCATGATTCCGCCGACGGTAACGGAATCTTGCGAATGGCACAAGAAAATAGTAGTCTTGACCAAGTGATCAATACCTCTCAAACCGGCGGTCCGGCTGGAATTGTAAAGCTGGGTATTATCCGGCCTGCCATCACCAGTTGGTGTGAGGAATGTGGTGAATTCGTCGCTGACCAAGGTGGCCGCTTTGCCACTGGTTTGGTAAATGGTATGACCACTTACAACTATCTCAACCTGCTGACCGATGAATCGACCGACGTGTTGGATTTAGCCGACGGTGCCCAAGGATATCTTGACCGCTGGGCCGGACAGGGCAACCTTGCCTATGAAGATGGGGCGCAATGGCTTATTTCTGAGATGGAGAGTTTTGGACTTGAGGTGATGACACATCGGTTCCAATTCACAGACATTTTCAGCAAGCAGAATCCCGAGGCCTACAATATCTGTGGTTATCGTTGGGGAACCGAATTCAAGGATGAATGGATGGTGTTCGGGGCTCACTTCGATGTTGCCCCCCCAGCAAATACTGCATTGCCGATTGCCGACCCGCACTTGCTCGGAAGTCGCACCTATGGCACCAGGGTCGGTGCTTACGACAACACCGCCGGTACCAGTATGGTGCTGACCGTGGCCGAAGCGATGGCAGATTTCGATACCCGTAGGACCATTGTATTCTGCTTGTGGAGTGGTGAAGAAGGGGGAAAGCGCGGTTCGGATTATTGGACTGAATATTATGTTAAAGAAGATAATCCGCAGGTGACTATTACAAATTATGTCAATCTCGATATGGCTGGGGTGAATTGGCCTGGTGGTGGCGGTGCACCGCATGGTGACCCGGCCCTGAGCATCGATGATACCGGCTATCCCAAGGATGACGAGGTCTGGCCGATGCGAGTCTACATCGGCCCCAGTCAGGATTATGATAAGCTGAATCAGCCCGAGATGGTCAGGTTAGCGATGTGGATCGGAAGTGACGCCATCGGCGTCGAACAACAGGTGCAGATACTAGTCGGCCAACCCGAGCACGATGAGGCAACTTGGAAGGTTGAGGATTGGCTTGACCGTGGTCGGCCGGAATTGATAATCTACGAAGATACAACGGCGCGCAGTGACCATGCCAGTTTCCAAGATAATCTCGGTACGGTGACCATGGGCTTCGGTGGGCTGGTCGACGGTTACTGGTGCTATCACCAAGTATGCGATACCCTTGAAGAGATGGAGGATTGGATGGATACAGGGGGTAAATCATACGGTGAAGAGAATTCCGGCAAGGATAATCTGGTGAATAGCCTAGATATGGTGACTTGGTGGGCCGCTTACTCGTTCTTCCATTTGGATGAGAGGCCGGTGATCAACTCATATCTTTGAGGCTAGGGAACTGACCAGGTCCATCGGACTCCACAGCCCGCCGAACCACCATAGGATGAGGGGGATGGCAAATGCCCCCAGCATCGCCCAGAAAGCCACTTCCGACCACGCCTTGACCTTGAGACCATCGAGTGGCCCGAATGGTAACATGTTGAACATTCCCAACACCAGATTCGCGGTCAGCCAGAATTTTATCATATACCATATGAGTAATTTATAATTGAGAGAATTGCCAACCAAGATGGCATCGATGTCGCCGTTCGCCCCGGTAAGAGCAATTATTACCGCCCCCAAGGGAATTCCGACCAAGAATAACCCGAAATTGACCATCGGGCCGGCGATGGCGATGTGGCCGTTTTGCCGTCTGGTCACCAGCCCCGCCACCATCACCGCCCCGGGAGCCATGAATACCACTCCGAGAACCGCGGCGATTGCCACACCCATCTTCAGTCCTTTGGGATCAGCGCGGAATTCGGCCCAGCAACCGTATTTCTTCGCCACCACCTTATGGCCGATTTCGTGGAGAAGAAAGGCCGGGCCGACCGCGAATAACATCACCGGCATCATCACCACGATGGTGATGAACCAGGTGGTGAAGCCGGTGCGGAGCAAACCGAATATGCCACCGGTGACCATCAATCCAAGTGCTAGAGTGAATGCCGCCGTGGCCAGGAGAAGGTGGCGCTTCTCCTCCTCGCTGAAGTGCCAGAGCCGACCGGTATGGTGCTCAATCGGCTGTTTGTAGTT
>DARQ01000027.1:926-4282 GCA_002503395.1 Euryarchaeota archaeon UBA60 | reverse complement strand
GGTGTAAGGGTCGCGCTCGAGCATCGCTGCCCGTGGGTCTCGTTGCGGCTGCACGGCCGTCCCTTGCGGTGCTTCCCTATCAATGGTCTTGCCATGGTGTTCAGATGAGCGCTCGCTTCATGGGGGGTGGATGAGTGGAGTGGTTGGGTCGAAGCATGAGTATGCCGCGTAAAGCGATGAAGGAGATGGGTTTCCAAACCTGTTGTCTGCTCTGTGATGCGGCTGATATTGTCGGCACTGAACGCTGCCGCCAGTGTATCGCAACCCATGCTGTGGTTCGTGACGCTCTACCTGATCACCCGGTCTCTCCTATCGACCAACTGGCGGTTGAATTGATGCAGATGTTGGCCAATCCGCATCGCTGGGACCATGACTCTGTGCATGGACCAACCTTGAGGAAATACCAGATATTGGCGGGTGAATTTGCCGATGTTGCTCCGTTGGCGACCAGTGAGGATGTCGCTGACCTGTTTGAGCGTCAGGCGCAGAAATCCAAAACCTCGGTGATACGTGATGTTGCCAATCAGAGCCAATGGAAAGATGTTGCGCCGAGCCTGGCAGAGGCTAGAGAAATCAACCGCGAAATCACCCCCGCAGTCAATTCTTCGGCTGGGGTAAGAACCGTTCCTAGTCGGGAGATTGAGAAGGTCGACGTCAGCGACAGACCGGGGGAAGACCGGGTGTTGTCCGACCGGGTTGCCGCCGCAGAAAAAGGTGGAAAAGCGTCGAAGAGCCAGCGCAAACATGTTGAGGGTAGTGATTTTGCTCGCCGGCAGGCGCAACGTAAAGCCTGGGAAGGGGAGGTTGAGGAGGTCTCTGAACTGCTCGGTAAAGGTACCTCACCCAGCACCGATTCGGACACTATAGAGGGGTCTGAATCGAAAGATAATTCTGTGGATTCTGTCGATGATGAGTTGGATATTTGAGATGATGTTATTTCTTGGGTCTTTGGTTACTAATGTTAATTGGCGAATAATAGGTGGTTCGTCATTTTAATGTGTAACTTATTCTTTGCACCATACTGCCTTTGTTCTTCTTACCTAACAGTTCCAACTCGCCAATCTCGCTCAGGTTAGCTACATGCGTCCCCGCACATGGACAGAGATCGAAATTTTCGCCGATGGTGATGACTCGTAATTGTTTAACTGAAATCGGTAATAAATCCATGTTGGTGCGCTCTGGAGGCATTATCTGGTTGACTTCATCTCTGGTCATGGTCGAACAAGTCACCGGTAATTCGCTCTCGATAATCTCTTGGGCTGAGGTGAAGACCCGCTCGAGCATCTCTGCATCAAATTTGATCGGGTGGAAATCTATTCTGCTGCGGTCGGCATGAATCTGGTTACCCACGGTCCTGGTGCCGTGGAACATCTCGTAGACCACGCCGCTGACCAGGTGTTGTGCGGTGTGCATCCTCATATGGGCATAGCGCCTCTGCCAATCGATGGTTCCCTGCACTTCGTCGCCAATCTGTAAACCGTGGTCTTCGCCAACAAAGTGATTGACATCTCCTCGACCTCGTACTTCGGTGACGGTTGTTTTACCAATATCAGAATCGAGATGTCCGACATCCCAATTCTGCCCTCCACCCAAGGGATAAAACAGAGTGCGGTCGAGGACCACGTTATCCTCTGCAATTGCCGTCACGGTAGCGGAAAACTCACTATCGTAGCACGCGGCTATTGATTCCATGTACAGTAATTCGGTCGCCATTCGGTTCGCTCTGGGGTTATCGGTTCTCAAGTTTCCGTATCGGTTGGGCAACTAGATTTCTCAGTAGATGTTCCAGACTCCAAGTGGGGGTGAATCTAGCGTGGAGGTGCGCCAATGGTATCCACAACAGGGTGTAGGCCAACACCACCAGTGAACACGTCAAGGTCGACCACCCGCCGACTTCATCGAGGCGATCGAGGAAGGTGAAGGGGATGAAGTGCACCACATATACCGTCAATGACCTTTGCCCAAGGTCACTCAGTGGTTGGTAGTGAGGGAGTTTTTTCGTCGCCTGCCAGAGTATTCCGACCCCGGTAAAGGCGCAGATGAGGAATGGGGTATTGGCTGGGAAGAAGGTCAGCACGGCGCGGCCATTGGGTAGGGCAAGGGGGATTTTCTGGTTGGTGGCAACGCCCAGTGCCATGAAGAAGAAGGCGATTCCGGCAATGATGAGATACAAAATTGGGCGGGGGGCGGGGCTGTGTTCTTTTCCCACCTGTGCAGCGGTTCTGTGGTCGGCTATTATCGACCCCAACATTGCGAATGCCAGCCATGGAATCAGTGGGTATGTCCCGGTCAACAAGAGATGTTGGAGGGCGCTGATGATGGTTGGGGTGTGAACTCGGGAGTCCCAGTTTGAGGGCCCCAGCGCCGACGGGAATACCCATGGTAAGAATACCACTATGGTCAAGATCACTGGCCAGACCGGGGAGCCATTTTTCCACTTGGCTCGGATTGCGGCCAGCCACAGGGGTGAGAGGAGAATGGTGATGGCGAATAGTGATAGTATACCAGGAGTAAATGGTTCAAACAGATGTGGTGCGGCTAGATTCACTAATATCTGGCAGGTCAATAAGAAGCTGCTGCGGGTGAGAATCTTGCGTTTGGTCAACCGGCTCCTCGCCATCCCCCAACCGCCGATGGTAACGAATAATGGCGCCGCCAATCCACCCAGTCCTGAGATTACGAATGCTAGAAAACTGGTGATTGAAACCTCTTTCGGCGTCCAGGTTGCCGCGGCATGCACCATCACCATCAGGAGAATTGCCAATGCTCGTAATTGATCTGGGTGGGTGAGGCGGTCAGGGTTCTGGAGTTCTCCCATATACTCACTTCAGAGGTTGTTCCTGACGTATTCAACGGCATTTCGAAACATCGCCATTCCTTCTCCTTGTCCGGCCACGGCCGTCGCGATGTCGCGGCTGTGACTATTGGTTGGACTGGTATGGTCGGCACCGGTTCGGCCATCTTCTCGTGTCCATGTCGCCCCTAACCATTGCGAATGGTAGGCCTCAGGGTGCGGCATCATTCCATAAACCAATCCGCTCGGGTCGCATACTCCGGCGATATTACGCATGCTGGCGTTGGGGCATAATGGGTAAGGTAGAGCTTTATCGCCGGCCGAGGGATATTGCTCATTGGGGTCGATATAGCGGCACACCAATTGTCCGGCGCTATGCCATTGGTCGAGTAATTCCTGGGAGGGGGTGACGAATTTTCCTTCGCCGTGGCGCACCGGGGTGCGCATTCTCATCAGACCCTTAGTCCAGATGCACGGGCTTTCATGGTTGAACTCAAGCGTCACCCAGCGGTCTTCGTAATGACCACTGTCGTTGAGGGTCAGTGAAGCTGATTGTTGCAAG
>DARQ01000027.1:0-841 GCA_002503395.1 Euryarchaeota archaeon UBA60 | reverse complement strand
CGTAATCCGAATCGTAGGCGATTGCCGAGAAGTCGACCGCTACCGAGGTGATCGCCGAAGGAGAAGCCGCCCGGAATTGCCAATATATGGTAATCCTCCAAGTTAAGCACTCCGTTGACTAGTTGGTTGACGTGCACTCGGTGTGCGGTTGCTCCAGCCATCTCAAACACTGCCATGGTCTCCAAATCGCAGTTGATGCCGAAACCGGTCAGCACTGCAACTTGTGGGGTTTCGATCATTATGGTTGCCCCCCATCCAGTGTTCCCTGCCAAGCACTACGTAGTTCTCCAACTTGGGAAACCAGTATCTCCTCATCATTGGCGGTGATGGTAAAATTATCATCATTATCGTGATTCACCATACCGATTAGAGTTGCAGAATGTCCGGCCATAGCCGCCTCGAATTGCGACTGGTTTTCGGGAATTATACTGACGAGGATTCTCCCCAGACTCTCACCGAACAGTGCTCCCCAATGGTCGAGTTCTGCATCGGCCGCTAGAATCGCGGTGATGTCGACCTCGCACCCAGCAGATATACCAATACAACATTCAGCCAAGGTAACAGCAAGTCCTCCGTCGGAGCAATCGTGGGCACTGGCGACCAGAACTTCTCGCATTGCTCCGGTCAATGACCTGTACATCGTGATATTGCGCTCGGCATCTATCGCCGGCACCGCCCCGCCAATTCCACACTTCTCCTCGACCTGGCCGGCTACTTTGGGGGTGTCGGATTTGGTTGCCTCTTCGCTGAACATGAATGCTAACTCGCTGGCTCCGAGTTCCTGATGGCTCTCGCCGAGCAGATAAATCAGGTCGCCGGCATTCTTGAAGTCGCTTGAAAC
>DARQ01000009.1:12449-13321 GCA_002503395.1 Euryarchaeota archaeon UBA60 | reverse complement strand
GGGCCACCACCGCCGGGGCCACGACCGGGAGGGCCACCACCGCCGGGGCCTCGACCAGGAGGGCCACCGCCGCCGGGGCCACGACCGGGGGGTCCGCCGCCGGGGCCTTGGCCAGGTGGACCTGAGAATGATTCTTCTTCATCGTCGAATTCAGCGCCACAATGCGGACATTTATTGTCGGATTCCCTGACCAAGCCAGCGCACATCTCGCAGGCGAACATATCCTCTTCATCTTCGCCATCAGCGGAGCCGCGACCATGCACCTTCTCGACCTCTCCATCCCGCGAACAGAACAGCGTCACTTCGGTACTCATGTCGACTCCTTTAAGCGCCAACTCGGTCGAGATGGCGTGTTGGAATGCACTGCACAGGTCAGCCGGACTATCGAGAACTCTGCCATCATCGACATAGGTGACATTGACATTCAAGACATCGCCTTCTGGCTTGATCTGCGGCGTTTCGACCGCAACTCCGCGCTTGCGAGCGACGCGACGCACCGCGACCTCGGACATTCGCCGTAGTAGACTAGGCGCTGGACCTTCTTCTTCACCCCCACTCATTGTCTGCTTGAGCAGAGCCTTGGCCGGGTCGTTTTGCTGTTGTAGATGAGAAGGTAATTCTCCGGCGATGGAACCGAGCACGTTGGCGGCGGAATCGTGATTCATCTGCAACCATTGACTTCGGCGTTCGGTCTTGACCTCCTTTTCAGCTTCAGCGATTCGGTTCACCATTACATCGGTAGGACTGTTTGTAGGGTTGTTTGAGACCTGAAGGGGGGTATATCCGGTGATTGGATCGCTCGATATCACATGCGAAGCACCGGTCATTCCGGAAAGGGTATGGGGGTTGTTATTCGGCATATCGGAAACCCC
>DARQ01000009.1:0-12431 GCA_002503395.1 Euryarchaeota archaeon UBA60 | reverse complement strand
GCACTGGAAAAAGTACCCCCGGAAACAGCATCATCAGAGACAGCATCACCAGAGACAGCACCACCAGAAACAGCACCGCTGGGCTCTTGTTGTGGTTGTTGGGATTCGGGTTGGTGGAATTGTTGCGGGTGCTGCATAGGGGAATTATCCATTCCTTGAGCAATCTGTGAAAGTAAATCCGAGGTCGCACCGCCAGATTCATCTTCGCTTTGACGTCTGGTGATGGTACCTCCTCCGTCTACTCCAGAAGCGGGTGCGGCTACCATTCCACCGCCTAATGCCTGAGTGAAATCTTCTGATGCCCTCGACAAATTCTGTCGCGACCCACACTCTGGGCAGAATATACTGTCGTCTGGAATTGACTCTGAACAACTTGGGCAGTCCATCCTATCCCTAGTCGTGGGGGCAAGACCGATGGTAAAAACCGTTTGCCCGAAAAATCACTTCAAACCTCTATGCTGAGCATGGAATAGGTGTCGGTTCGATTACGGAGAGTTCATGTTCAGAACCTCTAAGGCGCAACAGGGTAAAATGCGGGTTGTCGTTGTCGGAGCGGGTATTGCGGGGATTTCATCAGCCCTCGCTCTAGCAGACGATGATTCGGTTGACGAAGTCATACTAATTGAGGCACGCAAGCATATTGGCGGCCGGGTAAGTTCTGTCACCGACCCGCACAGCGGGCTCGAACTCGATAATTGCCAACACGCCTGTTTTAGGGTTTATGAGAGGTTCCTACAACTCATCGCCCGGGCCGAGGCAAAAAAGTCCATCAAACTCCAAGGGCGCACGGTGTTAACTTTCACCGACCCTTACTCGGGAAAATCCTCGGCGCTGAAAGATGGAAGATTAGCACCGCCGAACCATATGCTCGGCTCGATGCTCAAATTCCCTTTTCTATCCCTGCGCGATAAAACCAGAATGCGCCGAGTGGTGAGCGCCTTTGCCAAGATGAGCGAGCAGCAGCGTCTGGAATTGGACGACGAACCCTTCATCGATTGGTTGCGACGGCACCGACAAACCGAACCAGCAATCAATAGATTCTGGAGATTTTTCGTGCTCGCGGCACTAAACATGTCTTTGGAAGAGGCCAGTACTGCAGTTTGTGTTCTGTTGTTCAAACGCGGTTTATTCGGCGATCCACACGCCTTCGATGTCGGTGCCTTTCAAGACCACTTGAGCGGCGCTCTCGATGCGCCATTTCGTGCCGCACTCGATTCAGCAGGCGTGGATCTACGCTGTAGTACTCAAGTATCCAGATTGCTGTGGGAAAATGGAAAATGCAGGGGTGTTGTCGTCGGAGATGCGACAATCAAGGCTGACTCAGTAGTCCTAGCCACCCCCCATCACATCGTCACGAGAATGTTGCGCGGCGAGGGTGCCAGTGATTCCGCCATCGCGGTGGCGGCGCGCACTTCGGCCTTGGGCTATACCGCACTTATCGGTTTGCACGCATTATATGACTCAATCAAGAGCGGGGAAGATACCACCTTCACCGCCTTGGTCGACGAGCCGATAATCCAGATGATATTCAACCGCAATGCCGAATTGAGTGAAGCGAACCAACCACCTGATGGTCTGCAATGGCTTTCTACCCCAATCAGCTTCGCCGACCCATATCTTGAGATGAGTGATGGCGAATTACAAACCGAATTCGAGCGGGTTGCCGATTCTATGTGGCCCGATAGCAAAGCTCGACTACAGCGATTTTTTGTCGTCCGCACCAAGCGTGCTACCTGTGCTTTCCCGATTGGCAGCCACAAACTTCGCCCTGCTGCTGGCGACGCGGGACAGGGAATTGCACTGGCAGGCGACTATACCGACCAAGGCTGGCCATCGACCATGGAGGGGGCGGCGCGCTCGGGACTGGTCGCTGCCGCACATGTGCTCGGCCGGTCGTGGAATCCGGATTCACCGTGGCCTGACTGGCCCAAGCCACCGCGCCGAGATACTGAGGGTTGGACTGCTTGGGATTGCGAGTGAGGAGATAGTTGCTGAACTTCAGGGTGAAACGATATGAAGCATAAAACCGTTGCATTATAATCTAAGCAATGTGAATATGTACTGAGGGGGATTGAAATGGGCGAGAAAATCGTTTGGGGTGAACATCTCGTTTCCGACGATGAAATTGTCCTAGCCGGTTATGATTCACGGCCGACATTGGCTGAAGCGCAAGCCTACTGTACGCAGATCGCCAACAGCCATTACGAGAATTTCCTGATCGCCAACAAATTCACTCCACCCGATAAACGTCAACATATCGAGAATATCTACGCTTATTGCCGCTATGGCGATGACCTCGGCGATGATGCGCCACACCCCGATGAAGTGCGTTGGAGACTTCTCGATGAATGGGAGGACGACCTGGCCCGTGTCTATGGATTCCCAGATGGGGTTCGAAAGATCAGTGACCTGCCCGAAGGGGTCGAAATCGTACCGTGGAGTGGTACTGGCCGACATCCGATTCTGCGCGCCGTCGCCGAAACTTCGACTGCGATGAAAATACCTCATGAACCGTATTGGAAATTGATTCAGGCCTTCAAGATGGACCAGACTAAAAAACGCTTCGAGAACTGGGATGAATTGCGCCGATACTGTTACTATTCAGCCGACCCTGTAGGACATCTCTTCCTCTATGTCTATGGACACAATGACCAGAAGATGCGCGACTTGGCCGACTATACCTGCACCGCCCTGCAACTTGCAAATCACTGGCAAGATGTTTCACGGGACCTCGACCAAGAGCGCATCTACATGCCTGTGGATGAGATTGAGGCACATGGCTATTCACTGAAGGAATATCTTGTGCGCAGCGATAATGAGGCGTGGCGCAAATTAATGAGGTTCCAAGTTGAGCGAGCTAGAGAATGGTTTACAAAAGGTAAGGAATTATGGAATCATATCGACCCGAGGTTAGCGGTTGATTTGGCGATGTTCACGATGGGAGGCGAGGCAATTTTGAACTCTATCGAGCGACAGGGTTATGACACATGGAGAAAACGTCCGACCGTAGGTCGGGTGAAGCAGTTCATGATGTATTTGCGTGTTCGCAGGTTGTGGAAAAAAGCCCAAAGGGAGGCAAGTGCCTAAAGACTGGTCTGTTTCGGCACGTGAGGGGGAGATAGGAATGTTGGAGCGTCGCAAGCCAGATTTACTGATGCCCTTGAAGGGCTATGCCAAGTCGCGCAAGTCTCAAAAGAAACATACTAAGCGGCAGTCGCCAGCTCTAGATGCACTTCGAGCCGCGGTCACGTTGACCAAGGATGCGGTGCATGCGGTCGGAGTCACGGCCATCGATGTGGTGCGCGATGGTGCGGCTTTCATCGGCTTATCCAGTCCGGCCGAAGAATTACAGAATCCGTTCTCCAATCTCGATGCGCCTATCTGGGAACAACACCCGCCGCAGGAGATTATCAATATCGCCTTCGATTACTGTGAGTCCCTGACCCGTCGAGAGGCGGGTAATTTCTACCACTCGTTCAAGTATCTCCCCGATGAGCAGCGCCGGGCGATGTGTGCAGTCTATTCTTTCTGCCGTCGTGCTGACGATATCGCCGACGGAGATTGGAAGGATGTTTTCCAAGGTGGTCTCGGCCCTGACGACCCTGAAGCAATCGCTTACCAGTCCGAGTTTGAGCAATTATCCGACCGACCCGCGGTCATTGATGAAGATGCCTACAAGACCAAATTAGCACAGTTATTCTTCTTCCGCAAGAAACTCTCGACCTGCTATAATGGTCTGACCTCGACCGATCCGGTATTCCTGGCGTTGAAGGACACGGTGCAGACTTATCAAATTCCGCAGGAATACTTCGGCGACCTCATCTCGGGCATGGAGGATGACCTGTTCAACAACCGATACCGCACCTTCGACGAGTTGTACCTATACTGTTACCGGGTGGCCAGCGTCGTCGGCCTGATGTGCATCGAAATCTATGGTTATGATGACGAAGAGGCGCGCCGATTCGCCGAATCTTGGGGCATCTTCATGCAATTGACCAATGTACTGCGAGATGTCGGTGAGGATATCGGTCGCAACCGAGTATACCTACCGTTGCAGGAACTCGAAGAGAATAAAATCACCGTCTCCGAACTGGATGGTACGGTGCTCCGCAACAAACAATGGGAGGCCTATACCTACCACTACGCCAAGCGTGCTCGAACATATTTGGCCGAGGCACAGAAATTAATCCCGCTACTGCCGCGCCGTAGTCGCTATTCTCCCGCCGCGATGACCGCCTTCTACGATGCCATACTGAAGCAGATCATCAAGCGCCAGGGAGATGTTTTCAGTAGCCGCATCAGGTTGAACAAGGTACAGAAGATCTGGTTGGCAGCGGCGGTTTACGTTCGCTATCGATTCCTACCATTCTTCTTGGCACCGGTTTGGGACCTATTTGCCAAGGTAGGCCTTCTACCTCGCGTATAATCCGAAGGCCACTACATCGAAGGCTACTTCATAATGCCACGAGGCTCAGCCTTCGGAAGGAGGTTGGAGGAGGGGGTTTCACTTAGCGAATACTAATTATGGGGGGAGGTGAACATCGACTATGGATGGTACCGAGTTGCGAGAAATCGCTCGGTTTGAGCGGCTGACGCCGTTTCGAGTGCGCGACGTTCTGCTGGTTTCCAGCCACTTTGACCACTATGTATTGGAGGAAGACGGTCATCTCGCCGATCTGATGAATCGTGAATACAGCGCCCTCAATCTTTCGCAATCACCCCGCCTCATACACAGTCCAGATGCGGAAGATGCGCTGACACTTCTGCGCCAGAGGCCGTTTGACATGGTCATCACTATGGCAAGAATCGGTGAGATGGCGGTGCACGATTTCGCCCAGCGGGCAAAGTCGATTCACCCCGGACTGCCGGTGGTCCTGCTCACCTACAATACCCGGGAATTAGCCACTTTGAATGTTGGCTCGGGAATCGACCGAATCTTCGTATGGACCGGAGATAGTCGAATCCTGTTGGCGATTACCAAATTGATTGAGGATGAGCGCAATGTTCAGCACGACGTCGATTTTGGCAATGTACAGATTATATTGCTGGTCGAGGACAGCCGCAGATTCTACTCTGCGTATCTACCCCTGCTCTATACTCAACTGCTCGAACAGACCACCAGGCTGATGGGTGAGGGTGCCAACCTGCACGAACGGCTGATGAGACTGCGCGCCCGGGCGAAGATTCTGCTGGCTACCGATTATGAGGAAGCGATGCTGCATATCGAGAGGTACCACAATAACATCATCGGAGTGTTCACCGATGGAAGATTCCCGCACAAGGGTGGGAATAACGATACTGCCGGACTTGACCTGACCCGGCACCTGCGCGAGTCACATTCCAATATGCCGATTTGTTTCCAATCGAAAAATTTCGATTTAAGGGAGCAGGCTGAGGCACTGGGTGCGACCTTCATTCACAAGGAAGATACCCAATTGTACAATCGAATCGCCGACTTCATGCGCGAGAAGATGAGTTTTGGTGACTTCGTGTTCCGCACCCCAGACGGTGCGGAAATCGCACGCGCCTCGGACCTGCGGGAGTTGCGTGCCGCGCTCAAGAAGGTCGACATTTCCAGCATCGAATTCCACGCCGCCCGAAACCACTTCTCGCATTGGATGAGGACCCGTACCGAGTTTTCACTGGCGGCACAATTAAGGCCGAAGAGATTGGGTGATTTCGATTCCATCGAAGAGGTGCGTAATTTCCTGATCGAGGTCATCGGTCAGCACCTCTATCAGATGAGATTCCATTCGGTCGAAGACCATACTCCCGGAAAACAAGGCAGTGGATTCCAGAGAATCGGCACCGGGAGTCTCGGCGGTAAAGGACGAGGTCTAGCGTTTTTCTACACCCGGATGCCAGATCTCGGTCTGGCCGAATCATTTCCCGACGTCAATATCACAGTACCGAGGTCTATGGTCGTCGCCACCGATGTTTTTGAGAGTTTCATCGAGCGCAATGACTTGTCGCACTTCGCTCATGAAGAGCATTCGGACATGGATATCGCCGCCGCCTTCCTTGCCGGCAAATTCACCGATGAGGAACTGCTGGTGATGCGCTCGATGCTGACTGTAGCAATCTGGCCTCTTGCGGTGCGCTCCTCGAGCCAGTTGGAAGATGCCAGCCATCAGCCATTTGCCGGGGTATACTCGACCTACATGATCGCCAACGACAATCCCGACATGGAGGTGCGGGTCAGGGAACTGAGCCGGGCGATACGTCTGGTCTATGCTTCGACCTACTATAATGGGGCGAAGGCCTACGTCAATGCGACACCTAATTCGATTGAGGACGAGAGGATGGCGGTGGTGGTGCAGGAATTGGTTGGCACCGAACACAACCAGCGTTTCTATCCGGCGATTTCCGGGGTTGCTCGCTCTCAGAATCACTATCCCGTCGAGCCGCTGAAGGCAGAGGATGGAATTGCCGCAATCGCCCTCGGACTGGGACGACAAGTCGCCAAAGGTGGCCGTTGTCTACGCTTCAGTCCGGCACATCCCAATCGGCTTCATCAATTCTATAGTATCGATGCTACCCTGCGTACGTCGCAGAGAAAATTCTATGCCGTTCCAATGGGTGTCGGGGGTACGATACTGACCCATGTCGATGATTCGAATCTGCTCCACCTCGACCTTGACGTGGCCGAAGAAGATGGCCAATTGGCTTTGGTAGGCTCGACCTATGTCGCCGGCGATGACCGAATCGTCGACACTCTACAGCGCGATGGTCAGCGGATTGTCACTTTTGCGCCAGCCCTGAAGCATGGAAAATTTCCCCTTGCCGAGATTCTACATCACGTTTTGAGAACCTGTGAGATATACCTCGGGACACCGGTTGAAATAGAATTCGCAGTCTCACACAATGCTGAGAAAGGGGTGCGGAGATTCTCATTATTGCAGTTACGCCCGGTGGTTTCCGGCCACGAGGATATCGACGTCGACCTGTCCGACGTCGACCAAGAGCGTTGCCTGTGTCTTTCATCGCAAGCCTTGGGCAACGGCATCATCGACGATGTGGCCGACATCATCTACATTCATCCAGAGCGTCTCAATCGGCTCAAGACCCGGGACCTGACACCGATTGTCGAGCGCCTGAATGCCGAATTATCGCGCCAGAATCGACCCTATCTACTAATCGGCCCGGGTCGCTGGGGAACCTCAGACCCGTCTCTGGGCATCCCGGTGAGTTGGAGCCAGATCAGTGGGGCGAAGACGATTGTCGAAGCTCCTATGTCCGATATCCACGTCGACCCTAGTCAAGGCACTCATTTCTTCCAGAATATAGTCTCCTTCAGTGTAGGTTATCTCACCCTGGAGAAATCCGATTCAATGGACTGGGATTGGTTGGATGAACACGAAGCAGTTTTTGAGGAAGGGGCACTTAGGCATATCAGAACCGCTTCGCCTTTGGAAATACTACTCGACAGCAGTGATGGTGAAGCCTTGATTCGCAAGCCGCGGGGCAAAGCGGCGGATTGATGAGGGGCTGGCAAGTCGCCATCTCAACCACGAGTGGAAAGGAGGTGAGAGATTGCGCGTAGCGGTATTACGAGAGGACAGTTGTCAACCGAAGAAATGCATGGATGAATGTCGTGAGTTCTGCCCGCCAGTGCGAAATGGCCAGGAATGCATCGTCATGGATGCCAAGACCGGCAAGCCGCACATTTCCGAAGCACTTTGCATCGGCTGTGGTATCTGTATCAACAAATGTCCCCACGACGCTCTCATCATCACCCAACTGCCTAGTGAATTGGCAAGCGATATGATTCACCGCTACAGCATGAACGGCTTCCGGCTGTTCCGTCTGCCCTCGCCCTCAAAGGAATCGGTAATTGGAATCCTCGGACCGAACGGGATGGGAAAATCGACCGCCATCAACATCCTTTCCGGGCAATTGATTCCCAATCTGGGGGATTATGATGCCGATGAGGTATGGCTTGAAGATGCTATTGAGAGCCTGCCGAAAGGGGAGTTGCGCGACTTTCTCAATTTGGTTCTCGAAGGAGAAATCACCATCTCGGTAAAACCACAATATGTCGACCACCTGCCGCGGGTCGCCAGTGGACCGGTCATCGACCTGCTGACCAAGGTCGATGAGACAGGTACCTTGGCTGAGAATGCTGAGAAGTTGGGGATATCTCATCTGTTGGAGAGAGATATCGACCAGTTGAGCGGAGGGGAATTACAGCGGGTGGCAATCTGTGCCACCCTGCTGAAGGATGCCGATGTCTACTTCTTCGACGAACCATCCTCATATCTGGACATTCACGAGCGGATGCGAATCGTCAAGATCATCCATGGGCTGTCACAGAGCAAGCGAGTGATAGTAATCGAGCACGATTTGGCGGTTCTCGATGTCTTGGCCGATCTGGTGCACATCGTTTACGGTGAGAAAGGGGCGTATGGAATCTTCACCCCGGCGCGACCGACCCGCACCGCCATCAATGTCTATCTCGACGGTTTCCTTCCCGAGCAGAATATGCGGATCCGCGATAAGCCAATTCGATTCCTGTCGCATACCGAGCGACGAAGTGAGAAGGGAATCCCGATTCTCGAATGGGGCGACATCGAGAAGAAGCTCGGAGAGTTCTCTCTGACCACCGGCAGAGGTGCAGTCCATCAAGCCGAGGTGGTCGGCGTCGTAGGAGCCAACGGCACCGGAAAATCGACTATGTTCAAGATGATTGCCGGCGAGATTGAATACGATGATGGTTGGATTACCGCCGAGGCGAAGATTTCCTACAAGCCACAGCACGTCTCGGTTGAGCACGACCTGCCGGTGCAGGAATGGCTCGACGCCGAGGTCGGTCAGGCTTGGCGCAGTGGTGAATTTCAAGTCACCGTCGTGCGCGCCATGGGGGTTGACAAATTACTCGCCAAGCGCGCCAATAAATTGTCAGGTGGTGAATTGCAAGCCGTCAGCATAGTCATCTGCTTGGCACGCGATGCCGACCTCTACCTGCTCGATGAACCGAGTGCCCATCTAGATGCCAACGCTCGGATGGAATGCGCCAAGGCGATTCGTCGCACCATGGAAGCGAATGAGAAATCCGCCTTCGTCATCGACCACGACGTATATTTCATCGATATCTTGGCTGATTCGCTTCTGGTTTTTGAGGGCAAAGGCGGTATCCACGGCCATGCCGAAGGGCCGTTCCGTCTGAAGGAAGGAATGAATCGCTTCCTCGAGACGGTCGGCGTCACCTTCAGGCGGGACCACGATTCATCTCGACCGCGCATCAATAAGGAAAAGAGTCGCAAGGACCGCGAGCAGAGGGCAAGCGGTGATTTCTACAGTTTTGAAAGGTGATTTCGACCCCACGCATCGGGGTTGAATTGAAGGACAACCGCTACCAGCGCCGGCCATGCCGGTCGGACTACCTCCCTTGGGTGGAGCGGTGGGCCGCAGTAGGATGCGCATCTCAGCCAGCGGTTACGTCTCTTGGTTACGCTGTCCACGGCGCTGGTTCATCGGCAGTAAGATCGGACTGCGCGAGCCGGTCAATCCCCGCATGGTGATGGGTATCCTGGTCGAGGATGCGCTGGTCGGTCTGATGATGGAATCCCCGCTCGGGCTGCACCTGCCCGAGCGCAGTCGCTGGGCTGCCTGGCATGAAGACGATGTCGAGGGCTTGGTTGACAGCCCGAAACCGGAATCACTCGATGACCTGCACGAATGGATAAGTGCCAAGGTCGCAGATGCCGCCGCCAAGGTCATCGAAATCGGCTCCCACAGGTGGGAGGAGATGCCTTCCAAGACAAGCGATTACACTTGGGATGATATGAAGCAGGAAGAAATGGAGCGGATGCTGCACGGTGGTCTTGAATTATTCCTTGAGGAGGTGCAAGCCTGCTTCGAGGAAGGCGGCGGACCTCTGCTCAAGCAATGGCGCACTATCGGAGACCCGCACAAAGTACCGGCCCCGCGCTGGGATGACAAACCATGTTTCCCGGTTCCCAGCAAGGTGCAGAGTCTGGTGTTAGCCAATGATGATGATGAGCAAGAGAACTTCACACCATTACCGGGAACGGGAGATGTCTCGTGGGCTGAAGCTTGGGAGGTCGCTCGCCCATGGATAAAGGACCCGAGGGTCTGGCAACCGCAGAGGTTGTATCACCCCGAGGGCTGGTCGGCCGGAGAGATGGACCTGGTCCTGCGATGGCGTGGCAAATCCACCATCGTCGATATCAAAGCCAGTGATACAACTAGTAGATTTGCCGTTTGGATTGAGCCTCAGTTAGCGTTCTATAGGTTTTTGTGGTCAGCGACAAGAGGCTTGAGCGGCCTCGATGAAAGCCTAGAAAACAATGCGGTGGATGAGATAGAAGCCCTTCAAGGCTGGTATCTGAAGGGCCCGACCCGCAAAGAATTCACCCCACTGAGCGAGGACGAATTACCGGCATTCAGCGAAGAATTACACACCATCTGGCAGGAGATGACCGCGGCCGATTCCGAGCCCGATAACTGGCCGGAATGCAGTTGCGGAAAATGCGAAGATAGCGCCGAATCAGAAGAAAAGTGTCATATCAGGATATTTGGCAACGAGGTCGAAATGCCCTCGCGCTGGAACGACTTATCCCTTGATGAAATAATCGAGAAAATGCAACCCCGGAGACCCGCCAAACCGCTTGACCAAATGCAAAGCCGAATCAATGTGGTCGGGAAAATAGGCGGCAAATGGGGTCCGCTCTCCAATCATTTCGGCGAGTTGGTACATGGTGCGTTACTGCAGACCGGCGGTCAGTCACATGCAGTCCTCGAAGAGATGAGCACTGGTGCATTCCCCGATCTACGCACTACCCCAGATGGTGATTACCTGATTCGTAATGCCGCACCCGGGTTATGGCGCAATAAAGTTCGGCTCTACCTCGACGGGCGCAGTGAGTTCCTTACCGGAGATGAAATCGATGATTCAATCGAAACCACCCGGCTCGGACTGATTCAGAGCAAAGCAAATGTCGATGGGTTGGTTGTCGGGCGAGCTATGCGCAATGGTCAGAGATTGGGAGGAAAACCATGGACGATGTTCAGCGCCCATTTGTGGGATGGTAAGCGGGTTGTCGAAATCGTCGCCTTCGGCCGTAGCATCGTCTCGACCTTATCCGAGTTAGAAATAGGCGACCGGGTACTCATCAGTTCGGCTGAACTGGGATGGCGGGCGGGACTACCGCAGCTGCGCATCAATCCGCGGATTACTCGGATGGAAGTCACCTCCCGTGATTGGCAGCCCACAGATGGACTTCCTTCACAAGACCTGTGATTGGGCGAGGTCAGGGTTCAAAGGGGTTGAGCATCAGTCACTCATTATCGGCATGCCAACGAATACTCTGATACCTGAAGAAGACCCCTATGGGCCGGGAGGAAGGCTCTCGCATTCCTCGCGCTGGGGACATGGTTTGTGCCCCCGGGCCTGGTTCTATGAACGTGAGTGGGGGTGGAAGGGGGAGGCCCTTCCAATACTGGTTTTCGGCCACGCGGTCGAGGAGTGCGTCTGCCGGGTTCTGCGAGAGAATCCGTCGCTGGTCGCGGCCAATGCGGTATCCGAGGTATTCGATTCGCCGACCCGCGAGTTGGGCGCATATTGGCGACGACGTGACCGCCTCAACACCATCATCGACCAGCGCCCCGAAGCCGCCTGGAATGGGCCACTGCTGATTCCGATGGGCGAGACCTATGGCGATATCGAGAGCATCATGGCTTGGGCGGATGCGCGTATAGCAGTGCATTGGCCGAGGGCCATCGCCAGCGCCCACGAATCATGGTTGGCAGATGCCAATCGCAGTGGCGATTGGGAAGAATTCATGAATGCCAGAGGCCATCAAGGACCACAATTAGCGGCGGCGGGTATCGAACTGCACCTCGAAGAAGTTGCAAAATGCCTGGCGGCCGGCGGTGGCGCCGGACTGGTGGATTTCCGCGCCGGGCAGCGACCCGATATTCCCGCCCCCGATGGATTCCCCGCCACCCATGACCAAACTCATCCTTGCGCAAAGGGGGAAGGGGATGTCAGTCTGCTCGAGGCCTGGGAATTGGCGCGACCTTGGTTCGTCGACCCCGAAGCCGGTACCTTCACCCAGCAGGCGATTCTGCCCGATGGCTGGTTCCAGGGTGAGTACGACTTGGTCTATCGCTGGGATGGCACTTCAAGAATCGTCGATCTCAAAGCCAGCGATGGGCGTTCGGAATGGGCTGCCTCATACCCGGTGCAGATGCAGACCTACGCATGGCTGTGGTGGGCCAGCCACGGCAAGGATGAGGAGGTTACAGGACTGGAAACCTGGTACTTGGGAGATGGTTCGCGTAAGGTCTATACGCCCCCGAATACCAACGAAATGCAGCAATTTGAGGACGAACTTCATGACTTCTGGGAACAGCACATCGCCACCAAGGGACGACGAGACATCGCCGATTACCCACCACAACCAGCC
>DARQ01000120.1:1873-2648 GCA_002503395.1 Euryarchaeota archaeon UBA60 | reverse complement strand
CCTCGGCACCCTTACCAGGTTTGTTCCAGCGATGGACGGTGACGTTCTTGCCTTGGCGCTCCCACTGTAATAGCAACTGTTCAAGCAGATTATCGTGCTCTTCCTGGGAGATACCAAGTCGGCGACGCTCTTCCCACAACAGCAATTGTTCGGTCTTGGTAAGGATACTGTCCTTGAGGTATAGTTCGAGGGTTCGACGATACGCATCGCGGTCGGAGATTGCGTAGATTATTCCTGGTTGGGGAAGCGAATCACCTTGTACATGGATTTGATTGCCCAAAGTCAAAGCCTCGTCATATGACAGGTTACGGCGCTCTAGGTCGGCTTGCACCTCAGAGGCAATTTCCTGTAGTTGGTAGGTGGTTTTTGTGCGCTGAATCCGGCGTAGGAATTTGCGGCAACGCCTAGACATACGCGGAGCCGCCATGGTGACTATTGCGATTAGGAAGGTTATAGATGAATCGCCGACGCCATCCTAGACTATACTTTTCCCATATATTACTATGCGATTTGCATTGAATCGGTAGTTCGAATCTCTCGTTTACATTCTCATCCTGTATTCGTACCACTGAGTGACATGCCATGTTCCAGCTCAACCCGCGAGGCGGAGTGGGGAATTATGCTGATTGGCCATTAGAGCCTTTTCTCCTACCTTCTCGCCTTCGATCACCACAGAACTGTTCTGACCCGAGTCGTCGTTAATCAAAGGGGTCTTGTTCATGCTGACCGGGACTTGAACATATGTCGTGCCATTCATCGAGTCATCCAATGTAGG
>DARQ01000120.1:927-1647 GCA_002503395.1 Euryarchaeota archaeon UBA60 | reverse complement strand
ATTCTCGGCCACCGATAACTCGGGAACCACCTATGATCTGGCCGAATTGAGCGGTCAGGGGAAAACCGTCGTTTTGTATTTCTACCCGAGGGACAGCACTCCGGGATGTACCAAACAGGCATGTGATTTCCGCGATAATATGGCGAGCCTGGCCAGCGCCGATGTGATCGTGCTCGGTGTCTCCAAGGACAGCGGTAAGAGCCATGATAAATTCACCACCAAATACGACCTCAATTTCCCGCTTCTGCTCGACGAGGATATGACCATTCACAGCGCCTATGGCACTTGGCGCGAAAAGAAGAACTACGGCAGGAGTTACATGGGTTGCGCCCGCTCGACCTTCATCATCAGCCCCGATGGTGTGTTGACCCAGGCGCTGTACAATGTCAAGGCGACCGGACATGTAGCCCGAATCATGAAATTGCTCGAACTATGAGGTGCTGTTGTGGTCGATGACAAGCAGGCGGTCAAGGGTTTCTTGCGCCTGTGCGTTCGCTATGCCGATGACTCGATTACCCGCAAAGAAGAACGGCTCGGCACCGACGCTGAGCGTGGCGGAGACGAGTCTGGGTTGGTGGCATGGAAGGCCTATCGAGATTTCACCGCACATGCGATTCAAGAGATTGATGATGGCGTGCTCGAAGAGTGGTTCGAGCATCTGCAGGAAGGTGAAGATTGGCGACCATCTCCAGATGCCGAACCCGGCGAATCCAGAGATTC
>DARQ01000120.1:0-800 GCA_002503395.1 Euryarchaeota archaeon UBA60 | reverse complement strand
GAATTCACCTCGATTGCCACCGCCGGGCTGGGATTCGAGCAGCGCCGAGCACTGCTCGACGGAATCATCTCGCCGCGACCGCTGGTACTGGCCTCGACCAGGTCGGGTGAAGGAATCGATAATCTGGCCGGATTATCGTCTCTTGCAGTGGTCTCCAACAATCCTCCATTGGTAGCAATCTCACTTTCGCAAGACCGAGATGGCCGTAAGCGTGATACCTTGGTCAACCTGGGTGAAAACGGGCGAATCACACTGCATATCCTGCCATCAAGTCGTGAGATGGCAGCGATTGTAGCCGCCACCAGCAAAGCACTTCCAGCCGATGAATCTGAATGGGGAATCATCGAGGTCGATGGGGCTCAAAGCCCCAGCGAAGGTGATTGGCCGGCAACTTTTCCCTTGGCTCTGGCGGCGCTGGAGTGTGAACTCCTCCAGAGGCATCGACTCCCTGAGGACGCGGTGGCGGAATTGTGTATTCTCGGGGTGAGGAATATCCTCGCTCCCGCCAATACCATCTCAGCGATTCAAGGTGGGGCAACCCTGTCATCACTGTGCCAACACGGCTCGTATCGCCTGACCCCCGCACCCGATGGATGGGGTTATGATTGTCAACCCTAGGCTGAAGTGGCCGCTGGAAGGTCGCCCAAGCGTAGGTGAACCGTCGCTTTGACGAAAGAATCGCTGGCCTCGATTGCCTTGACCAGAGAGGCAGCGGTCGACTGTATCGAATCGAGGTCGCCGCTGATTTTAGGGGCCATTATGACTTCACAGCCGGAGAATAACATATGCAGGAGCGGCTC
>DARQ01000048.1:13286-17215 GCA_002503395.1 Euryarchaeota archaeon UBA60 | reverse complement strand
GCTATGAGAATCAGCGAAAAGGAAAGGCAAAAATTATTCCCAAGTCTGAAAATATTATCGGTAAAGATTTCCGAGCAGGAGCCTACACCAATCAGCAGTTATTAATAGGTACTATATTATTACAAAATACCCATTTCTCAATTGGAAATCAATGCTGACCCATCCCAATCCCAACTCTGTCCATCACTGGCGTGAACACAATTTACCGGCAAATCAGGGAGCTCATCGGTCAGTATAGCCGGGCGCTCACATGCCGGGTCGTCGAGCCAGGTATGGGTGACCAGAAAAGTGGTCGCGGGACAATCATTAGCCAAAGTGGTCAATTTGCTGGGAGAGAAATGGTATGGCGTGTCGACATATTCCGGAACCCCGAGTTCTATGACCACCACGTCGCAGGCGCCCGCCCGCGAGGCGATGGCTTCGCATGGCCCGCTATCACCTGTATGCAGCAAAAGAAAACCACTTTCGTGTTTGAGCAGATATCCATGCGGGTCGACCTCCTCATCGTGGAGTACGGGAAACCGCTCGAATTCCCATCCCGGCATTCCATTGACCTCACCATCCTCTCGCTCATCGAACCGCACCTTATTCATGCTTTCGTCCAGGGAGTTGGGATAGGCTAAATCGCACAGCACTCTCAACCTTTCAATACCTCCCCCTGGCAGGTGAACATTGAGGATTTTGTCGCCGTCGCGGTCGGAGATATATTTGCGCTCCAACAATATGAATGGGAAACCAAAGCAGTGGTCACCATGCCAATGGGTGAAAAGAATGGTATCAATATCGGAAGGGCTGATACAGGAATGTCGCAGGCTGGCGAGAGCGGTCGGCGGGCAATCGATTAGTGCTCGACCTTCAATCAGCAGTAAGGAATGCAATCTGCCCTGCGGTAGAAATGCATTGCCGGTACCGAGAAGTTTGATTGTCAGTGGCGCCATATACTGGCTAGCCCATCCCCCTATATTGGCTCTAGGTCAGCGGCGTATCCATCTTTCCATCGGCTTCATAAACCGAAGCAAGGTCGTCGCAATCGGAATTATTCCGGAGTTGTGTACATGGCCGAGGCTTACAATTCAAAGAATCCCTATGTCTCTACAATTATCGAGGAGAGCCTCCTCAATGGCCCCGGGGCTAAGAAGGAGACCAGACATTACGTTTTCACCTTGCCAAAGACCGGTCTTGAGTATAAGGTCGGCGATGCGCTCGGAGTTTTTCCTGAGAATCCACCTCATACCGTCGACCAACTAATCGACTTGTGCGGCTGGGATGGTGACCAGAGCATCGCCGGGCCAAGTGGCGAAGGAACTCTGCGCAATGTCATCAAGACCCAGGTGGAAATCCACCGCGTGAACAAGAAATTCCTAAATGATCTGTCAGAGCGGATTCAACCTTCTAATGGAACGATAAACTCTCGTATCGCCGCTCGAGTCCGCATCCCAATTGCTGCAGGTTCCAGTGGCTCAGGAGGAGCCGGAGATGAATGGCATTGGAGCGGGGACTCCAGCGACTGGCCTGCCGGCTATGCTCCCGGTAGTGCAGGTAGCGATCCCGGACAGAAATTGGCGCACTTGGTGAGCGATGGTAAGTCGATGGAAGAATATATCTGGTCGCGTGACTACATAGACGTCATCAAGGAATTCGGACTACATCATTCACCCGAGGAGTTCCTTTCACTACTAGATAAGTTGAAGCCTCGCCTTTACTCGATTGCCAGCAGTCTCGATGTTCATCCCGGTGAAGTGGAACTGACCATTGCCATAGTCAGGTATGATTACCACGGCAGAAAGCGCGGTGGGCTGTGTACAGTTTTCATTGCCGACGAGGCCGAGGTCGGAAAAACCCCGGTAAAGATTTTCATGTCACCGACCAAATCCTTCGTCCTGCCAAAGGACACCAGCACCGATATAATCATGGTTGGACCAGGCACTGGAATCGCCCCGTTCCGCGCCTTTTTGGAACAGCGCGAGGTCGATGCTGGAAGCGGCCGCAACTGGCTTTTCTTCGGTGACCAGTCGGAGTCGACCGAGTACTATTACTCGGAACAGATTGAAGCTTGGCTGGAGAATGGAAATCTCTTCCGATACACCACCGCTTGGTCGCGTGACCAAGCCGAGAAAATCTATGTCCAACACCGCATGAAAGAGCACGGCGAAGAGATTTGGCAATGGCTTTCAAACGGTGCCTATTTCTACGTTTGTGGTGATAAGAACTACATGGCGAAAGATGTCCATGCCACCCTTATCGGTATTGCCCAAGAGCACGGTGGCATGAGCAATGACGCTGCTGTCGAATACATTGAGAAGAAATTGATGCGGGAAGAAAAGCGCTACCTTCGGGACGTCTACTGATTGTAAGTCGGCCACGTTTTGGATTTGGCGCAACCGTTTGTATCATAGGCGGTATCGCGCTCGCCCATATGATGGCGTTCAAACGTGTGCTCATCGCCAACCGCGGGGAAATCGCCCTGCGCATATTGCGAGCCCTGCGCGACATGGGTATCTCAGTCGCCATCATTCACGGACGTGAAGACCGTCTATCCCTGCCGGTTAGATTGTCAGATGTTGCGATACCTATTAGGCGTGATAATCCGCTCGATTCATATCTCGACATCGAGGCGGTGATTCAAGCGGCGAAGGATATCGATGCCGATGCTATACATCCCGGCTATGGTTTCCTGGCTGAGAATGCCAATTTCGTCAGGCGGCTTGAGGAAGAAGGAATCACCTTCATCGGACCAAGTAGTGAGGTCATGACTTTACTTGGCGATAAAATCGAGGCCCGCAAAGCGATGGAAGCCGCCGGCTTACCAATCGCTCAAGGCAGTAGCGAACCGATTGATGAGGCCGGCGTAGCCAGCGCTCTAGCCGATAAAATCGGCTACCCTGTAATCATCAAGGCGGCTGCAGGCGGCGGTGGAATAGGCATGCAGATAGTCAACGCCGCCGACGAATTCGCCGGTGCGCTCAAACTCTGTCGGAGTCGAGCGCGGTCGGCCTTTGGCGATGCGCGAGTATTCGTTGAGAAGTATATCGTAGGGGCTCAACACATTGAATTCCAAGTTCTCGGCGACGGTGAAAAGGCTATTCACTTCGGCGAGCGTTTCTGTTCAATTCAGCGCCGTCACCAAAAATTGGTCGAAGAGGGCCCATGGCTGGAGCCGGAGGTAAGGGAGAAAATCGGTGCACTGGTATGTCGCGGCGCCGCACAGGTCGGCTACAAGGGCCTGGCGACCTTTGAGTTTCTGCGCGACAAGAACGGCGATTTCTATTTCTTGGAGGTTAACCCTCGGGTTCAGGTCGAACACACGGTTACCGAGATGATCACCGGTCACAATCTCGTGGAACTCGGAATCAGGATTGCGCAAGGTGAGCCGATTACACTTTCTCAAGATGAAATTTCATGGCATGGCCATGCCATTCAGTGCCGAATAAATGCCGAAGACCCGGTTGGATTCATTCCCTCTCCGGGAAAATTGTGGGATTGCCATTTCCCCTCTGGATATGGGATAAGATGCGATACCCATGCCCACGTCGGCTATGATATGCCGGGATGTTTTGACAGCCTTCTTGCCAAGTTGCTGGCATGGGGTGAAACCCGAGATGCTGCGATTGCCAGGATGAAGACGGCACTGGATGAGACTCGCATCATCGGGATTGAGACACTGATTCCCCTGCATCGGAGAATAATGGACGAATCCGACTTCAGAGCCCGTGATATCACTATTCAGTATGTCGATGAGCATCAAGAATTGTTTGGCTAGGAAGATTGACTAGGAGCAACTCCTCGCACCGGATGTCGCCATGGATTTGTTGATTGCCGGCAGTTTGGCCTACGACACAATCGAGAGTGAGTCGGGAAGGGCCGACGAAGTTCTCGGTGGCTCGGCAGTCTACGCCGGGATTTCGGCCCGCTTCCACCTTGACTCTGCT
>DARQ01000048.1:10946-13060 GCA_002503395.1 Euryarchaeota archaeon UBA60 | reverse complement strand
AATCTTCATCCGGGCTTGCAAGAGGATTTATTTCTGCAAATCGACTCAAAATTATTGATTGTCGATACCATGAATAAATGGATTGACGAAGAACGTGAACAGTTGTGCAGGGTACTATCCGCCTCTAATATCACCGTTCTCAATTCGACCGAGTTGGAAATGCTTACTGGCTTCTCAAGAGTTGAGGAAGGCGCGAAGTCCCTGCTTGCAGGTGATTGCTTGTCACAGAAAGATAGTGCGGCAGAAACGGCAGAGTCGGTAGCAACCGGGCCGGATATTGTGGTCGTTAAACTGGCTGCAAGGGGTGCGGTCGCTTTCGGACCATGGGGTGTTATTCATAGCCCTGGGAGAGAGGCTGATGTGGTAATCGACCCGACCGGTTGTGGCGACGTATTCGCTGGTGCGATGGCGGCGCACCTGCTAAGCGAAGGAATAGATGGATTACCGGAATTTGAGCAGTTGCGAGTCGCGCTTGAGCACGCAAATCGCACTGCATCCTTCAATGTCGAATCCTTTGGAACAACTTCGATAGCAGAACTATCTGATGATGCTTATCAGCAACGACCCTAGTGTGATTGATCGAGTCGGGGGATACCGGGAATGTCGTTGACCTTGCGAGCCGCCTCCGAAGAGGAAGACAAATCGGCGAAGGATGACGGAATCTCTTCAGGTCCAGCCGTTAGCAGGCGTTGTTGAACCTCACCCGAATTGCCGATATGGCGCAATAACCTCTCCGCCACATCATCGGGTAGTATGCCACCATTAGCCTGTGTAAGGCGAGCAATTTCTTCGGCAATCTGCCCTTGATATGATTGGTCGGCAGCGAGGCGAAGCGCCTGCGAGGTTTGGAATCTCTCCTGACGATAAATTCCATCTCTATAACCGTCTGCATCGCCGTAAACCTCGGCATAGCCATCGCCATCATTGCGCCGTCGTTTGAAGATTCGACCAGGCGCCGAAGCGAGTTTACCCAGTCTGGATATAGAGGGTAATATCAGGTTCCGAATCCCTATCACTGCCCGTGGTTGCCCCATCGCCTGCCGCCGCAGTCGAATACGTCGATTCGACGGGTTGCGCTGTTGCGCCAATTTCTGCATGCGAGGGAATTGTTCCAGTGTGGCCTCGCTATTCTCCGCCAGTTCAGCGTCATAAACCCCCTTCTCGTCTTCCTTCAGTGCTGCTGCAACGACTCCGGACGGTTCATCCGGTCGATGTTGAATCGGCCCCTCATCCTCATTCACAGCAAACCGCATCAGGTTGTCTTGACGCTCACCATGCGATAGCGGGGAGAGGAAACTCGGAATGAAACCGGTTGGTTTCTGATGACTATTCACGGCTCCAGCATCGGGATGCAGGGCGCCGTCATTAGCGGGGGGGAGTACTCCGGCTCTCTGTTCAATCATTCTATACGAATTCATTTGCGGAACCGGGCGGGTATCCGGGTTCTGCCAGCGCTCGCTATTGAATCCTCCATCTCCCGATATCACTCCACCAGGGGTGCGAAAGGCATGTTCGTCCTGCGCGGTTCGATAGCGATGTTCGTCGTGCTCTTGTAGCGGCTGTGATTGCGGCCATTGTGGTGGCATTTCCTGTTGATATGTATTATCGGCTGAATCGAAGTGTGCTGGGGAAGAAGATTCTGGGTCATCGAATAATCCGCCTTCGGCGAACATATCAAATCCGCCGAAAGATGACTCGGGTTCCGGAGTTATCGCGTGGCACTTATCTTGTGGCCCGCCATATTGTTGCGTTGGCATGGCATTATTCTGTTGTAATTGTGCTTGTGACCAAGGATTGGGGGCGCGCACTTGATTCTGTACCGGTGAGCGCATTTCTTGTCGTACTTCTTCAGCCCTTAGGAACGGCGTCGGCATTGTTGGCTCGGACCCTGTCTGCTCAAATGACCCCGGCATGAATGACCCAGGCCGGGGCGAGACGTTGCCGTAGTCCCCGGCAGTTTCCCTGATTCGCTCGGTGTAGGTCGGCTCGTTGAAGCTCATCGGTGTTCCCGAATCCTTTGCTGCCCAAGCGGGAAGCAGGTCGCCGAGTTCAGATTCAGAATTATCCATGATGAAAGCATCCAGTGCTCTTGGCGCCTCGATATTCGCTTCCCC
>DARQ01000048.1:0-10765 GCA_002503395.1 Euryarchaeota archaeon UBA60 | reverse complement strand
CGTTTGATGAGATAACACATTCTCATCAGCGAGGCATCGTTGCCGAACAATGTATGGCAATCACCGGATTTGGTATCGATGGCAAGGGTCGGCCGGCGACCGAGAATGAATACGACAATGGTCATTATTCCCACGAATAGCATTATCATTGCAGGTTGGCCGACAAAAACTCTCCACGCCCCATAGAGCAGTACGAAACTGATTCCTAAGGTCCACCGAGGAATCAGTGAGGTATGGTGGTGGCGCAACCTGTTGATGGCATTCAATTTGAGATGCAGGGTATGGCCGCTACGTCGCTCCAGCAGGAGTTCTTCCTCACAGAGAACCCCCTTGACCCGCCCTTGGACGCCGGCCATTGCAAGGGCTGAGAATATCTCAAATTCAACCCCTGAATCGGAATCTTGCGATTGCTCGAAAGAGTGCATCCCAACTGGGTGAGCGACTGCTTGAGAATATGAACCCTGCCCTACGGGCACCGCGTAAAGCGGCGGTATCGCGACCCTTTTTTCAGCGCCGAAACAACTTCTGAATCCAACCTCAAAGTGATGTAAAATCAGTGGCCTGTCCCATGATTCGTGGTTTGTTATCCAATTGGCACAACAACGCTGGGGGCGGCGAATCACGGCGGATGAATAACGCCGAATCCCATCCGACGGTCACCAAGTCCCCTTCGATCACCTCGATTCGGCCAACAACGAACTGCAAGTCAACCGCGATGTGGACGATATCTCCGACGGATAATTCACGTTTCTGGAACCGCGATTTCTGTAGTTTGAACGAGGTCTTATCACTGCCGAACAGCGCCAGCGGAGTTTGACCCCCAGCCCTCTTGTCGTCGACCGCGGGATGGACGATTATCGACGCAGAGGTGAGATGTTCCTCCTTGGCATTGCGCAGAGCGATGCCTACCCGGTCGCCGGCGGTGGCCTCGGTGACATCATCGTCCATCACCTGCAGTGACTTTGTACAGGCTCCGCCACCGGCGGGCAGAATCATCACCTCATCATGTACCGATAATCGACCTGACTGGACATAACCGATGGCGACCAAACCGATTCCCTTGACGTTGAAATGTTGGTCGATCGGAATCACCAGCTGTGCCTCTTCGGCACTCTTCAGTGAGTCTAGCACCTCGTCCATTATTGCGAAAAGAGCCTTGCGAAGTTCAATCCCATCACTGCCGATGAATTGCCAATCGAGCCCGGCCTGTTGTAAGAAAATCTTCACCTGTTCCGTATCGACCCATTCGCCGGCCGGCGGGTTGACCACGACGATGCCGTGCTCGATTCCGGCACTGGCAAAGGCGACTAGAGCCTCTCCTAGAGCGGCATCAATGGCTTTGACCTCAAGTATTCCGGCCTTCGCCGCGTTCAGTGCCGATAACAACGGTTGCAGGCGCTCGGGAAACTTGGCCGGTCGGATAAGCGAGAGTATTCTGTAACCATCCTCATGTGGTTCCTTGTGGACATAGGTGTCGACATCCCGATTATCGCTCGGCTTGGCGATTTCACGCGCTAGGTCGTCACTACCTACCATCGCCACATTGAGAACGGTCATCGAGCCGTCCGAGCATGACCTCAACCTCAACCTTGCGCTTCGCGACGCCGCCTGAGGGCTAGCAGATGCTCGCGAATTTCTGCGACGGTATCCCATTCCTCTTGCTCGCCCTCGCCTTGCGGGGTGAATTGAGGAATCGGTACCGGGCGGCCATTTCCATCGATGGCGACCATGAAGAAATACCCACTACAGATTTCATTGCGCTTCCAGTCAGATTTCGACAGCGCATATGCTTGGACCTTACATCCGGCCGAGTGGGTGGAGGTGTAGACCACCTTTCCTACCACTTCGATTATGTCGCCTTTGTGTGCCGGATTAATGAATTCGAGCGAATCGACACTGACGGTGACAAATTCCCGATGGGCGAATTTTGAGGCCGAAAAACCGGCTGCTTTATCCATCAAGGCCATCAATCTTCCACCGAATAGAGTACCGTATGCATTGGTATCACCAGGGAATACTTCTTCTGCCAGAGTGACTGGTTCGGTGCTGAACGGCTGTAGTGACATCACTACCTCGACCGCATCATCACCCTTGAACCTTACACAACAGAATTGCTTGAGGCGAGGGGTTATTGTGGATGATTGGCTGTAGCCATTCATGGCAGAGGGTAGTGGATGTGCGGTTGCTCTGGTGTCCGGGGGCATCGATTCTCCGGTCGCTGTAGCTCGGATGTTGGCCCAAGGTTGGGAAATAATACCCCTCCACGCTTCTCTTGAGCCACTGACCACGGATGAAGCGGAACTCAAGACCTTGGCTGCAATGCATCATCTGGGTGGCGCCGCAAGCCCATTGGTCAGCGGCGGCAATGGTTTGGGAGCGGAGTTGTATGTTATTCCGGTTGGCGAGGTGCTTTCCCGATTCATCCTGCCGGCGATGCATCGCGATTACTTTGTCCACATGAAACGCCTGTTCAACCGCTTGGCGTGTATGCTGGCAGAACAGGTCGGCGCTACCCACATCATCACCGGTGAGAATATCGGTCAGGTCTCCTCGCAGACTCTAGGTAATCTGGGTGCCGTCGCGGCTGCCTCGGATTACCCGATAATGCGGCCATTGCTAGCCCTCGATAAACTCGACATTATGCATATGGCAAAGGCTTTGGGTACCTATGAAATCAGTACCGGTCCCGAGCAGTGTGACGTCATCGGCCCCAAGCATCCGACAACCGTCGCAGATCTCGACCGATTACTTGAAAATGAGGCCGTATTAGGTGGTATTGAGGGACTTGCTAAAGGATGCTTTGAGAACCTGAGGAAAGTTCGATTTTGAGGACGATACAGGCTTTTTCCCCTCCATAGGAGGGGCGACAAATGAGCAAAGGGGTTTAATGCCCTTTCCGATTGGGCTTTGCTTAAGGGTTGAACTCAGGTGAGCCGAAAGACTAATCCAAACCGAACTTTTTCTGCCTTCGTACTAGTAGCATTGATGTTTTTCTCGACCACGGTGGCCGCGGTCAGCATCACCACATTTGGCAATGGCCAACCCTCAGTTTCGATTGAGATTCGTGATACTTTGACCTACGCAAATACCGTCGATGGTGTGGTCGACCTACCGGCCGGAGAAACCGTAACCAGCGCATCGATGAAGGTCTCGACCACCACCACCACCCACCAACAACACGTGCGCTTCGATTCAAGTGCCACTCAATGGATATGGGACCCGAGTATCAATAATCAGCAGACCGCCTATTCCGTCCAAACCGATTTCACTTACACAGAGCCTTCCTTGCGCTTGATATCCAATGGCTATTCCACCGACTTTGAGCAGACCGATGGTGGTTTTGGCCCGGACTTCTTGCACCCCTATGGGAATTGGGAACACGGTAGTTTGACCACCGGCGAGATTATCCCCGACAATTGCTCTTCGGGAAACGAATGTTGGGGTACCACGTTGTTCGATGACGACTATACCGATGACCGAACGGCTCCGAATTTTGAGATATCCATGGAATCTTCTTCTACCGAGGTCAAGACCGGTGGTTTCATCGCTAGATTCTCTTCATGGCATGGGCTTTTCTACAATGAGTCAATATCGGGCTCGGTCACCGATACCAGATACTACGATTGCGGCTATGTCGAATTAATGAATTCATCCAACGGCCAAGATTGGGGTGGTATCTGGATTCAGACTCCATTCGATATTGGCAACAGCACTTTGGGATACAATAACGGCTTGAAGCAGAAGGGTTCCGGAAACGGAAAAATCCAGTTCTGTGATGGCATCGGTCTTGGCCAGTACGCAATCGCCGGCGAGAGCACCGACTCAATCCTGAACCCTACTGGATGGGGAACCTTAGCCCTTAATCTAGAGGAATATGTCGGTAAATACGTGAAGATTCGCTTTGTCTTAGAACGAAATAACCATGTCGGTGTTGCTGTTAATAGTACGATGCCCGGCTGGTATATCGATGACTTCCGTCTCGGTGACCCCCTACCGCAGAGCGGCTATGTCGACGTCAAGAATTTCGCCCCGGCGATATTTCCCGAACCAGGATTTCCAGACGGATATGGTATTCTGCTTCTTGAGTCTGAAACGACAGCGACCAATACACTCTCCGTCGATGTCATTCACTCTTCATCCGGTAATGTAGTAATCGATACGAATGGCAATGCATTGACCGGCCTTGAAGGCCCGATAATAGAATTATGGAATATTAATTCAACTCAATACCCGCTGGTAAATTTCCGCTTTACTTTTGATAGCGGAATCAAACGGTTGGCCAGTCCCGTGCTACACGGTCTGTCACTGGGTACTCGGCTCGGCAGTGGCTTCAATGATTCTTCCACCGTAATAGCCGGAGCTATACGAAATGGTATTTGGGAAAGTCCCGGGATGGATATCCAATTGATGTACCAACCGCGTATTCTCGATGCTGAATATAATCCGCCGATTATTAAATCGAGACTTGAATATCCGATTACAAGAATCAAACCTATTGTCACCGATAGTTGTGCCGAGACAGCGAATATAGCGTTGATGTATCCGGGACTCACCGATTTCATCAATTTGACCAATCAGCAATGGTATACATTGGCTCATCCGATTTTCACCTTTACCGGTATGCTATCCTATTCTGGCCCTTGTTCGGTTAGTGGGATGTGGTTTGATGTTGAATTCAGTTTCAACCCCTTAGGCGTCTACATCGATATCGCTGGAGACGGAGATTCCGAATGGGGATTCGATGAACCGGCGTTCGGAAATTTCGGCCGTCAAACCAATTTCTGGACCGGCAAGGTAGATGGCATCAACCTTGGTTCAGATACTTCCAATCTCAGTATCGGTGCCTCGGGAATAGGGGATGGAGGATGGTTCATGGTGCCATTGGATGCAGACATCATAGCCGCCAACTTCGCCTTCGATAGCAATACGATTTCCTCAACTTCCGACGCCAGTGAAGGTTTCAGCCTTAACCTGGTTGCAACGGGTCAGATGGCTTCCCTGGGGGATTTTGAAAACACTACGGTATGGATTCCCGAAGCCGCCGCTGAATACATAGACTTCGCTGCTGCGGTTCAATCTCTACTTGACAATCCGATGGTTGCAGTAAGTTATACCGATGCTTATGCAAATGACTGGGTGACGATGTACTTTGAAGCTACCAGCCCGAATGCGACCACCGGTTCCTCGTTGCGCTTTCTCGATCTCAATATTCTCTACTATTGGGAAAAGACCCTGGGAAACAGCCATGGTCTAGTGCGTGAATTCTCGCAAGGTGTTGCTTTGGGAAGCGACAATAATGGCTTGGTAAGTGTACCAATCCACGTTCAGGGTGCGAGCGGTGGTGGTGTTGCTCTATCAGAGTTGATGGTAGTTACCTCACCCGGTTATGATAGTTCTCTGAGTATTACCGGAGAGGTGACCGGACTCTATCCCGATGGCTCGATAATTGAGGTTATCAGCCTACACTATGTCGATGGTGGTACCGGGTCAACATTGGATAAGTGCCTTCTTCGCCTTGAGTCTGAAACCGGGTCTGTCGACTTATCCTATGATGATTTCAATGGATTCTCAGAAGTCAATGATCCCGATAATCTGATCTCATTACAACCATCCGTTGCTACCGACACTGCACAGGGTAAACAGGTGTCTTGGCGCTTCACCATCAACACCAATTGGGAAGATGCCCCAGACGTTCGCATCTTCGCCTCGCTTCTAGCTGCCAATGGTGTCGAGGGACTGCCCTCGGCTCTTCACCTCGCCCCAGTTGGTGGGAATGCAATCGAGAACGATGCCGGAATCGCCACCTTTGACTTACAGAACAACGCCGGTGAGTCTCAGGACCCCGACGATGCACGCTCAAACCAACTGATTCGTCTGACCGGCTCTGTTCGTTTGGAGAATCTTGATGTTTCGCCCGACCCTTCGGCCTACAATCTATTGGTTGAAGAGGAGGTGCAGAACAACACTATTCCTAATGATATCACCTATGAGTGGGTCGAAATAGGCAATATCACCGGCCCCATCGGGGGAGACTTCGACTGGATGGTCGACTTGGGTTCCGATGCCGCTGGCGAAGGTAAGTACCGTTTGCGAATGGCTGGATACGACAAAGGCACCAACCTCGACCTGTACGGTCAACCATGTTTCAGCAACGAGACCTGTGCGATATCCTTCAACCTGACAATTGATACCATTGAGCCAGGTTTGGTAAATATCTCTGTATTCCAGAATCAAATATACTGGAGGGTGCTTGTGGATAAAACCTGGGTAATCCCAAGTGTCAATCAGCAAATCAAGGTTGAGGCATGGGATTCACCATCTCCTCCTGATTCTCTCACCTTCAATTACTGGGTCGAGTATGACCATGATATTAACGGTGACCGAGAGGCGCAGGAGAGCGAATACAATCAAATTATTATTGTTCCAGATGGTGCCGCTCCAATCGGAAATTACACCGTGTCGATAAACGACGTAGCCAATGAGGGCCAAGATCCGTATGGTCTGGTTAGTATTTACATTACTGGCATCGACATTGCCGGAAATCAAATCAGAGGTGGCTCAGCTGGTTTTGATAATGATTCAATCACCTATATCAGCATGTTAAGTTATGGCCCAACATTGCAGAATTTCTTCATCTATGATAGTTCCGGGACAAGCCTCAATTCGATGAAAAAGACGATGTATGCAGGAAACACCTACGACTTGGTAGTCGAAGGAACCGACCCTAACGGTTGGAGTGATGTTGACTACATCGAAGTTGACCTGAATCCAGGGGTACAGAACCACATGAAGATGATTTATCACTTCAGCAACAATACCGTTGTCACTACAAGCCAGTGGTTCAACGTTCTCCCAGCTTCTAATACCAGCGAAGGTACAGTGCTGACAAATATGACTGGATATAGACTCATTAGATTTGAAGCCAGTTTCAGATTGGTGATTCCAATTGAGTTGGCATGGAATGCATACGAGGCCACCGGAGTGATGACGCCGCAGATCAGAATCAGCGACAAAGACGCGAATAACCCGTCCAGTATTCTTTCTCCGGGCGGCGGACGTACCCTTCAGAAATGGAATTATGGCGATGGTATCACCCTCGATACATTTTCGATGCAACTCACGGATTCCGTCGTTCCTATTACCGAAGAAATCTACAACTTCTCCACAGGTAATGCTGTTGGTTTCGTGTATAAGCGTGACGTGGTTTCGTTCACCGGAAGATATGCCTTCGTAGATAGTCTGGGTAGTGGCATTGTTTCGCCGGAAGCCGAATTGACCATGGAGATTATCCGAGAAGAAGGAGTTTCGGGCGGGAATTATGAGTTTGAGTTTGGCGAGACAACCTACCACAACTTCACCGGCGGCTCATTCAATATCAGTCTGGTGGTACCTAGTGCAACAAACGAGTTCACCTACACATTCAAATTGATCAATCTTCCTCAAGGAGCGGTCGACTCGACCACCATTGGTGAAGCAAGATTCGTCATCAAGGTCGATTCTTCAAGTCCCGAAGTTGTGGCTAATACTTGGTCGGTAACATCTGCCAGTGGTGAATTACTTGAGATCGGTGTATTACCCTCCTCGTCTATCCATTGTGTTGATGTTCAATTGATGATTTCCGAAAGTGAGCAATTGGACCAAGGTGCCATAACGGTATTCTGGAATTATTTCCAAAATGGAAACATGTGGTCTTTCTACAAAATGGAATTCGGCATGGATAACCTATCTGCCCCACTCGACTTTATTGCTTCAGGAAACCTGTTCATCGCCACTGCGACCTGCATCGACCTCTGGCCTGGCAGTGAATTGCCCGGCAAGGAACAGATGCCCGACCCACCTTCAGCATCAGTGGTTTCACTGCAATTCTGGGTGGCTGGAACCGATTCCGCAGGACTTGAAATTCAGGGTGGTGGAGAGTTTGGCTCACCAATCATCGGGACTGAGAGATCTTCCATCAGTAGCTATTCGGTGGTTTACGAGCAGGCCGAATTCCATATCGGCCCTACAGATGTAACAATGTTCCCTGAATCACCCAGTGTCGGTGAAGACATTCGTCTCGACATTCGAATGACCAATGTGGGAAATGTGCCGGGTAATATCACCTTGGATATCTACTCGAATGTCGGTGGCCAAACAACCCAATTGGTGAAGCAGATAACAACCGATGCAATCGATGTCAGCGAAACCAAGACCGAAACCGTGACCATTGAGGCATTTGCCCGTGCCACGACCGGAGTCCATTTTGAAATATACGATAATGCCAGCGGCGAGATGCTGTGGAGCGGAAAGACTTCAGGTAAGCAATTCAGCGTCAAGGTAGGTGTAAGTTCCGGCTCCGACGATGGAACGTTGATGTTGATTCTCACCGGTCTGGGTGGATTGATATTAATCCTCGTCGTAATAGTCGGAGTCTTGGTCGTGCGCAATAAGGATGAGGAAGGTGAGGAGATGTACGACGAATATCTGGATGATGATGCCTCGGCCAAGACCTATCCGTCAACAGAAAATGCGATGTTCGGTCCGGATACTGGTTCAGTACCTCCGATGATGCAAGAAGCGTTGGCAGAGTTCACCTTCTGGGACCAACAACAGATTCAAGGATACTTCGATCAAGGTTGGTCGCTAGAGCAATTGCGAGATTGGGTCAACGAGAGTAAATGAGGTGATTCACTGCAACCGCTCGAGTGGGCGGATGCCCGATGGGATGACCCGGATGGTGGGTCGGTACACCTGCATGGGGTACTGCCGTGTATCGTATATCCGCGCGAAATACGTCCGCGAATCAAGTGGGATGGATTGGCACTGCTGGCGACCGAAGATGAACCAGAGTTATGGGAGGCAGAGGCCGCATCCGAGTTAGAGAGTCCGGGAATCAATGTGGCTGAAGCGATGCTTGGGGGAGGGCTGGATGCTCGTTACCTCGATTCCCTGATGTTACTCGAAGATATTACCGGGCCAAATTTCCCCGACCCGGAACCCCGCCGACTGTTATTATTTGCCGAGAAAAATCACAAGCACGTATTTTTCACCGAACCGTGTGCTGAAGATGATGAGGATTGGCTCGACATGCTAGAGCGTCAAGCGACTAAGGTCACCAATCCGATGGTACTGCTCAAAGCGATATTCCAAAAGGGCAGATACCGGCGAATACACTTGGAACTGAGCAAAATCAGCAAACCGGTTTCAGGAATGGATCCGGAACTATTCATCGCCGGAAGTCTAGCCGGTGCGTGGTGGATTGAGCAGGAGTTGCGGCTCGGCCCTGAATTATCCAGCGAGAGGGACGCAAGGTTGGCGGCGAGAATTCGTGGTGCTGTGGCAGAATTACGAGAAAAGTGTGGACGGAATGATGTCGTGCTCCTACTGCCGCACCATCTGGCGCGCCGAAATGAGTTATTGGCTGCTCTGGAATCCTGTACTACGCCTGAGCACATTTCATGTGTTGAGACTGCTTCGGATGGAGAGGAGGAGTGAGATTGGACGAATCAAAAGCACCCGAGGTCCGGGTCGAGAACCAATTGGTTCGCTTCACCCACGCCGAGCCCATCGACCAAGAGGCTGTACTGAGCAAACTTTCCGGTCAGCGGTCTGGAGACTATATCCTGTTCCAATTACAGGTGCCGCGCGCAACCATCATCATCGATTCCCGCGGTCGCATCATCGTCCACGGCACCAAGCGTCTACAAATTGCTCGTGCAGCGGCCAAGGAAGTGCTTCTTCGCATGGGTCGCAGTGATGATGGCCTCAGCACCGAGATGGGACCGGTTCAAGCATCGTTCCAGTTTAACAGCGGGCTGACATTCGATGGACTTGAAGATGCCCTCTATCCGGCAATCCTCGAGAGAGATTCCCGCCTGGATTGTATGCGTATCCAAGATAGGCGCCATGAAATGGAACTCTTATTGTGGGAAAATGGCAAGGCAGTAGCCTTGGGAGCTACACACGCAAATCTAGTGGCGATGTCGGCGGTATACTGGCGCTCAAAGATTGCCGCCGCCGGTCTGTTCGTTGCCGCTACCGGCGGAGACTGACTCATGTCGATTGTCGACGGGCAGTGGGTTGGGCCGATTCTAGACGACCATTTCCATCTCAACCGCAAGGGACGTTTCATCGCCGCAGCACAAGATTTCGCCAATTCCGGAGGAACTCACCTGATCTTGGTTCACTGCCCTGATTTCGCCAACCTTCCCACCACTGCGGCCGAATACTCCGACGCCTATGCTGACACGGTGGCGATGGCTGAGAAAGTCCGCCGCGAAGTTGAACTCGATGTGCGAGTAATGCTCGGACCACACCCCGCCGCCTTCGCCCACCAATGCCTGGCCTGGGAACAGGAGGATGGTGAGTCCGGCGCCGAGAGAGCGATGGAGTTGTATCACGAAAGCATCACTGAGGCATTGAAGTTCATTCACGAAGGTAAAGCAGTGGGCTTGGGAGAGGTCGGCAGGCCGCATTGGCAGGTTTCAGCCTCAATCTGGGAGAGGAGCAACGCCCTGCTCGGTGAGACTTTGGCCATCGCCGCTCGCGAAGGAGTACCGTGCCAATTGCACGTCGAGGGCGACGAGTCTGCTCCCTATGCCGATATCGGCCCGATGGCTGACCGTGCAGGTTTTTCGAGGAAGCGCTTGGTAAGGCATTTCGCTCCACCCGACGTAAGTGATGAATTGACCAGGGGGATTGTGCCGAGCGTCATCCTGCAAAAAGGTGGGATTGACACCCTCATCGCGACCATTGAGAGATGTAGTGGTGGTTTCATGCTAGAGAC
>DARQ01000098.1:32844-34295 GCA_002503395.1 Euryarchaeota archaeon UBA60 | reverse complement strand
CAATTCGCTTCCGTTGGTGCCGTCGTTGGCTTCGAAATAGAGGGTGGTGCCGACGGATGTGAGGAGGTTTATGGAAGCACCGCTTGAGGGGTGGATATCCTTGACCATCACCGTACCAGAGGCCGTACCGTCACTCTTCCACAATTCGCTTCCGTTGGTTTCGTCGTTGGCTACGAAATAGAGGGTGCTACCGACGGCTGTGAGGTAGAGAGGAGAACTATCACCTCCGCTGTTGATGTCCTTGATCATGGCCGGTTCGTCAGGAGGTATTTGCGCACCAGTCCCTATCCATGAGAAATTGAATGTGATTGGCGCCATAGCCGTATTGTTGGTAAGCGAGACGGTTGTTGAAGCAGGTGAAATAAAGGGATCTCCACTTTCAATGGTGATGTCAATAGTTGCAGTATCAGAAACACCCGAATCGTTGACCCAGAGAGTGTAAACCGTACTTGATTGTGTGGTGGTCGGTGTGCCGCTGATGGTACAGGTTCCTTGAGCGATGGAGATGCCCGTTGGTAGAGAAGGTGAGATCTCACAGGTCGCATTTGCAACTGGTCCGTTGCTCGGTCCACTGCTGGTGATTGTGAGGTTGGCTGGGTCGTATGCCCACAGTTCGCGGCCGTCGCTACCATCATCGGCTGAGAAATAGATTTGCGTTCCCATCACAATAAGATGCTGGGGGTCGCCATAAGCACCGCCTAAATATGAGGCCAGCCATGTCGAATCGTTGGTCGTCTCGTGCGCCATCAGTGCTGCCGGATGCCATGCTTCGGATGCTGAGAAGTAGAGCCGCGTGCCAATTACCACGACGTCGTCGATACGGCTGCTGTCGGAACCAGAGTCGATGTCCTCAACCAGCCATGTCGTATTGTTCGTCGTCTCGTGAGCCCACAGTTCGACGCCGATCCCCTGTCCCGTGAACCCTGCGCTGAAGTAGAGCCGTGTCCCTATCACAGCAAAGTTAGAGGGAGTACTACTTGTTGGGAAGTTGTTGCCGTTTTGAATTATGTCGGCGGCCAGCCATGTCGAATCGTTTGTCGTCTCATGCGCCCACAGCTCAACGCCATTTGTACCGTTGTCGCCAGAGAAGAAGAGGCGCGTGCCCAACGCTCCAATACCGCCGGTGCCGACACCGTCTGATGACCCGTTGTTGAGGTCGAACACCTGCCATGTCGAATCGTTGGTCGTCTCATGCGCCCACAGTTCCTCGCCGGTGTTTCCATCGTCGGCTACGAAGTAGAGCCGCGTCCCCATTGCCACCGGGTCGCCACCAATGATGATGTCGGCGGCCCGCCATGTCGAATCGTTGGTCGTCTCGTGCGCCCACAGCTCCTCGCCATTGGTGCCATCATTCGCGGAGAAATAGAGACGAGTTCCAATTGGTGTGAGATATTTAGGGCGTGAAGATGATGCTGATCCCCCAGTCCTTATGTCGGCGGCCAGCCATGTCG
>DARQ01000098.1:27682-32676 GCA_002503395.1 Euryarchaeota archaeon UBA60 | reverse complement strand
TGCCATCATTCGCGGAGAAATAGAATCGTGTTCCAATTGGTGTGAGATATTCAGGGGTAGAGGAAGAAGAAGGACGTATGTCGGCGACCTGCCAAGCCGTTCCATTTCCGTTGTAGGTCGTAGTTCCACTACCTGTTCCGCTTCCTTGTGTGGATACAGCGGTCAAATTGTGTGGCCAATAAATGAACCAATAGAAACCACTGCCATCGCAAGGTTGACTAGTAAATCCCGTACACCTGGATATAGCGGCCAATCCTTGTGGAGTCCAAGTTATAGCCTGAAGATCATTATCGGTACTGTCATGCGTGGTGTCCATAACTTTCCAATGTGAGTTGTTGGTGGTTTCGTACGCACGCAGGGATTTGGAGTAGTGTATGAACAAACGCGTTCCTACAGCGGTCACCCCGACATCGCGATTAAGTGATGCGGGATCATTTTGCAATAATGTAGTCAATGTGTCTGAAGAACTATTATATTCTTTCAAATACGCAATATTATACTTGTAGCACATAAAGTAGAAATTATCGCCCATATTCGCATATTGCCTTGTTGTTTTCAAATCGGCAGAACAGAGGTCGCCGCCATCGTCTGGTGTCCATGCTGTATCATTCAATGGATTATAGAGTGTGAATTCTTCCGTTAACCCTTGTCCGAGTGTCGTCCAATTGTTGAAGGCCAAATAGTTTCCAGCCATAGCAATATCATCATCACTGTAGGATCCACTAGCTGCCGAAGTATTGCTGATGGTTCCGTTTGATAGGTGATAGATTTGAGTCTCATTGCGTGTTGACTCTTGACTCCAGAAGAAAACATCGTCATTATTGCCTAGAACAGCCTCACTCAATTTATCATCAACACCAGGATATTGATCAAAAACTTCCCATGTGGTTCCGTTGTTTAAGCCTACAGCCCAGAGATTTTCTTCGTCAGGTTTTTGAGTTGCATTTCCAATAAAATAAATTATATCTTGATGGAGGAACAATGTCCGTCCATTTTCACTGCTACGTATATAGACATCTGAAGTTTGCGAATCAAAAACTCTCCATACAGTTTCATTGATGACGTCGTAGCCGTACAGTTCGTAAGGACAGGCACCGTTGCAAGTTGTGCTTCCATTTCGTGCTGTGATGTATGCTGTGGTGCCATCGACAAGAATTCTCGCATAAACGGCTGATACACCACCAAAGGTTCCAACCGTGAAGTCAGAAATCATTTGGGTCGAACCATTACTGATATTCATTACATGCCATTCAGTTCCAGTAGTGCTGGTCCAGCCTGAGTAAACAATATGAGATGAACCTACTAATTTCGACTCATAACCAGAATAAGAAGCAGAACTTGAAATGGGAGCTGATATTGAGATATTATCGTGACTACCGTTTCCATTGAAAGAAACATTATCGTTTTCGCCAGAACCACTACCGGAACCTAATATCCAGCTGTATGTGATTGGTGACATTGCTGTATTGTTGGTAAGAGTCACAGTTGTAGAAGCAGGTGATAATGAAGCACTACTGCTAGAACCACCTGTAAATGTGGTGGCGGGCTCATTGAGGAAGGATTCACCATCAGTTGGCGAATCCGAAATACTCAGCACGATAGCACTCTGACCAAGAAATAGCATCAGGGTGGCTACAATAATGGTTTGACCCATCCTGCTTACGCCCATACCATCGCTATCCTAGACAGATACTTAATCGACTCTCCTACGCATTATAGAAATAGATAATCGTATCTCAATCTTGTCCATGGTCAAGTGTTGAAAAGTGATGGGCGGCGGTGAGTCTTTCTTTAGTTCAGACACACAACCGTCAGAACCAATGTTCCAGGAGAAAAAACGTGTTAAAATTCCGGGTTTAGACATAATACGACAGTTCGAATCAATGCCTCAAATCCAGATGCACCACTGATAATTCAGCACTGAATAATCTTCGGCTCATACTTCCAAGCTTTGTTGATGAAAACTGTAGACACCCACAAAGCCTTCCAAAAACCGATTTCTTCGTAAATCCAACCATTTTCCTCAGCGTACTTCTTGACGTGAGGAGCAATTTTTGGTAGGGAAAAGTGAGAAGCCGAAGGTAATAGATGATGCTCGATCTGATAATCTAATCCAACGAAGAAAAAACTGCTGATTCGACTCATCTTGATACGACGAGAAGTCTCTACCTGCAAGCGCCAATTCTCATTTGAATCATACATGATTGGGCGTGCGGCATGGCCGACGATAAAAATCATCGAAAGAAATAACCCCACAAAAGACCACAATGCGAGATAAAAGCCCAACACCATGTACCACGATATTCCGGCAAGAATCGGCACTACCAACCACAGGAAATAGTGGAATACCAACATGGTACAATCTAGAACCCATAAGCGGTTGAAGCGTTTCTTTTTGGAGACCTTGAACGGATGCTTGGCCAGAAACTGAATACTTTCCAAGCGCATTGTATGTCCTGCGAATAGGGTTAACGGCCAGAATAGCCACCCTTGGAGATTTTTTTGGAAGAATTTCCTCACCCTGCTGGAATTTTCATAATCCACGACCGAGAATGCCAAAGGCCAAACCTGGATATCTGGATCCTTATCGATGACATTCGGATGAGCATGATGTTTGACGTTATGCTTGTCACGCCAGTGTTCCATCGAGAGCCCAGAGAATAAGGGGAAGACTATAGCCGCGAGACTGACATTGCCAAAGCGAGAATTGCAAGCCGAAGAGTGTACCCCTTCATGGCCGGTCATGGCCAATGTGGTGGTGAACAATCCAGTCAGGGGTAATAAGGCAATACTCCAGCCCAATGGCAGGAGAAGATGGGTGAGGTAAAGGGTGGCAACAATAGCGAATAATAAGGCAACTTTAGTCCAGGATCTGAGCGCGGATTTTTTCAACAATCCGAGTTCTTGCAGATGATTTCGCAAAGCGGCAAGAGGGTGTTCAGACATGTTGAGACCCTCATTGGCAATTATTCGGTCCGAGCATTCATCTAATCAACTTTCAGTCGGAATGGGCTGAGACCCTACCGATATCACAATTCAGCCCAACTTTGCAACTACTTTAGTGCGAAGAGACACATCGGGTGAATTAACCTCAGAGATGCTCGCGGTCAAAGGTGTCGGCATCCAGAGCAACCCGGTTCTGACCCGATATCCACGCTGAAGGGATGGCGGAGACGAAAATCTCTGAGCCGTCCTTCAGTTCGCCAACCTCGTCATTGGCTGTTACCGGCAGGCGGATGGCCACTTCGACGCCGCTTTCTGTATGACCTAGTACCGACATCCCGCCGCGGTGGGTATCGGGCAGGCCCAGTCCGAGCGTCCTCTCGGTGCGCTCGACCGACAAACTCAGATTCAGTGGATTATTCCATTCCGCCAGCACCGCCTCGCGCTCTGACATGAAGCGGGCTGAACTCAGTTGCTCGACCAGTTGCGTCAAATCAACATCGGCAAATTCTGCCACGGTCGGCTCTGGCTCAGGCTCCTGCTCTGACTCCTGCTCAGAGGTTGGCTCAACTTCGGACTCTTCGTCTTGCTCGGCCGCAACTTCCTCAAGTTCGGCAATTTCGCTGATTGTTGAAGGCTCAAAGTCCAGTACTGAATCGCCGCCGACACCCGTCTTCATGGCCACCACTCCAGCCCCGGCAAGCGCACTCAAGGCCGCCAGTGAAGCCCATTTCTCGGTCGACAGCCCATGCACGACATCGTCGACGAAGGTCGTGAGAATGGCCTGAGCACCGGCTTTTTCGGCATCATCATCTGCTTCCAGAATCATATCTTCAATTGTCTCGGCGGTCTCCCACGCCTTGGCTTGATTCTCCTGCGGCAGGGTTTCGATTATCTCCTTCAAGGGATGGTCATCCGCAGCCTCGACATCCGTGGACAGCACGGGCTCGGGCTGGATTTCCCCGGCATCCCCATCCCCGGCATCGACTCCCTCGCCCTCATCGTCAAATTCTGCCAGTGCGGCATCGGGCTCTGAATCTGAATCAGAAGTTTCAGAATCACGATAGTGTGAGATATCACCCATCGGCGCCTCAGCGACCACCAGAGAAACACTGGCCACTTCCATCCCACTATCGACAAATTCGGAATCATACATGCGAATATCCCAGAAGCCACCTTCGGAGACGGTGAATTCCATCACTCCCTCGGTATTACCATCCAGATACTGGTAGTCTATCTCGTACTCCTCCAATACCTTGAGACTCCCATGTGGGGCATCGCTCGGTACCAGTCCGACCCAAGACTTGCGCTCGCTCGCCCAAGGGGGCGCCGAAAAGGTCACCTGCACAGTCGAGCCGGCGACCGGATTTTCATTATCCACCTGCATTGATGGTTCAGATGCCTGCCAACCCAATCTTGCAAACAAGGCGAGCCATTCATCATAATCGATATTGTCTGAATCATCAGCATCGACCAAGGCGATGATTGAACCCATAAGCCACGGTGGCAGGTCGGCTATTTTCATTTCCGCAAAACCTTCGCGAATCTCAAAATGATCTAGATAGCCATTGCCATCCTTGTCGAGTCGGCGGAACAGCATCCCTGGGGTAGTGCCGGTCGAGGCCATCCAATTGGCAACCTGACCGAATAGCAGTTCGGCATCGATACCCTCTCCCTGCAAGGCCCTGGCGCGCTGGGCGACCAATCGTGCATGCTCTTGTTGCTCTCTTGAGATTCCCATGTCTTGTGCACGGCTCTGGGCATTGCTCATCGCCACCCCACCCAATCCGGCGGTGCCGGCGGCTGCCGCAGCGCTACTAGTAGCGGCACCGGCGATTATCCCTGCTACCATGAAGGCGATAAGACCCATGCAACAGGAAAATGATGCGATACTTCCCAAAGTATCAGAATCAGTAATGTATGAGAATATGAGGAACATCACCGCTAAGCCGATCGAGGTCTGTCCGAATTTCAGCCACCCGGCATTAGCCGCCACAGTCTGCACCGCTTGGGCAGTCCCTGGTGGCATCGCCATAGGCCGGCGATAGTGT
>DARQ01000098.1:25403-27542 GCA_002503395.1 Euryarchaeota archaeon UBA60 | reverse complement strand
CCCAAGTCTCTCTCGACCTGCAGGAGGTGTAACCATTCTTTCAGTCGCCCAAGTCTGCGACCTTTAGACATCCCAGTGAAATCCATCAACCATAACCCATCGACGAGTGATTTATCGCCGGCTGTAAGTCTTGGAAGGTTGTTTATTCGCTTGATAAAATCATCGAACTCAACTTCTCTGGAGTCATCGAATGCATTGGCAAGCGCCCGGTCTATATTTAATTGGGAAGCCCTGGATTCCCCCAATACGGCTCGGTATCGTCGCAGGGTTCCTTCCGGCTCCTCGAGCGGGGTCGAGCCTAGGCGGCGGCGCAAAGCGAGGGTCATGGCAATTTGCGCATTCGACATCTTCAACTCTCTTAAGCCGGGCTCGATAGAATCGTAATCACTCTCCTTCAATAACAGCGCAAGGCGCGCTTCGACCTCGATTCCATTCAGGCAAGGGTGTCTCTGGGCGGCGATACACGACTCTTGGGAGTGCCATTTCCCGGGTAGAATGCGATTCAGCAGGCCGTCCTCGGCCATTCGGTGCAGAATCATCCCAACCGAATCACCAGAGAGAATTCGTTTGAACTCATCCCAGACCCGCTCTTTGGAGACATTCTCAATCATGTACTGCTTGCTCACCAAGGCCTTTTCCAGAGATAGATCCGGCTTGCACAACATCCCGTCACCCAAATCGAGGAAACGATAGGCTCGCATTATCCGCAGACCATCTTCGCCCAATCTTTGAACCGGGTCTCCGACCGCGCGCAGACGCTGGTTGGCCAAGTCGATTCGTCCCTCAAATGGGTCGTGAAGTAATTCCCGCGCCAGATCGACGGCCATCGCATTGAAAGTGAAATCTCGACGCGCCAGATCGGCGGCGAGCGATTTGGAATAACTGACCGAATCAGGCCGTCGACCATCGCCGTAATGTCCTTCGCCACGCAGGGTTGTGGCCTCGAATGAATACTCGCCACGGCGCAGGGTGACAGTGCCATAGCGTACTCCGGTAGCCAATGCATCGGGGAATAACTCGAGCATCTGTTCGGGCTCAAGGTCGACCGCCAGGTCCCAATCATTTGGCTTGCGCCCAATCATTCCTTGCCGCACTGCGCCACCGACCAGCCACGCGCCACCGCCGGCGTCGGCAATCTTCTCTACGCACCACAGTAATTCCTCGGGCCGGGTGGAGATGACCTCACTCAATAGTTTCGAAAGTACCAGGCCATCAACATCACCAAGAGTTCCTTCCATCCTTCGACCCCATCTCCCCAAGCACTGCTTAACGCTCTCTCTTCTAGGGGATACGTATCTAGGTAATGGTTATTCACAAGAACTGAAGGGCGACAATAGGTGGAATCGTGGGGTGGAGCGCTGACGACGTCGAACTGGTCAGCATCGATTGGTTGAAGCCACACGAAGAGATTCGCGTCAAGAATATGGAACAACTGAAAATGATGACCCTGCGGTGGGGTGGCTATACCAAACCTCTGCTCGCTGATGCCGACAGCGGCGCCATACTGGATGGCCACCATCGCTACAATGTCGGACTGGCCCTCGGCCTGAGGAGACTTCCGGTCTTGCTCTGTGATTATCTCAATGACGATGATGTCGAGGTAGAGGTGTGGCCTAATTGCGGCCTTCTGACCTTGAGCAAACGAGAAGTTCTCGACAAGGCGCTCTCGGGAGAATTATTTCCGCCTAAGAGTAGTCGCCATATCCTGGCCGATGATATCCCGCCGATAATGGTCAGCCTTGAGGAATTGGGGCGCGATGAATAAGAGACGGTAATTATTCACTTAGGTGATTGCGGACTTATCAACTCCTTCCACAGACGGTTTCCAGCACCTGTCAATGTGGCTGAGTGCTTAGGGGTTGTTCCTGCCGTTGTCGAGATTTCCATGATGATGTCGTGGCGGGCGAGGGTAACCTTGACCACGGTATCGGCCTTGCCCTTCAGCGCCGCTTTGAGTGATTTGCGGCTTCGCACCCTGATACCGTCTAGTGCCACCAATTCATCGTTGGGGATTATCAGGTCTCGCAATGGTGAAGATGCTTCGACTTTGGAAATCACCAGAGTATCGCCGCGCTCAGCCAGTTTCACCCCGAGCCAGCCGATATTGTCTCCATCATCGCCGGTGCCAGCCGCATCGCC
>DARQ01000098.1:21770-25333 GCA_002503395.1 Euryarchaeota archaeon UBA60 | reverse complement strand
GCGCTGGTCTTGGTGTCCTCGCTCAACTTCAGGCCAAAGGTCTTGGCCGCTTTGGCCATAGGCGGTCGGCTTCGATGGTGAATCAGTTGATTGAGATACCGGCCCAGTCGAGCGCCGCCGGGGCACTTCCCCAAGGCTAATTTGAGTTCGACCTCATCAATTCCGGGTGATTCGCTGTGCAAACCGTGGCGGCTGAATAATTCGGCGAATAACTGCTCCAATCCGGAGCGCCCTGAGCGGCGGCGCATCTCGGCATCGAGGCAGAATAATGCCAATTCAGCGTCATTATAGTATGAAATCTGCGATTCACTGGAATATGGATGTCCACGGTACAGATGTATCCAAGCCTCGTGACTCGATTCGGCCAAGGATTGGCTGGAGTGGCCAGCAACCTTGAGGTGGCGCTCCATCTTGCGCTTGAATTCGTCGCGATAATCCTTCTCCGACCACACCCCACTGCGCACACAGATGACATCTCCGAGCCAACTCGTCCCGCCCTCGAACCACCACAGCAGATCAGTGGTCTGCTCAGTGCTGAGGTCGTAATCCAGAAATTTCTTCGGGCGCAGGTCTTTGACATTCCACATATGAACATACTCGTGCGACAACAGGCTTACCAGATCTCGCCACTCTTCCTTTGCATCAGACCAAATCGCCTCTCTTCGTACCATGCTGGTCTGCGAGCGCATATGTTCCAAACCGCCTCGCATGGTCCCAGTCAGGTGTAAGATAACGGTATAATCATCAATATTGGGAACCCCGAACAGCGCGAAACATTCAGTGGCAATCTTTTCCACGCTGGAGAGGATTCTGTCGATAGCCTCTCGCTCGATTGGATGACCGCCTGCATCCCACAATTTCAGATGATGGGGTATCCCCTGAACTTCAATCGAATACAGCTGATTCGGATTGGCCTCGAAAACCCCGTCGAGTAACTCATCACGGTTTTCGGCACAGTAGTTGTGCGTCTTGCAACCAGCCGGCTGGCTCAATGGCATATTCGCCGGCAGTTGGTCTGGGCTTGCCAGTGGCGATTGCTGGGTCGCGACCGACCATCCTTCTGGCAGATTCAGGGTGATTGAGACCGGCCCGCCCTTCTCGGCCCATTCGCAGCCCCCGGTCGGCAGGAACCAGGTATAGGGAGGCATCAGATGTAGGTGGGAAGAATCGAGATGATTTGAGCGCACCGAAAGTTCGGGGCATAGGACCTGATAGCGAAGGAGCACAGATTTGCTTGGATTACGAGCCGAGATAACCACTCCGTCAACGCCACTGCGTCGCCATTTCAACGGATTGCCATTTTCATCTTCGGCGGTTAATTCTCTAACATATCTGAACGGTTCTCTGATAATGTATGAGCCCGGTATCCAGCGCGGGAAGGTGAACTCTATCGCCCCGTCTCCTCTATCTCTGGCATATACAGCCACGTCTAGAAGGCGACTCCCAGGATTGGGACATGATGCGGATAGTTGCAGAAAAATCCCGATGTGAGACCCCCTCACACCTTTCTTCTCTCGCTAAGTCCATAGCCCTTCTCAAGGGATGAAGTCTTCGTGCTCGCCACTGAAATCGCCGCGGAAATCGCCGCGGAAATCCCGCCCGGTATCTTCTTCCACCTGAGGCTCATCGTCATCGGGAGCGCCCGGATGGGTCATCCGTACGTCGAATAGCATTGCCATCAGTGGCCACAGTCCACTCAGCCATTCCCCTTCATCCTCAAGAATCTTCAACAATGGGTGGTCGCGTGATTCCTTGTCATCATCTTCTCCGGGAGGAGTGATCTTCGGTGGTTTGAGGTCTTCGGGAAGTTGCCGCAGATTGGCGACCAGATTATCCAGTCGGGAGATGTGGAGGTGCTCCAGGGCAAAATTATCGCGAATAACCAGACCGGCCTCCTCTAACATGTCGGCCAACTCGTGAGGCCCGGGTAGTGAGGGTTCGCTCTCGGCGATATCGACCGGGCCGAAAACAACATTGCCGAGGTCGGTATCGAGCATTTCTCCGCCTTGATTTTCGCGTTTTATCAAGGTCTGATGCATCGGATTCCCAAGTGGCGCAATCAAGAACCCACCATCTTCCAAAGAATTGGTCAGCCACTCGGGCGGCTGCCGCAGTGAACCGGTGATGAGGACTCGGGAAAGTTGACCCGGAATCCCGGTCGGCGCAATCGCGATATCATCCAATTTCAGGACTCGAACATTGGAATATGAATGTAAGCGCTCGAGTGCATACTCAACCACTTCACTTGATGGGTCGAGGATTATCACCTCGCCCTCGGGGCCGACCAACTCGGCAATAATCGCGCCCATATAGCCACCTTTGGAGCCCAGCAATAGCACGGTTTGGCCGGTTTCCAACTCAAGATTGAGCAATAGTGAGGCAATCATGTGAGGCGCCGAAATCGTCTTCACCCCACCAGTCGGGGTCTCAAGGAAAACCAGTGGGCGGTCGTGGAAGAAAGGAGTCGGATCGAGGTCACTGAAATTACGCACATCGACTTCCATCATAGCCGCTTCAAGACGCTCATCGATATCGACAGAGGCATTTCTCAACCGCTCGATAAGAGCCAGCATCGGGTCCATTGGCAGTGCATTGACGCGTCACCTATGAACTATACCATCACATGGAGTGGGTTGAAAGCATCCACGCGAGGAAGAAACCAGCGATGAAACCGACTAATTGTGAGCCTGGGATTCCATTAGATACGTCGGCAAAAGCGACCGCACCCAATGCCCCCAATGGAAGCCCGAATGAGAGCACTCGCAACACCATCTCGCGTGGTGGAATCGGTGGGCTTCGTGGCCGTAAGGTCACCGCGTGTTTCTTTTTCATGAAAATCCAATACTTCTCTGCTGCAGAATTCTGCAGCCAATCGATGACCGCACCGCGCATCTGAGGATTTTGTGAATCCGGCCTACCTCGACCGGTGATGAGTTGTACCCTGCCAACCCGCGAATGGGTTGCTATCAACAATGTCAGCAGTGAATTCGCGGTCGCCACATCCAACTCATGTAAATCTATACTGACGCCGTTGCCGCGCAGGCGGATATGGCTCGCCGTCATCCACTGGGAGTCGCCATACAACAGGTCTGCCGCGGCGGCTTCAAGCGGTGAGAGAACACTGCGCAGAGTTTTGAGAGATTGGGAATGGTTGACATCGATTCTGATTCTCCGGCCATTGGTGGCATAATAGAGGAATGCGGTGAGGAAGATGAAACCTCCGGCTCCGCCGGCGATTTTGAAAGCGAGAATGAAACCACCGCGAAAAGCGTGCGCGTAAACCACCACGATATAGGTCAGCATCGAGGTGTACAGGGACAGTATCAGAGCGGTTGTGGCGGCCTCTTTTTTGTTGAGTTCCTTCCTCGCCCACGAGGCCGAAGTCATATCGCCGTTATCCTCTCTCACGGATGTAGCCCAACCATGAACCTTCATCACTTTGTCCCTTAACCAATGCTAGCAAAGATGAAATAGCGCGCGCCGTGGTTTGAGAATGTGAACAAGAACGGCCTTGAGGAGCGTAAGCGTGAGCGCAAGGTCAGTCTTTGGGTGATGCGGGTTTC
>DARQ01000098.1:0-21744 GCA_002503395.1 Euryarchaeota archaeon UBA60 | reverse complement strand
TCGGGGCGGGCAAATGCCATGGATTATGCCACCATCGACGGCTGGGGCTCGTGGGGCAATGCGGATTATCAACGAGGAAATGATATCGGGCATGACCAGAGCCAGTACGGATATTTCGCTTGGAACGAACTCGACGCCTACTCTGCCTTCATCTACGGTTTCGGTGATTTGAACTGCCACAACAAATACGAGCGAAGTTGGTTCATCAACGGCAATCAGATGCCGGTCTGTACCCGCGACATCGGGATATTCTTAGGCGCCTTCCTCGGCGCTCTGCTGTTTTTCCGCCGTGGTCATAACCGCTGGACGATTCGAGATTCGTTCCTGTCGGTGTTTCCCGATGAGAAGATCAAGCCGTTATACGATAACGACCGCAGAATCCTCGCCATGTGGGCGATTGCCGCAATCGCCGTCATCCCAATCGGCCTTGACGGCGGAATCCAGATGCTGACCAGTTACGAATCCAATACTATCAGCCGACTGCTGACCGGCGCCCCTTTCGGGGTTTTCATCACCTGGTTCTTCTGTTCCTCATTATGCTCGCGACCGGCGAAATTCTCGCTCGATGCGAGCAAGGTGATCCTCCCTGGAAATGCCCGACTCCAGTTATTGCCTGAATCTCCGACTCCCGAGGTATCGGCAGAAGACAGTGGTGAAGAGGAATAATCACTTTTCGTCGCTTTCAGCCGGTGGTTCTGTCGACCACCACACCAGTAATTCATCGACATTGGTCGGTGCCGGGCAGCCAATATGGCCCGAAGTGAGTAATTTGAGGCGGTCGAGGGTTGCATCAACCGCTCTCTGCAAGGCCGACGACAACTTCTTTCCGGCATTTGGCCCGGTCTTTTGGACTATTTCTGAAAGTGATTTTTTCCACCCGGCCGAAGGGTACCTTCGCCGCCACGAGGATAATTCACCGAGTAAGGGCCACAGCGCCAGCCACAACCTCCCAAGGGCGACCCAGCCATCCCTGATTTTGAACAGCGGAGCATCGGAAAAGGGAACGTGGGCTTGCTGTCTCTGCGTCCATTCAATCGCATCGAACCACTTTATCATCCGCTGAGTGTGCCGTTGGGTAACTGAGCGCACCGGCCCGAGGTGCTCTCGCAAACGTGATATCTCGGTCGCCCCGATGAAAGAGAGCGTACCGAGAATCGACCATACCGGATGCGCCAGAGGGCGTCCGGGGACATCTGCGGCGCGGGCGCTCTTCAGGTCCCAGGATTTGTCAGCATTCTCCATGATAACATATGGTGCGGAACCCGCCAACCACCCCTCGATAAGAGATGTCGATTGGCGTGGTGCCCCTGGCAGTCGCTTCTGCTTCGCCATCCCGGTAACCAGAGTCGCCAAGTGATGCCGGTCGACGATTTCCTGGTCGACATTATTTGCTGGTGGGTGACGATTCAAAAACCCGCGAAGTGCCCCTGAAAGCGCCGCCCTGAGTTCCTTCTTACTGCCTTCATTGACGATAGGCCCGGCAATTGCACAGCGATCAAAAGGCGCCGGCATCGAGTAATCCGGACTCAGGATTTCACCGAATCCGCGCCGTATCTCAGTCTGTATCTCCAATGTTTCAAAATACTCACCCCGGCCTTTTGACTCGCTTCGCAGGGTTCCCCTCTTAATCCGCTTCATCGCCAACTCCGGGTCACAATCAATCCAGATAACCAAGTCTGGAACCATTGCCCCAGCGTTCATCGCCGCGACTTTTTCAACCCCCAATTTGCCTATGATTCCCTGATAGATGAGCGAGGAGTGGACATTGCGGTCACTGATGACTAAATCACCCCGCTCCAAGCGCGGGCGAATCCATGTATGCGAATGGTCGATGCGGTCGGCCGCGAACAGTCCGGCCTCTTCGAGTGAACTCTTGTCGCCGCTCTTCACCGCCTGCATCGCCAGCGCCCCTATCTGTGAATGGCGGCGGGGCTCATGGGTGAGGTGTACCTCGGGAAATGGATAACTGCGAGCTAGTTCGCGTAGAATTCGCACCGCCTCACCCTTACCTGAGCCATCCCCTCCCTCGACGCTGATAAGATACATTCACGCCCTCCGGTCACTCGATATTCTGGTCGAGAAACTGCTCCTTGGCAATCGCCAGCAATGCCATTCCAAACAGTATGAGAAGCGGGCCGAAGAAAATTAGACCGCGACTGAAAAGTGCGATTCCGCACAGGTATTGCGTACGGCGATATTTCACCCCGCGCTGCACCTCGGCGGCGGCGAAGAATCCAACCAATGCGAATAGCAAGGTCAATACCGCAATAGCCGAGGTCAAAGCGACCACGCCTTCGAGATTCGATTCCATGATGTCATCGGCTGAACCCTCTTCAGCAATCCCCTCACCGGGTTTCATCGTCAATGGGTCTTCACCGCCGAGGTCGGGAGAGAAAGTTCTCTCGATGGTGATGTATCCTTCCTTCTGTGCAACCATTACCATTAGGTCAATCTTGACGTTTTCAAATCTATAGAATCCATTGCTCTCAGTTGTTGTAGTGAATAATTCGGTCTTGCCGTCGGCGCTCATCAAGGTGATGCTGACCCCTTCCACCCCCTCGCCGCTCTCAGCTTCGAGCGCATGCCCGGTTACCGAGGAATGCTCAGGTGAATCAAATAGCGATGAGGATAGGATGTCGCTGGGATTTCCGCTCAGCAGTAAGGCACCGGTCACCAGACCTAGAATGCTACCAGCGATGATACACCACATCGCAACCGTCCTAGTGAACGATGTTTCGGCAGCAATGTCGCGGCGTTGCTTTATTCTTTCAATTCTCGAGCCGCTGTCCTTCTCCTTTGAGGCCCTGACGACGATTTCATCGAGTTCCACCATATCCTCCTCGGCATCTTCGACTGCGGCGAGTTGCTGGCTGACGCGAGAGCGCAGATCGGCCAATCGGCTTGCGCGCTCATCGCTCATCTTCTTCGCCACCGCGCATGGGAGAGCGTGTTCCTTTGTGAGTTTGCCCCTGACGGTTTAATCGTATCATCAAGACGGTTGCGGTGATTATCATGGTACCGACCACCAGCATTAGAACCAGCGAGATGATTTTGTTGATAATCGAGGTCTCCCCCTCAGTCCCGCTAGACTGACCTGCCTGGCCGCTGGAATTGTTGGAATCCGATGAGGTGTCGCCAGAGCCATTGTCTGGTTCAGGCCCCGGGGTGGGCAACAAATTGACCTTGAACACTTTCGGCCAATTCTTACCGGTCAGAAGAAATTCCCCGGAATCGGTGATTGCGATTCCGTTGAGAACCCCGGTTCCACTTACACTTTCATCTTCCAGTAGACTCCCAGCGTCAATTACTTGGTCGACATATCCGGTGGTCGAATTGATACGGATGAAAGACTCATTGCCCCAGACATTCGCCCAGATATGCTCTTCATCACACTCCAATTCATTGAGTAAAGACTGTGGCGAGCCGCCATTGCGGACCTGGATTTCTTTGATGATGGAGAAGTTGTCGGGGTCGCGAACCGTCAGAACATCGGTTCCATTCGACATGATGAGGTGCTCTCCATTATTGCATAGACCCCAGCCTTCACCGTCGTAGGATAAATTGCCGAGCAGAGTGAAATCACTTAGATTCCATACCAGTGCGGTATTATTCTTCCAAGTCAGTTGTATCAGAGTAGAGTCGACCAGTGCCAATCCCTCGCCGAATAGTGATTCGTTCAAAGCCACCGAACGGGTAATGACGCCGGTGCTCAATTCAACCTCGCGCAAACTCGAATTGCCATACCTCCCGGTGCTTTCATAGAGGTATCCCTGATGAAAGAGTAAGCCCTGGGTAAAAGCGTTTGAATCGTGTGAATAATTCTCATTCACCACTACTTGCATGGCGAGGGGATGAGAGTCTGATGCAGAAACATTTTCACCTTCTCGGGCGCCGAGAGAACCAGAAAAAATGCCCGACAGAACGATGATTGCGGCAATCAGCGCCCGACGCATGGATGATGCTTGCTCCATTGATTCTTAAATACCTCATGTGAAGTCGTGAAAATTACAACGCGTAGCGTATGGCAGGTGATAGCATGAAAGTGGCTGCACGAGGCGGAAGATTCAGCAAACCTCAGTCACTGATTCTGCTTTTGCTGGTATCGATATTATCGCCACTCGTCGCGCCGGCGATAGCCGGAGATGAAGCCCCTACTGAGACGGTCGAAATCAGTTTTGAGTTATTTGCTGATATCGATGATTTCAATGCTATTGAAGGCAAGCCGTACACGTTTTTTGAAGAAGGACAACCGGTATATTCCGCTACACGCCATTTCAAGCAGGGTTGGGTCGATGCGGGTCGTCCCGGAGTCGAGGATTTCGTCGGTTGGCAACCCGATTCCAGCTCTGACATTGCCGGTGCCAGGTCGGCACGGGCCTGCAGTCGCCATAACGTCGGCGACAGCGTATCGGTTCCAGCCAGTGGAGGAAGTGTTACCACAACGGTGGCGAAAACCACCAACACGGTCGCTTTCCTTGTACAGGATGGACGCACCCTCTCTTCGACGATTCTCAATAACTGGGCGCAGACCTGGGATCAGAGCATCTATCCGACCACTACCACCTACTTCGGTAAGGATTACGGTGATGGTCGTGGCCCGGCACCACCCGATGTAGACAATAACTGTCAGGTCGAGATCGCCATCATCGATATCGACGGGCAATACAATACCGGTGGCTATTTCGCCCCCGGCCAGGCACCCTATCGCGAGATAGTTTTCGTTGACCACGCCGATGCCTCACTGTCGTGGAGCAAGGTTATTCTCGCCCACGAACTCGAGCATTTGCTACACAATGCCGTCGACCCCTACGAATTTCTGTGGGTCGACGAAGGTAATGCCGACATGGCTGCATTCCTGTGCTTTGGCGCGTCGTCAACCTTGACCGGCCATTCCAACGCCTGGACCGCATCTTCAGGGATTTCGGTGCGCTGGTGGAATCAGCGCATCGCCGATTATGGTGGCGGCTTCATCTTCATGCTGTACCTGGCCGACCATCTCGGCGGCGGCCCGGCGATTCGCAACCTCGTCGCCGACACCTCGGTCGGTGCCACCGCTATCGAGAACCTCGGACGCTCGCCACCCGGAGGAGCGGCAGGAGTTATCGGCAATACCTTCGAAGATATGTTCGCCAATTTCACCATCGCCGCCACCCTCGATAGTAGTCAGAGTATTTACGGCATGGCCAACCTTGGACTGACCGATATCTGCACCGGTGGAGTGTTCTGCAAAATTCAACCTGCGGCGACCAATTCGGACTGGACCTCACCGTGGACTTCATTGGGTAATGCCATCGAAGGTTGGGGAGTCAGGGTGTTCAAAATGACCCCGGGGAGCGCCGCTCCAGCGCCACTGACCATCCGCGTCAGTGCCGATGTGCAAAATATGGATGGGCGGATTGTCACCCATTCGTCAAGCGATGGTATGTACACCGTCGCCAAGATGCCATTCACCAATATGATTGGCACCGGATTGATTCCGGGATTCGGCAATCTCACAGATGAGGTCTGGGTAATCACCTGGTATGCGAGCAATGTCGGTGACTGCGATTACAATTCATGCGGAACCACATATCCAACCGGAATTGTCGACATCGAGGCGGCGAGGATTACCTCTCCTGCGAGTCTCAATCTCAATAGTACCGATACCAGCGACCGCGACGGTGATGGCCTCATCGATACCGCTCATCTCGAGTTCACGGTGCTCAGCAACGCTTTCTTTGAAGACCTCGATGTCGAGGTTCAAGTGATAAATCAGGCATCGCAGGTGGTGGATTCACTGGAGACGAGAGTGTCGGCCGGTAGTGGAGTCCCGGTACCAACCTCGGTATGGTTCACTCCGGCGACGAGTGACCTGTACTCCTTCCGATTCATCATGAGAGACCTTCTCGGCGATATCGTTGACCAGATATCCAGTCCCACCATCTCACTGGAAAATATGTTACCGATTGTAAATGGTTCTCTTGAACCAAATAATTCTCTGACTTGGGAAAATATTCTCTTTTCCGGCCAAGGTTACGATTACTGGGGGATTTCGACTTCAAATAATACCTTGCCTCACGTAGATAATCCGGTCGCATACCTGTGGTCATTCGGTGAGGGCAACACTTCCACCCTGAAGAGCCCGGTACGCAGTTTCCCGATGGTCGGTAACTATTTCGTCACCTTGCAGGTACAAGACCAAGGCGGAATGTGGAGCGAGGTCCAAGCGATAAATCTGACTATTACCGACGACACGCCACCGATTCCGATTATCACCATCAATGGACAAATCGTCGGTGAATCGATTCAGATAAAGACCTACCAGAGGATACAGTTCTCGGCCGGACAGAGCCAAGATAACGTCCCCATCGATCACCTCGATTTCCAGTGGAACTGGGGTGATGGAGAAATGGAAGGAGGAATAGGAGCTTATTCCGTCTATCATCAATGGACTGAGGGAGAAAATGTGGGTACTAATTACACCTTGACATTAACCGTCAATGATTCTGTCAATGAAGCTTCAATCACTGTCCAGGTATTGGTTTTCAACAGGTTGCCGCGAACCCTGTTCAACGAGACATTGGTAGTTCATACACTGACCCCGCTGCAGTTGCCTCCTATGTTTGTAGATGATGATGGTGAGATGACCAGTTATCACTGGCAGTTCCCCGGCGGAGTCAACCTGTCGGCCGACGGAGTCGGTCGCAACAGCGACTTTGGGCTGACCTCGAGCACTTTGGCTCAACCTTGGGTATCGTGGCGAGGTTCCGGACTGAAGCAAGTCATCGTCTCTGGATTCGATGACGATAGCGGCGAGACGATGGTCACCCTGGAGGTGATTGTTCTCAACCAATTGCCGGTCGCAGACATCGATGTCCGAGAAAGTGCGACACAAGGCTCCCCCTCTATAGATTTCCGCCAGTCCGATGCTGCGACCGACACTACATACACATTCGATGGCCGAGGCTCTTTCGATGCCGACGGAACGCTGCCGGATTCCTCGGTATTATCGTTCAATTGGTCGTTCAGCGACGGCACTAATTCTTCGCAGGCACAGGTATCTCACAATTTCACAACCCCAGGAACCTATACTGTCTCCTTGATTGTGAGCGATGAAAACGGCGATGAATCACTACCACGGGTTCTGGTTGTAAGGGTTGCAAATCCAAAACCGGTCATCAATATCCGCGTTCTAGAGGCGTGGAGCGAGGGAGAAATCGTCACTTCAACCTCGCCTCGTCCAGAGGGGTGGGTACCTGAGAACTATTCGCAGACCTTCGATGACACCGGCTACGTTCACGTTGCGGCGGGAACATTACTGTGGTTCGACTCCAGCGGCACTCGGGATGGTGATGGCCGATTCATCGGCTCAAGCCTCCCCTTCGACCGCAGCGATGATGATTGGAATGGCCTGATTGAATACATATGGGATTTCGGCGATGGCACCGCAAAGAGTAAGGAATCTCACCCTTGGCACGCCTTTGATGTCCCTGGAAGGTATTCCGTATCACTGACCGTTCGCGACAACTTCCAATCCGGCGATACCACTACACTACGCCTTATCGTGATGGTTAACGAGCCACCGATTGTCGCAAATATCATCGCCGATGAGAATCCGACCGAAGGCGAGGTGACTATCTTTGAAATCAATGCGACCGACCCCGAGTACGCTGATAATTTGATTCTGTGGCGCGATAATGACGTCGAAAACGGCGCTACAAATGACCATGTGAGAATATCCAGCCTACCCACAATATGGTGGAATTTCGACGATGGTGATGAGGCGGAATGGACTCGGTCGCCATCAGACGACGGGCGTTTTTCCCACGTTTTCAACCAAAGCGGTCGCTATCTGGTCAGCGTGAAAGTCTGCGATATGATGCAAACCTGTTCGTATGGATATCAGGAGATTGAAGTATTGCGCACTCCTGATGAGGCGACTACTCTGTCGAACTTCGAATGGGAGAATTGGCGGTCATGGCTGGCGCAAGCGGGTGGCGAATCGGCGTTCGTCTTCGGTTTGATCACCGCCGTATTGATTCTAGGGTGGCTGGTGATGCGCGCTCCGGTAATCGATGAAGAGGAAGATGCTGAGGCGGCGGCGAAGTCATATGATGTCGAAAAGGTTGAGGTCGATGGGGGATTCCTCGGCATGGATCACCACGAGCCACCGCCGACTCCGAAGATTTTATCGAAGGATGAAAGACGTTCCAAAGACTCTGCTTATGTTCGTCCGGTACGAAGCCGTAGAAGGTGATTTACCACCCCTCTAGCCGGAAGTTGAATCAACCCCCTTCGCTCTGAAAGGGATTGATAGAGATGCAGGCATCGCCATCATTCCGAGTTTTCGCGGCGCTTTCATACCTGCTGATACTGTTGCTGGCAGCCGCTTCTCCGGTTTTCTCAGACTCTTTGATCGACGGTGCTCAAGCGGCTGGAGGGTGCTCTACTGCCGGGTCTCCGGTCTGGGACGGCAATGTCGCCAACGCCACTTTGGAGTATACCAATTGGGAAGAGGATTATTGGGGCGAAGATTATGAAGAATCAAACCAAGGCAATGGTGGTGGCGGAAGGGTAGCTGAAGAGTATGTCTCATCTTCATCAACAGTCAACCGCGTCAGCCCCCTGACCGAGGGTTTTCACCTCAGCAAGGTGGTCGCCAACGGCACCTCTTCGGGCATTAGAATCAACTTGACCACCGGCTATACCTACACCTTCTGCATCACCTCATCGGCGCACAATTCCACGAATTCGGTTGCTATCGATGTCTACCTGATGACCGGAACCGACTGGCGTTGGTACGAGACCTCGTACTCCTATGCGAAAAATGGATGGACCGAGGAATTTGATATGAGCGACGTCCCGCCCGAGTGGCGAGGGGGATTTTACTGGCGACCTTACCGGGATGTTCACGCTTACGAAGACCTCGAAGAGATAACCTTCAGCACCTCTTTGGACCATCTGGAATATCGGACCGAGGAATACTACTATGGCTCAAATATGTTGGTCTACGATGAGTTCTATCTGATTATCGATGGCTGGGATAACGGTCGAGACAGCGATGCAGTAGACCCGGAGGTCGACATCGATGTCGACATCACCATCATGGTCGAAGAACGGGTGATGGTGCCGAGTTGGACTGTGACTCTGGTTTGTATGGGGGTGATGATTACCCTACTCGCCGTACCTTTGATCATTCACAAGAAGTACCATGCGGTCGGGCTCGAAGAAGTTGGCACCGAACCGATGCCAGCTCTGAATACTTCTCATGAATCAGCTGAGAAAGACTATTCAGTACTCGAGTAAAATCCAGGTTTCACGAACATCCTTGACGTTGATCAGGCCCTCTTCGTAGAGTTTGAAATCGTTGCGCAGAGTGGTATAGACCATCGTTTGCTCGAGCAGAGGAGCATGAATCCTGGTCCAGTCGCCGCCCGGCCCAAGACCCATCAGTGCGGAATCGATTTCTTCATCTTTCAAGGCCTCGGCAGCATCGATGATGGCCAGACTTGCCTGATGATTCGAGGTTCGATAACAGCATTTCACCAAGTCACCATTCTCGGCATTTGACCTGACTATCTCAATTATTTCATCGGCATCTGGGACGCCGTCGGTACCATGTACAGAAGCGATGACCTTGACCCCGTTCTCGGCCGCCTTGGCGACTAATTTCTGCCGTTTCTTAGAGTTCATCGACAACTCCAGATCAACCCATGAAACCTCGCTTTCGATAGCCTGTTCGAGAATTGCTATTCGGGATTTCTCGTCGCCGGGGTAAAATCCTCCTTCATCGGTTGGTCGGCAAGTGAAAATCACCGGTAGTGGAATCCCGTCCTTGAGTTTTGCGATAATCTCGCCGACTTCGATATCACCGATGGAGCGGCGATCCCAGAGCATTTCGTCAATAACCAGATCTTCGTCGCCCTCTTCTTCTTCACGGACATCGTCTTCGTCCTCTTCGGGTCGAATCAAGAAGAACCTGTCGTAGCGCAATTCAGCCAGATCTGCGCCTGCCAAGTTGGCTCTTGCAGCCTCTTCAAGAATCTCTTCGATGGTCACTCCCTCAAAGGAAACACAGACCAAGGGCTCGTTCATAGACTCGCCGTGATGCATCCTCTTCTTAACGGTGACTAATGAGAGGGTTGAGGAAAAATCAATTTCCTCCTCTCAGGGAACTTGGTCCCTGCCGGTGTGCGGGCTTTGCCGTCATCGGAGGTCGAAAAAGGCCTTCAGATTCACCTTAACCTAGGCCTCTGATAACAGTGTTTAATAACCATAAACTCCTAAAATTAATTACATGAGCAGGGTATCCATAGGATACCCTGAGGGGGAGACGAAATGACCGATTCCATCGAACAGAAATATGATGCTGATGCCATCCAAGTTCTCGAGGGCCTTGAGGCGGTTCGCAAGCACCCGGGCATGTATCTGGGCGACCCCCACGACGGGTCGGCCCTGCACCACTGTGTTACCGAAGTGGTCGATAACTCGGTCGACGAGCACCTCGCCGGATATACCGACAGCGTCGCAGTCACCATCCACGATGACGGCTCGATCACCATCTCCGACCACGGACGAGGAATCCCGGTCGGCAATCACTCGGATTACGACATCAGCGCCACCGAGGTGATAATGACGAAGTTACACGCCGGCGGTAAATTCGATGATTCCAGTTACAAGGTATCCGGCGGCCTGCACGGGGTCGGAGTTTCGGCGGTGAATGCGGTTTCGGAATGGCTGGAGGTAAGAATTAATCGCGAAGGCCACGTCTGGGAACAGACCTATGCTCTCGGTGAGCCGCAGGGTCGGCTGGAAGCGACCGGAAAGAGTGATGAAACCGGCACTTCTATCACCTTCAAGCCGGATTTGACGATATTTTCGACCATTACTGACTTCGATTACGACACCCTGAACACCGTTCTTCAGCACCGCGCCTTCCTCAACGCCGGACTCCTCATCACCCTGGTCGATGAGAGAGAGGGCGGCAGGAGCGACGAACACCTCTACGACGGCGGCATTTCAGAATTCGTCAAACAGTTGAATGAGCGGAGGAATCCGATTCACAATGAACCGATTTTCATCAAGGGTTCGGTAGAAGTCGAAGAAGTCGGCGAGATCTTCGTCGAAGTTTCCATGCAGTGGTCTGACGCCTATAACGAATCGATTCTCTGCTTCACCAATATCATCCGCAACCGCGACGGTGGGTCGCACCTGTCAGGCTTGCGCAGCGCTCTTACCGGCACCATGAACCGTTATGCTAAGAGCCGTAATCTGCTGAAGGATGTCGACAAGTTGTCGGGCGATGATGTGCGCGAGGGAATCGCCACGGTCATCAGCGTCAAACACCCCAATCCCATGTTTTCCAGCCAGACCAAAGACCGCTTGGTTTCCAGCGAGGTCCAGGGAGTGGTCGAGAAGGTCATAAATGAGAAACTTGGCGAGTTTCTAGAGGAGAATCCTCAGATTGCCAAGTTGATAATCGACAAGGGGGCGCTCGCCAGCAAAGCCCGAGCGGCGGCTCGCAAAGCGCGCGAGTTGACCCGACGCAAAGGTGTCCTCGAGGGCGGTGGACTGCCAGGAAAATTAGCTGATTGCCAATCTAGAGACCCGGCTGAGTGCGAGATTTACATCGTCGAAGGCGATTCAGCAGGTGGTTCGGCCAAGACCGGAAGAGACCGCCGTACGCAAGCGATTCTACCCCTCAGGGGAAAAATCCTCAACGTCGAAAGAGAGTTGAAGAATCAGGCCAGAGTCTATCAGAACCAAGAAATCCAGACGATGATAAAGGCGTTCGGGGCTGGCGTCGGAAACCCGCCAGCAGATTTCGACCCCGAAGCCGAAGGTGATTCGGATGACGTATTCTTCAATGTTGAGAAACTACGCTATGGCAAGATAATCATCATGACCGACGCCGACGTTGACGGCGCCCACATCAGGACGCTGATTCTCACCTTCATCTGGCGCTTCATGCGACCGGCGATAGAGAATGGCAATGTATTCATCGCCCAACCACCGTTATTCCAATTATCACGCGGCCGAAAATCCCGATACGCCTTCAGCGACGAGGAGCGCGATACCATCATCGCTGAATTACGCGCCGATAATGAAAATGTGAAAATCGGCATCCAGCGCTACAAGGGTCTGGGCGAGATGAACCCCGAACAGTTGTGGGAGACGACGATGGATCCCGAGACCAGGACCCTGCTCAAAGTGACCGCCACCGATTTCACTGACGATGGGGTGACCTCAAATCTATTCATGACCCTGATGGGCGAGGATGTCGCCGAAAGGCGTTCCTTTATCGAGAGACATGCGGCGCAAGTGACCAACCTTGACGTCTGAACATCTACAGGAATAGCAAGGAGGATTTGGCATGGCAGATGAAGAGGAAAATGACGAGGAAGAGGTTGATGGAATGGTAGAGGAGGAAGTCACGGCCAATCCGACCGACACACAGATTCGACATCTCGTCGATGACGAGATGCGTACCAGTTACATCAATTATGCAATGTCGGTCATTATCGGTCGGGCTCTCCCCGAGGTGCGCGACGGCTTGAAACCGGTACACCGCAGGGTGCTATTCGGTATGCACGAGGCTGGCCATACCGCCGACCGTTCGTATAGTAAATCTGCTCGCTCTGTCGGTGAAGTGATGGGTAAATACCATCCGCACGGCGACCAATCCATCTACGATACCATGGTTCGCATGGCGCAGGATTTCAGCCTGCGCTATCCGCTCATCGACGGCCAGGGTAATTTCGGATCGATCGATGGCGACCCCCCGGCGGCGATGCGATATACCGAATCTCGACTCGACCGCGTCGCCGGCCACATGCTGCAGGATATCGACAAGAATACCGTGATATTCCAGCCGAATTTCGATGATTCGGAAAACGAACCGACGGTGCTTCCGGCACGATTGCCGAATCTTCTTCTCAATGGAAGCGATGGAATCGCGGTCGGAATGGCGACCAAAATCCCACCCCATAACCTTCCTGAAGTCGCCAGTGCAGTCAATATGCACGTAGCCAGAATCATCGAAGAAGGCATAGATAAAAGCCCTTCTATCACCCCTTCTATAGAAGTGTCTGAATATATGGAACACCTCAAGGGACCAGACTTTCCGACCGGCGCGGCGATTTATGGAATCGATGGTATCGTCGACATGTACGCCACCGGCCACGGTCGTTTCCACATCCGTTCGCACTGCGAGGTCTTCGACGACCGCGATGGTAAGAAAATCATCATCACCGAGATACCGTATCAGGTGAAGAAGGCGGCGATGCTCGAAGCGATTGCCGGCATGGTCACAAAGGAGACCATCACCGGTATCAGAGATATTCGTGACGAGTCTAGCAAAGAGGGCATCCGCGTGGTCATCGAGGTCAAACAGAATGCCGACCCTCACGCGGTGCTGAATCAACTCTACAAGACCAGTAACCTTCAGAAGTCCTACTCAGCTAATATGATGGGTATCATCGATAACAAACCGGTTCTACTTACCTTGTCCATCATCATCCACACCTATGTGCGCCACCGTGAGGATGTGATTGAGCGACGAACCCAATTCAACCTCGATAAGGCACAGGCCCGCGCTCACATCCTCGAAGGACTGGTGATGGCCCAAGAGCGCATAGATGATGTCATCAAAGTTGGGAGAGGCAGTGCTAGCAGAGAACAATTTGAGAATGTTCTGCGCGGCGATGAGAAATTCAAAGGAGTGGCTAAATTCAAGTTCTCACCCCCGCAAGCCAAGGCTATCGCCGAGCGCAGACTCTATCAGTTGTCTCGACTCGACGTCAAGAAGGTCGAGGTTGAACATCAGGCATTGCAATTGGAAATCGCCGAATATCAAGATATTCTCGGTAGCCGTGAGAGGCGATTGAGAATCCTTCTCGATGAACTGAATGAATTGGTCGAGAAACACGGCGATGAGCGCCGTAGTGAGATTAATCAGATGCCATTATCGATGAACCGTGAAGATTTAATTCAGGAGCAGGCGATTGTCATCTCGATTTCTGAGGATAATTACATCCGTCATCTTCCTGTGCGTGATTTCAAAGACCAGAATCGTGGCGGAAAAGGCCTCAAAGGGGTGACCACCAAGGATGAAGATTCACCGATGGCAATCATCACCTGCTTCAGCAAAGACCGCCTGTTGATTTTCACCGATCAGGGGCGAGTTTATGGATTGAAGGCCTGGGAGACGCCGCAAGCGAGTCGCCATTCAAGAGGCACCCATATCCGGAATCTACTCGATCGGATTCGCGATGACGAGAATATCATCTCAATCTTGCCGCTGTCACGAGAAATCATCGATGAACCCGAGGGACATTTCCTCCTCTTCTCCACCTCCCTCGGCCGCATCAAGAAAACCAAATTATCGGCTTATGTGCGCATCAACCGCAATGGTAAGTACGCCATCAAATTTGCCGAAGGTAGCGACGATTCGTTGATTTCTGTGCGCCGAGCAACCGATGATGACCACGTCATATTAGTGACGAAAAACGGCCGGGCATGCCGCTTCAAGCCGTCTGAAACCAAAGTCAAAATCGATCCGGAAAGCGGTGAGGAAAGAACCACCTACACAGTAAAGGTGCAGGGCCGAATCAGCCAAGGAGTGCGAGGAATCAAGCCCAAGGAAGGTGACCAGGTCGTCGGCATGGTGGTCACCTCCGATGAGAATACCCAGATTCTCACCATCACCAAATATGGGATGGCAAAGCGTACACGATTGGGCTGTGGACACAAGATAAGAGTCCCATTATCAGATGAGGAAGATGGCGATTACAAGGAAGTACCGGACGGATATCGCAAGACCAACCGCGGCGGAGTAGGGGTTCTTACGATGAAATTCAACGATGGAGACCATATCGTCAGCGTCCGACAATTGCCGGCGGTCTACGACGAGAACGGCGAGCCGAAGATGTACTGCGGTAGATGTAAATGGATTGGGGTTAATCCCGATGCATTGCGCATATGCCCAAACTGTCTGGAAGATGACGAAGAACCACAAACCCGCGCGACACAAACATATGTCGAGGACCATCTATTCGTTCTGACCAAGAAGGGGATGATGATTCGTTTTGCTGCGGTTCAGACCAAGGAGACAACTGGCCGTTCAACCAAAGGGACGAAGATTATGGAATTGCGTAATCCCGAGAAGACCAAACATATTGATGAGTTGATTTTCACCGCTCGCCTTCCGGGTGAACTGGTTGACCAAGAAAGTGAAATTGCCGAACCCCTGAATGTTGAAGGCGAAGAGGAGTAATGCTCTATCTCTGCAGGCTTGACATGCGAGAAGTTCAAGACATAGCATCGCCTCATCCACAGCGGAGCAGGCCGGTGAGACGATGCAGGAGAATGAGTTGATTCACGACTGGAACGTCATCGACTATGAGATTTCGAGAAATCCAGATAATCACCCGCATGGAATTTGGTTTGACGATGAGACCCTTCGCGATGGTCTTCAGAGCCCGAGTGCACGTAACCCATCGATTGAGCAGAAAATCGAGTTGTTGTCCTATATGGAGAGGCTGGGAATACAGAAAGTCGACCTAGGACTGCCCGGAGCCGGGCCATTCCACCTCAACCACATCGATACAATGCTTTCACATATCACCGAAAACAATTACCAGATTCGTCCCGGTTGTGCGGTTCGCACTGTGGTCAGCGATATCGAGCCGCTTATCGATCTGCAGGCCAAACACGAGATGCAGATACAGGCCAGCGCTTTTCTCGGCACCAGCCCAATTCGTCAATATGCCGAGGGATGGACACTTGAGCGATTACTTTCAACCCTTGAAGAAGCGGTCGGATTTGCTGTCGACAACGATATTCCTGTGATGTTCGTGACCGAGGATACTACGAGAAGTAAACCCGAGGATATCAAAGCGATATACACCAGAGCAATCGAATTAGGTGCAGACAGAATTTGTGTTTGCGATACCTGTGGTCACGTCACCCCTAACGGGGTACGGAAATTATTGTCGTTTATCCAGGATGAGGTCATACCCGACGCTGGAGTACAGCGTCGCGAAATCGAGATTAACTGGCACGGTCATCAAGACCGTGGTCTGGGGGTAGCCAACAACCTCGCCGCGGTCGAAGCCGGCGCCGACGTGATTCATGGAACCGCACTCGGAGTCGGTGAGCGCGCCGGGAATGCCCCGCTCGACCAGACTCTGGTGAATCTGAAATTGATGGGAGTCATCGAAAATGACCTCACGCTTCTAAACGAATATGTTCGCAAAGCGCATGATTACATCGAGGTCGCACTACCGCGCAACTATCCGGTATTTGGCGAGGATGCATTTGAGACCGGCACTGGGGTACACGCATCGGCGGTGATAAAGGCGATGAAAAAAGGCGACCACTGGTTGGCTGACCGGGTATATTCGGGTGTCCCGGCGCAGGATTTCGGACTGCAGCAGAAAATCAGAATTGGCCATATGAGTGGTAGGTCGAACATCATCTGGTGGTTGGAACAGCGCGGCTACGAAGCATCTGATGAACTGGTGGCACACATGTTTGAAATCGCCAAGAATCAGCCTCGACTGATGGCTGATGAGGAAGTGACCGCAGTGGTTGAAGGATTCACCAAAGCGTGATCATTCATGTTTCTTTTCTCTAGCGGTTGACTTGCCGGCCGCTTTGGTGGCAGTTTTTGTTGGAGTTTTGGTGGTTGACTTAGCGGCAGTTTTTGTTGGAGTTTTTGTTGGAGTTTTGGTGGTTGACTTGGCGGTCGCTTTGCCGGTGATTGAGGGAGTTTTCTGGGTTTTCGGGGTTTTCGGGGTTTCTTGGGTTTCCGGGGTAATCGGCATTTTTTGGCCAGTAGGAAGTATTTCATTCGCATCTATGGCCTGATTGTCGTCACCATCACCGTTGCCATTTCCGAGCCACTCGGTTCGCCATTCAGCATCGACTGAACCACCTGACCACTCACCCTTGAGCGAGATTTCATCGATATCCTCCTCGCGCCAGACCGGCTCATCCTCAGAGCCGGCGACTATGAAACGGCTCTCCTCATCGCATTGTCCCAATACCAGGTCGAGATGTTTCTCGAGTGGCAGGAAATGGCCGACCGGGGTTCCAGCTGTAACGAAGGGATTTGTCGCAGTGCAGATGAGCAGACCATCATTGGGAGCGACGATATCAACCGCTAATCCAGGCGTTCCCGGATCGGTGATTTTTGCTACCACATCGCCTTTCTGAACCACAGATGAGGGCTCGACATACATGTCGAGAAGTCCGCCTTCGCTGGCGCGCAGCCAGGTCGAGCCGCTGGCCAGGAGACGGAATTTAGGGCGGGTCGGATTACCGGGAATAACGTGCAATGTACGCAATACATTGAGAACTCCATTCACCGCCACCTGTACCGCTTCTGGATCGAGGCTGTCGGCGCCACCCCCCTCATAGGTCAGCACCCCTATTCCGTGTTCCATCGCCACCCTGCGAAGACTGCCGCGCGGCGGTTTTGAATCGAGAATCACCTCGATGCCGAAGGCCTTGGCGATGATATTCGAATGGGCGTCGGACAGATAGGTGCGAACCTGCGGCATATTGCTGCGGCCTTTTGCCGCACTGTGCAAGTCGACGATATAATCGCTGCCGACTATCAAATCGTTCCATATTCGATACGCCACCCGGGAGGTTGTACTTCCCTTGGCCCGACCGGGAAATTCGCGATTGAGGTCACGGCCATCGGGGAAAGCCCTCTCCATATTACGATAACCGGGGATATTGATTATCGGGAGAATTCGGATGACTCCGGCTACGTGAAGCGGGTCCAGAGAGCGGCCGGGGTCGGTCATCGCCGAGGATAGTAGGTGTGAGCAGGCGCTCGGTCCGGTCAATTCATCACCGTGAATGCCGGCTGAAATCGTAACCGTTGGACCAGGTCGTGCGCCGTTGATGACGGTGACCGGAATATCCCAAGAATCACCCAGATTGGTGTCCAGCAATGGAATGTTGAAGGAACGCATCGTTCCCGGCTTGATTCGCTTGCGCATCAGAGTGTGTGTCTTCACCCCTGCTGAGCGATCCCATTCGACCTTATGCTCGGCCTTGTGGTCGGCCATCGCGGCGCGGATGACCCGGCGGCGCTCGAGCGATAATTCATGAGCCAGACGCACTTTACGCTTCACCGTCTTCTTAGGCTTCCGCTTAGGGGATTTTTTTCTCGGCTTCGGTGGCGCTGATGATGCCGAATTGCCCGAATCGAGTTCAACTTTGGGCTCTTTTGAGACCGCTTTATCATCGGGGGAATCCGAGGTGGGCACACCCGACTCCTCCTCATCCATGACCTTGCGGATTCCGCCACCAACATGAAGATGACTGAGTATTGATATCGACGGGTTCATTTTCTTCCGCATCCACGGAGTGGATGATGGCAGGAGGCGGAGTGCAGAGGCAGTACGCACCAAACTCGATTTGTTTTGGTTGTGGACCGGCCAATGATAAGGGCCTGCAAATCGATTCGCATCGCATAGACAATGGCCTTGAGCTGTTCTTTCAGCCACTCCCCGAGCATCAGGCATTTCCGGGAATGATAAACGGCGGAATCATCGGCTCATTGCTCGATTGCCACGGTAACTGGACCGCGGCAATAGCCCTGATGGAGGCGAGCGGAGATGATGAGCCACCATGTACGGTCACCGCCAACTATACCGTCAAATTTCTGCGCCCGACACCGCACGATGTGCGCCTTCACGTAACCTCCCAGGTGGTCGAGTTAGGCGAGGGCAGAGCGAAAATCGAGATGGAATTGAGTGCCGAGGGAAAAGTCTGTGCTGTCGGGAGTGGATTATTCGTTGCCGTCACCGAAGGGCATCCAGCCTATCATCGTTGGAATTAGGTCGCAGGGGGGAGGAGAATGGACTTCGAGGAAGCCGAGGACCTAGAGCGGCTGAAACAGCAGGTCATCGAGCAGATGCTAGTGATTGGCTTCGATGAGGGGGCCACATCAGAACTTGGTGAGATAACCCTTGGTTTCCTGCGCCGAGATGCGACCCAGAGGCATGGGGTAACGAGATTTCACCCCGGCGTCGACCTGAAAGGAGAACTCGGGCCGAAAAATATTCGCCGCGTCGACCTCCACCGAGAGTTATTGGTCGCGGAGTGGCGTGATTATGGCGCCTATGTGCTGTATCACGAATATTGTCACTGTTTGGGACATCCAAGCCATGGCAAGGATTTCCGCGCCATCGAGAGATTATGGGGCGACGACCACGCCAGAAAGATGGGGAGGAGATTCACCGATTATCTACGTCAGAGAAATGCCGTGTGGAACTGGCTCTGTCCGACTTGCAAGGCGGTTCACGCCCGCCGTAAACGTTCCAATGGGCGCTACAAATGCCGTAAATGCGATTCGATTCTAGTCGATGTAGCGAATTCAAATCTTGCCTAGAAGGTCATTGAGCATATCCTTCTCGGCATCATCCAACTTCCCGTCTTCCAAGGCTCCGGAAATCGCCGAGATGTCCTTCTTGCTGAGTTTTGCCCTGGTGGCGGCATCGGTAATCAATGCCATCTCATCATCGCTGATCTTGCCATCACGAATTGCCGAGTTGATCGCCGCCCTGGTAGCGACCAATGCAGCCTCTTCATCGGTCATTCCGAGTGCAGCCTGAATGGCTTGCAATTCATCGTGTTCATCGTCGGAGATGATACCATCTTCATAGGCCCGTTCATACGCCTCAAGCAGGAATTTCTTGTACTGGTCTGAGTGCAGTAAGACATCGCGAATCAAGCCGTAGTCGACCGTATCTTGACGCCCGGTGGCCTCGAGTACAGCGATGCTTCGGCGGATCTCCTTGACCGCCATATCCTTCAGACCATGGCCGGCCCAGACCGCACCGATGGCAAATACCGCAGATGAGAACCATTGCATGAATTGGGTGCCGCTGGTACCGGGGTTGAGGAGGAAGTACAATCCGATCATCGCCATCAGCGCGCCAGAGAAAATCTCAACCCAGTCATTCAGGTCGGGCTCGTCATCGAAAACCGAGAGGCGCGCTTCAACAATCTCGTGGGTTTCGCTGTCCATGGTACCCTATGCGCAGGCTCGCGCCTTTACCTTATCGCCACCGCTATTATGGGAATCCAACCATCGCATTCATTTTGAACCCCTGCCACGAAGAAGGGCTATGGACGCCGCGCGGGAGGTGGGAAGTCTCGACCTCCCCAGTGGCATAGCCGAGTTTCTGGATGAGTCTTGGAATATACGAGAATTCTACCCACCGCAGGCCGAGGCGATGCCAGGTGTTCTATCGGGAAAAAATACCTTGTTAGCGATTCCTACCGCTTCGGGGAAGTCTCTGGTAGCTTATCTGGCGATAATGAAGAAATTGCTCGTCGATGAGGTCGGCAGTCGAGCGGTTTACATCGTCCCGCTGAAAGCACTGGCCAGTGAAAAATACGATGAATTGACGCAATTGGCCGGGCATTTCAACCTCAAGGTAGGTTTGGGAATAGGCGATAGGGATGGTGAGGCGAGAAATGTCGGAAGTAGCGATATCATAGTCTGTACCTCCGAGAAACTCGATTCGCTGATGCGCATCCGCCCCGAACTTATTCACAATGTCAGTATCGTCGTCGCCGATGAAATCCACCTTATCCACGATGGCGGCCGCGGGCCGACAATGGAAGTGAATCTGGCCCGACTGCGGCACTGGCGTCCTAGCGTGCAAATCATCGCCCTGTCGGCCACGGTGGGAAATGCCGAGGAATTAGCGCAATGGCTAGATGCCGAACTGATTACTTCCGACTGGCGACCGGTCACATTGGAGATGTCGACCATGGTCGAGGGTTGTATCGAGGCGCGCAAGCGGATCTCAGCCGCCGAGGAAATAGATGGTAAGGGGCCATCATTGCCGCCACCTCGGCAATTGGCAGGCCCAAAGAGCGCTCCGACATGGTGTGCACTGCTCGACACGGTCGAAGCGGATGGGCAGATGATAGTCTTTGTAGCAACTAGGAGGAGCGCCCAATCGGAAGCGAGGAAACTGGCAAAGAGACTGCACAAATACCTCGAACGAGAAGACCCTGAACGACTACAGGGGCTGGCAGCCCTGGCCGAAAAAATCTCGCACGAAAGTGATTCGAGCATGGGTGATGTGCTGATTACATCGATTCGTGGTGGGGTTTCCTTCCACCACGCCGGGCTTACTGCCAAGCAGAGAAAACTGGTCGAGAGCGGTTTCAAACGGGGATTGATTGCGGCGATAATCGCCACCCCTACCCTAGCTGCTGGCATCAACCTGCCAGCCCGCAGAGTACTGTTGCGCGACCTCAAGCGCTGGGACGGAGGCATGAGCCAATGGCTCTCGGTGATGGAAGTGCAGCAGATGCTCGGGCGCGCTGGGCGACCTAGTTACGACACTCTCGGCGAGGCGTGGTTGCTGTGCAAAGGCTCCTCGCCACTAGAAGAAGCCGACCTGGTGGCAGAGAGATACATCGAGGGGAAACCAGAGAAGGTCATCTCAAAATTGGCTGCCGACCCGCCGATGCGGGTTCACCTGCTGTCGGGAATCGCCACAGGTGGACTGAATTCCCGGCAAGCGATTCGTTCCTTCTTTGCTTCGACTTTCCTCGGCCATACCCAGCCACGCCAAGTGCTTCAAGAGCGCATCGACAATATGCTGGCGTGGCTGGTCGAAGAAGGATTCATCATTCGCACTGGGGTTGATGAAAAACTTGCTGAAGAATTTGAAAAACTTGCTGAATCCGAGGCCGCCAAAGCGTATGCCACTGACGACTCAG
>DARQ01000109.1:51643-56740 GCA_002503395.1 Euryarchaeota archaeon UBA60 | reverse complement strand
GAATTATATTGTCAGGTGCCGTAATAATATCATCAATGCTATCAGTGGTTACAATTGCCGAACTTGAAATCAGCGCAGAAATTGACAGCAGTAACATCAAGGCGGCAACAGAAAAGGCCGAGCAAACATACGACCCGGACATGAAGTCCGCTCACAGTAATCCTTCATCAATCAAACCCTTCCGCCTACGGCGGAGTGTGCTGTCAGATGAATGGTGGTCGTACGACAATTGCCTCTACCATTTTCCGTGGTGAGGCGACCACCAGAACACGGTCACCCTCGCCGACGCCGTGCAGATATCCCATGCCGATGCCGATTTTTTCGAGGCTGGGAGAGGGGGCACCGGAGGTCAGATATCCAATCGTCGAACAATCCTCTGGACCAGCAGTATCAGAGAACCCTGAACCAGGTGGTAAAACAACCATTTTTCCCGGTCTGGGAAGAGGACCCCTGCCGAGATATTTTATCCCCCACCACCGAGAAGCATCACTCTTTATAGATTCTTCAAGAACTGCTTTACCGAGAAAATCATGACCCATGTCGAGGCCGAAAGGAACATTGGTATGCCAACTGTTCCGGGCCAGGAATCCGGCCGGCAGACCAGCACCACAATCACCGAGTTCCGGCCATAGGAAATCCTGTCCTGACAGGAGATATCCTTGTTCCAATCTCAGCGTGTCCCGGGCTCCCAAGCCGACTGGAATCAATCCGTGCAGGCTACCTAACTTCAGCAGTTCGCGCCACAGAATAGGGGCGCTTTCATTATTGACAAAAATCTCAAAGCCACGCTCACCTGTATATCCCGTACCCTGAATCCAGCCGCTGATACCAAGAGAATTCACAACTATGGCTCGACCGGTGAAAGGTCGAACGACATTGCCCTCACCGAGAACTTCAGCAAGTATTTTTGGACTTGCTGGTCCTTGTAATGCGAGAATGCTGGTGTGAGCAGATAAATCCTCCAGAACAATGCTGCCATCATCGGGTAGCAATGCGGTGAAGTGAGACAGCAGAGTAGAAACCATACTGGCATTTGGCACCCCTAGAATCACCTCGCCATGCACGACATCCCCCTGCACTTCTTTCCAATTCGAGCACCCTGTTGCGACAATCTCAGATGAATCGGTGACGGCGAAGATCATATCATCAATAATGTGTCCTTCTGAGTCCAGGAAATGTGTATAGGCACAGCGCCCAGAGGCTACTGAAGTCACACTCTGAGTTGCAATCGACTCGAGCCATAGGGCGACATCAACGCCGGAAAATCGGAAGAATCCCATGTGAGAAACGTCGAACAATCCAGCCGCCGACCTGGTAGCCAGATGCTCGGATGAGATACTTGAGTACCATATCGGCAACTCAACGCCGTGGAAATCAACGATGTTCGCGCCCAATTCGACATGCTCATCATAAAGCGCGGTGCGGACCAGTGATTCAGACATCTCGCTCAGTCAGCGCTGAGAGCGTCTAGCCCTTATGCTCAACGGAAGATTAGCCACAGTGGGTAACGGAGATGACACTGGACTGATGGCGAAGCCTTAAGGAAGTTCAAAATGTGGCACTGAAAGCACAGAGCAAATGTATGGCCTATGAATTAATAATCATCCACTTCGCGTCGAGAGATGATTTCGTCTCCCAGTGATACCACTTCAGCGACGAATTTTTCCAGTGATTCGGTGCTGACGGCGGGGTTGCATATCACCGCTCGCAAGACAACAGATTCACCAATAGTAGAGCGGCTGACCATAAATGAACCACCGAGGTTTAGTTCATCTCGAATTTGGATATTCAGTTCGTTCATCTCATTCAACTCATACATTTCATTCGAATGTTCGGTGAGGCCACAGGGAGAATATCTGAAACACACATTACTCCAAACTCGACTCGACATCATCTCAAGGCGCGGGTGGTCTTCGACCAGTGATTGTAAATAATCAGCTAATCCAACGTACTCCTCGACCATCCGTCCCCATCCGGCATCACCCTTTTCCTTCCACGCCAGCCATAGTTTCAAGGAGTCATTCCTCCTACCACACTGCAGCGAGATATTACCGAGGTCGAGCGCCTCAGTTTGTGGATGTAATAGATAATGAGCAACCTTCCCATGCGAACAAACCTGCCTGAGAAGAGGCTCGTTCTTGATGATGAATACCGAGCAGACGAGAGGGATACCCATCATCTTGTGAGCATCCCAACAGATACTGTCGGCGAGTTCGACACCATCCATTAAATGAGAATATCTGCTACTGAATAATGCCGCACCCCCCCAAGCCGCATCGACGTGAAGCCAAATATCGTTGCTGTGGGCTATCTCGGAAATCTCGACCAGAGAATCGAAGGCCCCGGTGACCGTGGTACCTGATGTTGCAATTATGCACAGTGGAATCTTACCTTCTCGAATACTGATATCGATCTCCTCAAGTAAGCGCTGTGGTCGCATACGGCCTGCTTTATCACAGCCTACTATAACCAGGTTATCGTAACCGATGCCTAATACATTGACTACCATGCGAAGTGAATAATGCGACGCTTCTGATACGTATACCGCATAGTCTCCGCCGTTGATTCCAAGGTTGAGAGTTGACGGTTGTTGTTTCTGCCGTGCACATAACACCCCTATCAGATTACCATTTGAACCACCGGAAGTGAGCACCCCGGTTCCGGTTGCAAAGCCAACCATCTCCCGCATCCTGGTGATGATTGCAGATTCTATCTGTGAAGCCAACGGAGCTAATTCATAGGTGTACATCGAGGTCTGAGCCAATGCAGAGATCACCTCTCCTGCAAATGCCGCCGGTGAAAAGCCACCCCATAGTGGATTCATGAAGTGTGGGTGGTGAGTCTTGACACTATGGCGTAAGAATTCATCTACTCCCTGCAGGACACCCTGTAAACCCTCACCTTGGAGGGGTGGAGGTAATCTGACGCTACGGCGCACCTCGCTTGGAGATTCTCCCGGGCTAACCTTATCAGACGAATTGATATCTAGCCAATCTTTGATTCTCAGCATTATCTGGTCGAGAAAATCTTCAACTTCCACCAAACCCCCCCTTACTCAACTACTGCCCTGTACTTCACCGTGGCTAACGGGGGTTCACAGTATTATTGCCTCGAGCATTTGGAACAAAGCACACATCAAATCAATGCAAAATGCATTTTATTTGTGCAATGTTGAATAACTAGGTTACCATAGGACCTCCATGTTGGGAGATACCGGAGGAGCATGGGTGACTAGACTACATATGATAGTGGCCAAGAATTTACTTTCCAGCAACTGGTCCCAGGCCGAAGTCGCGACGATTCTGGGTACTACCCAGAGTACCATCTCGCGTCAGATTCAGCGCCCCCTGCCTGAACTCGCCGGTAGTGCTGACGAGATTACTATGGATAAATGGGCCGATGAACTTTCCAAAGCTCTAGTGCTGTCTGGGCCATCCGCTGAGGTCGTGCGTCAACGATTTGTCACCGAATTTCAGTTGACTGGAAACCAAATACTTCGCTATGATACAACCCTGACCGGCATGGATCTCGATGAAGACCAGATTAAAACGGCATTGCTTCGCCGTCTAGAATGGTCGTGTAACAGATTATCGCTCGACATCATCGAGGATTTTCTTCCCGCTGTAGGGATGAATATCGCCGCCTGTACCGCCGATGCCGAAAGCATCGATGACGTGTGCGCTTTTCCTGGCCGCCTAGCCGCAGTTTCGGGTACTATCCGACCGATTGAGCCTGCGGCATATGGTTCGAGTAATCACCTTGCAAACATATTATTGCGGGCCAGAAAACAAGATTCTAATAAAGGCGCGATTCTCAACCTGCGCCCGATGATGAAGCGAGCCAGCGATACCGAGGTGAATCAGAAAGCGGTTGCCAAAGCCTGTAATAGCCTTGAATGGACTTCTACCACCGCATCCCGAGGAGTAGTTGCTCTCGATACCGAATTCGTCGATGTAATCATCGACGCCGGAGATTTCGGCTGGGAACCGACACTGTATGTATTGGCCAATAATCCGCTGGAATTAGTTGAAAGGACGCACACCTTCTTGGCCGCTTTGGCATAAATGAAAAGGAGATTGTTTCTTCACCAACCTCAGTGCTGAAATATACCCACTCTCACCTCGGATGGAGAATAATGGCATGGAGATATGAAATGAAGACTATTTTCATTAGAAATGATATGAAAAATGTATTGATAGTTTGCTCGATAGTGCTGGCAGGTACACTGAGCGGTTGTCTGAACCCCTCGGGTGGTACAGTGCCTGACCGGTGTGAATCATTCACCCCGACCATCAGAAGTTCAAGCGATACGCTGAGTATCTTGACCTACAACATCTATGCTCTGAGTGATGAGGTGGTTAAGGAATTCACCAATCAAACCGGCTATCAAGTCAAGTTCATTCGCAAAGATGATGCGGGGGGAATTCTCGACCATATGATGCTGACTAAAGATGCACCGCAGGTCGACCTGATGATTGGACTCGACAATTCCTACGTTGGAATCGCTCTCGATAATTGCCTTTTGCAATCCCACCAAGCCAATACGAGTTCAATCGATACATCATTTAACCAAGGTGATTTTGCCGCCGAAGATTCGCTGGTTCCGTTTGACCATGGTTATGTTTGCATCAATTATGATAATCAGTTCGTCGACGGTGAAAATGTATCCATCCCCACATCGCTGGAGAATTTCACCGAGGATGTATGGAAGGGCAAGGTGGCGTTCCCTTCAGCCGAGACATCTTCACCAGGCCGCGCCTTCATGCTCGCAACGACTGACTATTTCGAGGGCGATAGCGAGTGGGACTGGTGGACAGCGATGAAGGACAATGAGGCGATTTTCACTTCCGGATGGACCAAAGCCTACGAAGTTCACTATTCTGGCGGCTACGGTCAGTGGTCTCCTGGCTACATCGGCGATGCCCATGCTACGGTTTCCTACTGCCACTCCCCAGGAGTTGAAGCATACTTCGGAAGCAATTGGACCACCTCGGTAGCACTGGATCTACCGCGGGCTTCGTTCCATCAAATCGAGTATACTGGAATCATCAATGGAGCGGCAAATGTCGATGCTGCCAATGCTTTCATCGAATATCT
>DARQ01000109.1:46874-51535 GCA_002503395.1 Euryarchaeota archaeon UBA60 | reverse complement strand
GAGTGAAAACGATGTTGACGAAGGTTCTGCGAACCTTGGTAATATCAACCTACGCCTTGATGATATTAGCACCGGTGGTTATTGCCATCGACAGATTATGGGCTGTGACAGGAGTTGCGCCGTGGCAGGCCTTTGGCTTGCTGGGCGACCTTGCTGTCGCCGATGGAGTCCTGCTGTTCACCTGTTTGGTTTCAGTCACAGCTTCGCTTCTGACATTGGCATTAGGACTGCCATTAGCCATCGTTCTGGCGAAATACGAGTGGAAGAATATCGCCTTGATCAGAGCGATTCTAGTACTACCATTCGTATGTCCGGCGATAGTTGCGGCGATGGGCTTCTTGGTACTGTTCGATGCCGGGGGGCCTTTGAACTATGTCGGCATCGACCTGTATCAGCAAAGTGGGATCATCGGCACTATTTCAGCGACCTTGGGCTTTGCTAACGTCGGGCATTTCATCGCCTTGTCATTAGCACTATGCTGGTTCAACCTATCTCTGGTAATTCGTTTCATTGAACCAACTCTGGCAAACATGAATCCCGACTGGGAAGACCAACTGAAGTTATTGCCGCAGGGAAAGTCTCTTTGGCAGCGAATCAGGCACCTGTACGCTCCGATACTGGCACCGGGTATCATCGCCAGCGCCGGCCTTACATTCGTCTTTTCATTCACTTCCTTTGCTCTGGTCAGATGGCTGGCTCCCAGCGCTGATACTTTGGAGACCCTGATGGCAGATTACGGTGGTTCGGCCGGAATATATGGTTACAGAATAATGTCGTCTGAGATAGTCTTGGCGAGTTCGATGGTGCAGATCGTGATTCTCGGATCTGCCCTGTGGCTGGTCAGTCATATGCAGAGTCTGCACCAGAGCAGAATCGCTATCGTTGCCGAATCATTTCGCCGAAAACAACAGGGAAAAGCAAAATTGAGGCACCGAGCCATCCTTCTGGTTGGAGTGGTTTTTGCAATCATACCATTGTTGCTCACACTTATCTCATCGTTCAAGATGCGGGTGGTGGAAAACGGTCAGGTCTCGACCGAATGGACAACACAGGGATGGAGTATTGCGTGGCGAGGAGATTTATCCTATGCCGGGGCTGGTGAGGCTCTAGGTTACTCCTTGGTCTATGCCGCGCTAACCTTGGTAATTGCCATGCCATTGGGTTGGATGATGGCGGCAACAATTCATTCACTGGAAAAAGAAGGCAAGTTGGTAAGAGCAAAAATCGTTGATTTCATCTCATTCGCACCGTTGATCGTATCGGCGGTGATGGCGGGCCTAGGCATCCTGTTGGGAATCATCATGTGGTTTCCGGAATTATTTGCATGGTTTTTACTCCCGGTATGGGCGCATATCATGATGGTAACTCCGTTCGTGGTAAGGGTGATGCTACCGGCTCTTCGTTCGATGGACGAACGCTATATCGAGCAGGCAAAGATTTTGAGATTGAACCAATTCCAAAGGTTTCGACTTATCACTCTGCCGAGTCTGAAGGGGCCAGTGATTGTTGCATCAGCGCTGTGCCTAGCCTTTTCCTTGGGTGAATTCGGCGCCACATGGGTACTGGCACGAACCGGCGATTGGACGACATTGTCGGTATTGGTTGATGATCTGATGTCGCGACCGAATTATTTTCCAGGAGTCAGACCAGCGGCGATGGCCAGCGCCACTATTCTCATGTCGCTGACACTGGCATTATTCTTCATCTCCGAGAAATTCAGAGATTCGAAAGATACCGGGGGGTTCTGATGACATTGAAGATTTCGGGTATCAACAAGTCATTCGACGGGAAGAGGATTCTCGCAGGAGTGAGCCTAGAGGTTGGCGATGGCGAAATCGTGGCGCTGATTGGCGCCTCGGGTAGCGGCAAGTCGACATTGTTGAGGATAATTTGTGGGCTCGAATCTGCAGATGATGGTGAAGTGATGCTGGCAGGAGAAAATATCGACGAAATTCCGTGTGAAAAACGTAACATCGGGATGATTTTCCAGTCGCCGATTCTCTATCCTCATATGAATGTCGCAAGAAATCTCCACCTCGGAATCAGTGAGAAAATGAGTCGGGAAGAAAAAGATGAGTTGGTCGTGCAGATTTTGAACGATGTAGACCTAGCGGGATTTCAGTTGCGAAATGTCGACGAATTGAGCGGCGGAGAGGCACAGAGAGTGGCACTGGCTCGCACCCTATTGACCAAACCACGGGCCTTGTTGATGGATGAGCCGTTTTCGGCCCTCGATACTGAATTGCGCAAATCATTGGCCGAGAAAACCAGGAAATTATTGTCGCAGTTGGATATCCCGATAATCCATGTCACCCACGACGTCGATGAAGCTCAACGAATTGCTGACCGGGTGGTCAGACTGTGCGACATCAACATCCTGTGAAGTGACTTCTCTTGCTCGGACCGGTCTAAGCGAGTCGCAGACGCTCATCTAAGACTCTTTGCTCCTTACTACTGATGAGGGTTACTGTAATGCTTCCAGCGCAGTCTCCTCTTCGCTTGCTCCTCGCGTGCTTGCTCTCCGAGTATTACTTCCACTAATCTTGTTGTTCGGTTTGGTCGCACAAGCATCAAAGGCGAAGGTCATGAACCGAAAGCAATTCACAGAAGTATGGCGGAGTTGCCGAAGTACCTGCGGCCGTGGCCGGCTTGGTCGGTTATCTGGCGCCATCGGATGGCACTTGAGCAGCGAGCATTGCCTATGGTCTGTGTCGGGTTGATTGTACTCCTGCTCGGAGTGCCATATCTTCTCATCAACCTAACGATGGATTCCATCGGCTGGTCAGCCTTCGACCCGGCGATTTCCCTAGATGAGAAAATTCCGTTCATCTCGTGGATGATCATCCCCTACTCGACATTGTACCTATACTATCCACTCGGGGCAATTTTAGCGCCGCGCAATGATACTGGGAGACGCGAGATGATGGTATTGTATCAGACGATATTGTTGGTAAGTTGGATTATTTTCCTATTCTTTATTTTCCTCCCGACCGAGATTCACATTCGCGAACAGATTCCCTCTTCGACCAGAACTGGTGAGGGAGCCTGGGGTTGGGCTTATGGAGTGATGTTGCACAATGCCGACAAACCTTGGAATGCTTGGCCTTCACTGCATATCATCCAGAGCCTTCTCATTGTATTGACTGTTGATTTCTGGTGGCGCAAGAAGTTACAACGCGAACCCGGATTCAAAAATATCCGTCACCTTGCAAGAACCGTGATGTGGGCCGGCTGGCTGCTCCTTTCGGCCTCGGTTCTGACTACGAAACAACATTTTGTGTGGGATTTGGCGACCGGTATTGTAGTCGCACTGATCACCTGGAAGTTGGTTCTCAAGCCAGCCCTTGCCTGGGCAGAAAGCGAGGCCGGCAAATCCCACACCGAGGCCTGGGGGGATAGTTGATTCAGACAAAGTATTCTGGTTTGGTAAGGAAGATTATCAAGCCGATGCCAGCGAACATCATCATCCACGAGCCGACCATCTTTATCATCCCAGTCGCCTGTTTCAGGAAGTTGACCATCACTTGACTGCCGATACTGACCATGATTGTCACCACCATCATCAGAATGAGCAAACCCAGCATCAAAGAACCCAATCCCGCCAAAACCGCATCGCCACCAAGGGTAGAGAGATAGATGACGAAAGGAATCACCGCCGCCGCGGTACAATCGATACTGGCGGCAGCATAACCGAATCCGTACAGGTACATGTTGCGCTTCGGTGTGAATACATCATCCTCTTCGGTGGTCGACCATTTCTGCACTAATCTGTCGACCCAGCCCATCAGGTGAGCGGTGCCGCCGGTCAACATGAAGAATCCCAGAACCAGTAGTAATACCGCAATAGCCAAGGCGATGTAATGGATTAATCCGGAACGAGCGAAAGCCTCACCCATCGCCGCGGCGAGGATTCCGATGAACAGGAAAAAGGTCAACATTCCCATTCCTGACAGTAGTCCAATCACCACCGGTTTAGGCATTTTTCCCTTCAGTTTTCCGGCATCTATCAACTCTTTTTCGCGCATTCCCAATGATAGGTAATAGGAGATGAAGCCCGGCAATACCGGGAAGGCACAGGGGGAGAAATATACTAGAATTGAGAGCATCATTCCGAGGAAGAAGATACCGGAGAAATTGGCACTGATTTGACGCAGGCCGACCCGCAAGTCTTGCGCATCACCATCGATTGCGGTCTCTACAGCCTCGTTGAACTGACCCCATCCGGTGACGCCATCGGGGAGGGTGCCGACGATGTAGCCCTCGTGGTCAATCACATATGCGGTCGGAATCGCGTAGGCATTGTATGAATTCTTGATATCACCGCGCTCTCCCGTCGTTTCATTGGAGATGACCGCGGTGGTACTACCGAATCCTGTCAGATAATATGGTACGTGATAATTGGAATCCGAGGTATTGAGATATTCTATACTCTCGTCATACCAGACTCCGATGGCGATGATGACGATATCATATCCGCCATCACGCGACTCCCAGTCACCCATATTCGCTTCGATTCGCTCTTGGACGATGTGACAGCCACTGCAGTCATGCGCCATGAAATCGAGTACAACTACCTTGCCTCGATGCTCTGATAGTTTGAACCACCCTGTTTCATTGACCAACGGTGCTTCTACATCGGTTCGGTTGATGGTCTCAATCTC
>DARQ01000109.1:46030-46746 GCA_002503395.1 Euryarchaeota archaeon UBA60 | reverse complement strand
ACGCTGATGCCGAAAGCCTTCCAGGTGGCACCAAGAGAAAAAACCGAGAAATCCATTCCCAAGTAGGTTCTCTGTGACATCCTATCACCATTTCTAATTGTTTCAAGGTATTGAAATTGACTCTATCATGGGAGTATTTTTTCCTCTATTGGACGGTATTCATTGAGCCAGATAAGACCTACTTCAAGTCGCTCGAATGTCGGGTGAACCTCGACCACGGCAACCGGAGCCTCGACCAGTTCGGCAATATGTTCGGCCACAGAAATGGGTAATTCGATTCTACCGTTATTCGCATCCCATCCAAGCCAAGTTGAGTCGATGTCGAGTTTCTCAATCAACTCGTCCATATCATCTTCGGCGTGCTCAGGCGGGCAGAACAGCACCCCGTAACTGAGGGTATCATCCTCGGTCAGGATCTCGTATGGTTTCAGCATCACCTCACCGCGACGACGGAAACGGGCTCGCAATTGTCCGGCATCCTTGTATGAAGAGGTGCAGAATTTGAGATGGTAACCATAGTGCTGGCGGCGCTTCCCATCGTGGGGGTCGTCGACCCCATCGCCAGCTGCCGCAACCCTTTGCTTGAGCGCGATGGCTAGTTCGGCACTACCGGCCGCACCAGCGGTGATTTCGGTCGAGAGATTGAAGCCGCGCAATTCCATATTTGATTGGTTTCCAGTGGTTATCTCCAACTCGTTGAGATTGAGGAATTCAAT
>DARQ01000109.1:44687-45979 GCA_002503395.1 Euryarchaeota archaeon UBA60 | reverse complement strand
GGCTCGACCGGTAATTCAACCCCGGTGTGTAATCCGGCCTTTCGGCAGGCCTGCATCACCGGAATGTAGCGTTCTAGTTTCAAATCGAGCAAATGGAAGCGGATTTCATCTAGGCCAGCATCAGCCAAGCTTTTTGCATGTGCGACATCGAATGGCAGACTGGTATAGAGGTGGATGTGATGCTCTGCACCGAATGCCTGTTTCAGTGCCCTACAGGCTTCGAGTGTACGCGGTAAATCCATCATCGGATCGCCACCGGTAATCCCGGTGCCGGTCGCCGACATCGCCTTCGCTTCTTCGATGACTTCGGTAAAATCATTGCACGGGCGCTCATTGGCGAACATGAAATCAATCTCCCGACGGTTGTCCGAAAGCGGGCAGTAATCACATTTCCAATGGCAACGGCCGGTGACGAACAGCACCAATTTACTACCGCGTTGACACTGGATACAGCCTTCGGCTTCGCCCCTTTCCGGCGGTTCGACCGCGGTCGCCATCGGCAGTGAAGTGTTCATCTCAGCCACCGCCACACTCTATCACTCTTCAATCCGCCGCTCTTATTGCCGCCTGAGAAATAATCCACCTATGGAACCTCCTGTCTGAGGTGAGTTCGGGATGGAAAGTGAGGGCGAGGCGCCCCCCTTGAAGAATCCCGACAACTTCGCCATCAAATTCCGCCACCACTGTGGTCCCAGTACCAATGCTGGAAAAGCGTGGGGCGCGGATGAAGACTCCGGGAAAAGTCTCACCATCACCAAGCCCATCACTCGATACCACCAAAGGGTGGTGGACAGCATCTGTGCTGACTGAGGTGGTCACGGCTGGAGGTACCACTTCAACGTTAAGGAATACTGCGACCGGGGCTTGGAAGGATTTGGCCTGACGACCCCAGGCATTACGGCTGATTTCGGCATCGAGAAGAGGGGGGCCTGATGGAGGAGAACACATGAGAATAGCCCCGGCACAGGTACCGAGAACCGGACGTTGGGGGTCATCATTCATCCACTCGTACAACGACTCCAGCAATCCCTGATGACGACTGGCAATTCGCATCGTCGTCGACTCTCCGCCGGGCAGAATCAACGCGTCTATTCCACCATCAAGATCGCCGGATGTGCGCAAAACCTTGATTTCGGCATCTATGCCCAACTCCTCGGCCGCACCGACAATCGCTTGTGCATGCTCATGGCGAGCACCCTGCAACATCGCCAAACCGATGCGAATCGACATGGCGCGGCTAGGTGCGACACGGCCTTCAACCCGCCGCTTCAGCGCCACGAGCACGGCTCTGG
>DARQ01000109.1:42781-44606 GCA_002503395.1 Euryarchaeota archaeon UBA60 | reverse complement strand
CGAGGTTACTTTGATTTAGTGAGCCCAGCACGAATGAAACATGAGCAAGCAGATTGCGGCGCACCGCGGTGATTGCTTTCTAGTCCCAGGCCCAGTTAGAATGACCGAGGCAACCCTTGGTGCGATGGCGACACCGACCATCACCGCTCGCGGACCTGAGTTCAGAAAAGTGATGGCAGAACTGAATCAGCGCCTGCGAATCGCCTTCAACCTCTCCCCCAGTTCACCAGAAAGTGGCACTCAATCGTGGTCAGGTGAAGATGGCTACGGAGTAATTGTGGTCTCGGGCTCGGGTACTGCGGCGATGGAGATGGTGCTGGCCAATAGATTCTCAAGTGAAGACAAGATTCTCGTCCCAACCAATGGCAAGTTCGGTGAGCGGGTAGCGCAGATGGGCTCTAGATTCGCCGATTGTACACACCTGAACGGTGAATGGGGTCGCTCTTTCGACCTTCACGAAATCGATGAGCATCTCGCCTCGGGTGAATATAGTGCCCTGCTGATATGCCACAATGAGACCAGTTCCGGAATTACTCAAGATGCGCCAGCGCTAGCCGCGCTCGCGGAAAAGTACGGTGTGGCCTTCATTCTCGATGGCATCACCAGTGTCGCCGGAGTGCCGGTATATCCGGCAGAATGGAAGGTCGAAGCGGTCGTTACCGGGGCGCAGAAATGCACCGCCGGCCCATCGGGAATCGCGGCGATTGCAGTCTCGCAGTCATTCATCGATTCGTGTAAGGAATTGCGGCAAAGTGGAAAAGGCAACCCATTGTACTATTTCGACTTGTTACCGGCCGTGAAAAAAGCCGAAGACGACCAGACTCCGTGGACTCCTGCGATTAATCTGGTACTCGGTTGGGCGGCGGCACTCGTCGAACTGGAAAAAGAGACGTTGGAAGGTCGAGTAGGGCGCTGTACGCAGTTGGCTCAAGGAGTGCGCAACCTGTTTTCCGACCTCGGATTCACCCTTTTTGCCGAGGCAGGGTGCTACTCGGACACGGTAACCGCCATCCTCTACCCGGAAGGTTTCGATGATGGTTGGCGCACCAGATTGCAGAATGAATACCAGACCTTCGTAATCGGCGCTCAAGACCACATGAAGGGCAAGATGTTTCGAATCGGCTCGATGGGTAACACCTCCGTCGCCGAGATGGTCGAAGGTTGTCGCCGCATGCTCGCATGTTTCGCCGACCTCGGCCTCGACCTCGGCAAGGTTGAAGTAGCCAGTTATTTTGAGTGAGAACAATGGCGAAAATCGTGGTGCTCGGCCGCTTTCAACCGCTACACAATGGCCATGCTCACCTCCTTTCCGCGGCGGCCGAGCACGGCCAGATAACCGTGGCCATCGGCTCGGCAGAGGCGCCAGAAAGCGCCGATAATCCGTGGTCAGCCGAAGAGCGTAGCGAAATGGTCGAGGTGTGGGCACAGAGCGCTGGAGTAGAGGTCGAAGTGGTTTGTATTCCCGATATTGACGACCCCCCGAATTGGGTCGCTCACGCCAGCACATTTCACGGTGAGGGCACCTTGGCAACCTCTGACCCAAAAAGCGCTGAACTGTATCGCAAGGCGGGATGGATGGTCATCGATATTCCGCTGACTGAGCGCCAAGACCTTGAAGGCTGGCGGGTGCGTGAAACCCTGAAGATGCTATCCACCATCGATGATGACGAAGCCTTTGCCAGCGTGATGGAGAACTCTCTGCCGCAGGTGATTATCGAATGGTTTCTCGCCGACCACTACCGCGTATACCGCTTGGCCATACTGGGGCCAGATGTCGAGCCGGTGGTCTGATTATTCTTCTGAGTCACCATCTTCGGCTTGATGG
>DARQ01000109.1:39511-42719 GCA_002503395.1 Euryarchaeota archaeon UBA60 | reverse complement strand
TGCGGCCGAAGCCGGTGGCGCCGCGGCAACAACGACCCGGGCAGCCTTGATGATTCGTTCCTTGTAACGATATCCGGCCTCTAGCACCGACACTATGCTCTTGGCTGGCGCCTCTTCACTAGCAGGAATAGTCGTTATCGCTTCGTGCAGATTCGGGTCGAACTCGACATCGGTGGCGATTTCACTTACCCCCGCGGCCGACAATTCCTGCCATAGCCGATTGCGCATCAGTTGCAACCCCTCGGCCATCGTCCCTTTCTCGCCTTCAGGCAAGGCCGATAGAGCACGGTCGACATCATTGAGTACCGAGAGCATTCTACGTGCTAGGCCGATACTCGCATATTGTACCGCCTCGGCCCTTTCGGCGGCCATGCGCTTGCGAACGTTTTGTATCTCGGCATCACGGTAGCCGATTTCCTTCTCTGCCGAGTCAGCCCTTTTCTGCGCCGCTTCGAGTAATTCCTCCACTGTCGGCTCGGGTGGTTCTGGTTCCTCTTCAGTTGTACTGGCCTCTTCGGCTATCTCAATATCGAGGACTTCTTCCTCACCCTCGGGCTGGTCGTCAGCAACAGACATCGAGTCGGCGAGCGACTGGCCTTCTTTGAACTTCACGGCAACCCGGAAGTCACTATAGTGGACAAACTCCACTGGTCATGACCCCATTTTTCCGCCGAGAGATGCTCGCGACCGAGTATTCCTTGGATATCGTCTCGGGTATTCCACTGCGTCACCGCGTGATGCAGACCTTCGCTCAAGCGGGTGTGCGACTGCATTGTAGGGAGGATATGTGGGTCGGATTTCTCATCAATGGTCTCGCCCAGTTCCCTACGGCGACGCATCCAATCCATGACCACCTGTTGAGTATATTCCTTTGCCGACCGGCGCGCCAATTCGGACTTGACAATCGCCCAGGTATCCTCGTGATACAGCATCTGGATATCCTCCGCCGGTTCGGGCAAGAGCAAATCGAAATAGAGAAATGACCGCCCCTCCCAGGCTTCCCAATAGCCGATGCTGGACCAACGCATGAGCAAGAGAATACCCTCACAGGCATTGGCCAAGGAGAGTTTTCGCACTGATTTCGCCTCCTGAATAGCCTCCAAGGCGCTGAGTTCGCCATCCAAGTCATGCAGTTGTGCCCAATCAAGAATTTCGGCTTCGCCATCGACATCAAATGAACGGTGGAGGTGCTCATCGGGCTGTGGCCGCAAGTGCCGGAGAGACGATTCTTCCATTCCCGTAACCACATCACTCCACTTCATATTCAATAACTCTCGACATGAGGATTTCGAAATGAGGAGTAATTCCATCTCGATACTCATATTCGCACCGATACCTTCCACAGTGAGATTACTATTGACCTTGCCCAATCAAGCATCAGTTGGTGCGGATAGAAAACCCTGCGCCACACAATAGTCGTATGCCGCCAGAATCAATAGTGGTACATGCTCTATCGCCGGGTCTTCCTCATCGGAGAAGGCGAACATCGACCGGCCTTTTTTTCGGGCGATGATCTCTGCTGGCAGGCCATCGATGATGTGCGGAGCGTGGTGAACGTGCAGGAGATAAATCCCGACGTGTTTGGACTGTGCGGCAACCGCACCGAATGGGCTCTGTGGTCTAGTAGGCAGACCGTCGATTGCAGGTCGGCGCGGAATTTCGAAGCGCCAATATCCGACCTCATCCTTGACCTTCACCATGTCATGACAGATTTCATCCATCATCTCGGCAAGCCGTGCCCATAAAACCGCAAGTTGGGGATTTCGCATTCCGCACCAACACAGCCTAGGTCTTACGCGATTTGAAACCCACCGCCGCCAACTCTACCAGCGCCGAATTGAAGAACCATGCCCGACCCGTTATCTTCAGTGCGGCTGTGCCAGCCTGTGAGATGTGAACCCGATGGCGACTATCGAAGAGCAGATTCAGGCGGTTCAGGCTGAAATCGATAAGACCCAGAAGAATAAGGCGACTGAACATCACCTCGGGCGTTTGAAAGCGAAAATCGCCAAACTCAAGGCACAGCGTGAAAAGGTTGCCGCGCAACAGAAAACCGGAGGCGCTGGAAAAGGATTCGAGGTGCGCAAATCCGGCGATGCCAGCGTCGCATTGGTCGGTTTTCCCAGCGTCGGAAAGTCGACTCTCATCTCCAAGTTGACCGGGGTTGAATCTGAAATCGGCGCCTATGAATTCACTACTCTCACCTGTATTCCCGGATTGATGGAACACCGAGGCGCCAAAATCCAGATTCTCGACTTACCGGGGCTAATCAAAGGGGCCAGCGAAGGCAAGGGCCGGGGCCGGGAAATCCTCAACGTCATCCGTAGTTCCGACATGGTGCTATACATTGTCGACCCGTTCCAAGAAGCGCACTTCCGGATTCTCCACCGTGAATTGGAAATCGCCGGGATGCGGATGAATGAAACCAAACCACCGGTATTCATCAACCGTACTCTACGCGGTGGAATCGATGTCCGCAGTACGGTTGAACAAACTTACTTGACCGATTCGCAGATCGGTGATATCATTCGCCAATTCGGCTTTGTCTCGGCGGTTGTCACCCTGCGCGTAGACGTTACCGCCGATATGCTGGTCGATGCTTTGGCGCAGAACCGGATTTATTCAATCGGCATAGTCGCCATCAACAAAATCGATTTGGCGACCGCCGATGACCTGAAGAACATCCGCCTCCACCTCCCAGAGGATTGGCCGATTCTGGAAATCAGCGCATACGTAGGCACCGGAGTCGAAGCGATGAAGGATTTCATCTATGACAATCTCGGCTTCATGTCGATTTATCTCAAGCCGCAGGGCCAGGAAGCGGATTTGGTCGAACCTCTCATCGTCAAAGATGATTCGACGGTAAAGGACGTCTGTCGCACCCTGCACCGGGATTTCGTGCGCAAGTTCCGCTATGCCCGGGTCAAGGGGCCGTCGGCGAAGTTCGATTGGCAACGAGTGGGGTTGGGACACCTGCTCATGGATGGTGATTTGTTGACCGTCATCACCAAAAAAGGCTAATCGTGACATCGGCACCGCCGGCTATGCGCTGGCGAATCGTGCTGTTTGCCTCAGCAACCGTTTTCGCACTACTGACAGCGACGATTCTAGTGATGCGTAATCCCGCACCCCCACCACCCCCGGAGACGGTGAATTCCTCGGATTGGCTCAACTCAAATACCACCGAAAACCTGTCGGCCTTTCTCGT
>DARQ01000109.1:38011-39340 GCA_002503395.1 Euryarchaeota archaeon UBA60 | reverse complement strand
ACCAATATCTCGTGGATGGAATGGGAGGGTGAGCAATCATTGACCTATGTGGTCGAGTTATCCGGTAGTTTCTCCGGCCCTGCCATCTTCCCAGTTCCGCTGATTGAAACCTTGGCCGGTGACCTATTGGTCGAATATCATGCTACCGAGTACATCCGGGTCAGCGACCACGCAACCCATCGTTTGGTTGAGACCTTGACCTTGGATTTTGAATATGATTACGAAATCGGCATCGGCTTGGAATCGATTGCCAATCTTTACATCGTAACCAACAATTCACCGGCGATTGAATGGTGGGATTTCCCCTTGGCGACAAACGAGACATGGTTGTCTGAAGTCGAGGAAACAAAGACCTACACCGGCACATCTGATTACGTAGAACTCCCCGAAGAGGATGAGGTAGAGGATGTTTATCGGCGCTTGGTTGCCACCGAACAAGGACAGGGAAAGGATACCCATCCCGATTGTGTTGATGCGACCAATGTCACTGCGTTCGACAAGGAGAACAAGATTTCCAGCTGGCGCTGGTACTGTCCTGATATCGGCACTTGGTCGTGGCGGGTCGGGGAAGTTCCTCTAGGCGTTACCGGTGATTTCCGTCTGCTCGAGTATATACCGGCAGAGACTAGGGCTTTATCTCCAACTCTGACGATCGAATTATCTCTACCTGCTACCAACAAAAGCACCATTATCGTAATCTGGATCAATGCCAGTCAGGGAAATGCTTCAGTCGCTGAGATAAGTGGGGAAATAATCTATGGTTGTTGCACTTCAATCGCCTTTTCCACCGCAATAAATGGCTCTGCCTGGCTCGAGTTGAATGTCAGTAATCGAATCGATGATACCTCGACTTTTGATGACTTGGCAAGTCATGGAATCATCGCCATTGTTAGCAACTCCGACCAGATGGCGATGGCCAGCATCACCCTATACGGCTCGGTTCTGGGCGAGCAGGTGCGCAATACCGGTGGGCAGTGGCAATGGTCACCGCTGGATGTCAGCGTCCACAATGCAGCGATAATATCGAGTGTGATACGTTGGTGAGCACTGGACAGCGATAGTGAAGGAATTGCGAAGTACAGTCGAAAGCGAGATAATTAGGCGCTCGCAGGATTCTTATGACTCATAACTTGTGTGCGAGCGCCGGGAAAGTACCACCGCGGCAAGGATACCGGCCACCATTGTTGACAAGATGGTCACCGATGGCGTCTGCTCGATGGTGGTGAACTTCGGGCCATCATATTGTGAACTGGAGAAGTCGGTCAAGGTGGTCGACATCACGATAATGCCGCTCTCATATTCTTCGCTGCGTACCGGCCAACCCAACTC
>DARQ01000109.1:23927-37876 GCA_002503395.1 Euryarchaeota archaeon UBA60 | reverse complement strand
AGAGTATCTGGCGCGATTCATTGAAACTTGAAGTGGTTTCATTCCACATCCCGCGGTTGATTCGCTGGCGAATGGAGTCTATCTTTTGAATCTCCAAAGTAACTTGCCAGGTATCGCCAAGGGACAATATCTGCGGACGCTCAGCGCTGGCATGGGTGGTGGAAAGGGTAGAGGTCTCGGTCTCGACCAGATTGAGTTCGTCATCACCCAAGAACCATGCTGAAATGGAAATCGTCCTAATTTCCCTCTCCCATGCGCTGGTCGCTAGCGGTTCCTCGTGCTGAATTGTGGTCGAGATGTTGAGAGTCATCTTATCATCGTCATACGGGGTTGCATTGGTCGTCCATTGCAAGGTGATATTGAGTGTATGCAAGGCTTGACTGCGCATACAGGATCCGGCCCAGTCACCGAAATCACAGGTGCCGCGCCCGATGACATCGATGCGCAGAGGTTCATCGTGGCCCAGAGTCCAACCAACAAAGTCAGGGGAATTATTGGAATTGTAAATCTTGGCCATCGAATTGGCTAGAGATAGGCCGTAGCCATCATAGGTGAACCAATCACCCTCGCCATGGCTCTGAGTTTCTACCGAGAGTTCCGCCATTGCGGTGGAGATTATTCCACTCGGAATCACCGAGAATACCAGAGCAGCAGAGAAGATTGCCAATAATGAGGCACGGCTCATAGCATAGAGCAGGGATGGCCTGCCCTTGAGAATATCGCTCTATTCCTTGCCCGCTTGGTCGTTCACCAGATTCCCATATCCATTCGGGCATCTTCGCTGGCGTGGATTTTTGGATCCCAACGCGGACTCCAGACCAGATTGACGTGGACGCTGTCGACTTCATCGCACGACAATGCGGCACGATGGGTTGCGGCCATGATTTCGGGTGCGGCAGGGCAACCGGGAGAGGTCAAGGTGAGGTCAATCTCACAGTGGCAATCTCCCTCACGCTCCTCAAAGCGGACCGCATAGACAAGACCGAGGTCAATTATCGATAAGTCCAGTTCGGGGTCGACAACTGAATCCAAGGCTTGTCGCACCACTTTTTCGTCAGACATCTGGTTATTCCCCCATTTCCTGTGCCGCCTGCACAACCTTACGGAACATATTACGGAATCCATTCGCCCTACTTGGAGTCAGCGCATTCATCAGCCCCATCTCGCTGGCGTAGTCGGAGGAAAATATCGCCACCTCGCTCGGTGCCAGACCCTCGAGAGCGATGGCGGTGATCGCCATCAATCCTTGAACTAATTTTGCATCCGAAGCACCCATTAGATGAAAAGTACCATCATCGTTCTGCATTGGTAGTACATGCGCTTCGGATTGACAACCGTGTACCTTGGTATCATCGCACCACTCGGACATCGGTAATTCATCGATTTCCCGAGCATATTCAAATAGCATCTCTATTCTCTCCATCGAATCATCGACCCCGCTGAACTCATCGATAATCTGTTGTAGCCGAATCGGCCATGAACCCGCCTCATACATCAACTTTCACCTCAGGTAAACCTCGCCACCAAATCCCTGACCGTGGCTAAGAAGAAATCCGCTTCAGCCATCGTATTGTAGAGATAGAACGAAACTCGATTGGTGCTGGTAAGGCCCAGTTTGCGCAATAGTGGTTGGGCACAATGATGACCGGTACGAACCGCGATTCCATGGGCATCGAGCATGTGTGCCATATCTTCGGAGTGCAATTTATCGTGGATGAAAGAGACGACAGCGCCATCACCGTCGCCATGATCGCCAAATACTCGCATACCCTCAATTTCCCTCAGTCCTGCAGCGGTGTGGCGCGCCAAGCCGAGAGCATGAGAATGAATTTCAGCGATATCCCACTGCGCCAACCAATCGATTGCCGCCCCCCAGCCTATTGCCTCAGCAATCTTCGGCGTACCGGCCTCAAAGCGATGAACTCCTTCCTGATAGGTCGAGTGGTCGAGGAATACTTCGCGAATCATATCGCCGCCACCGATGAATGGTTGCATTTCAGCAAAGGTCTCGGCATTCACCATCAACGCGCCGATGCCGGTTGGTCCGCACATCTTATGCGCCGATACCGCGACCATATCGGCACCTGATTCTGCGATGTTGAGGCGGTCGTGCGGTGCCGCCTGCGCCGCATCCAAGATGACTCGAGCGCCGGCGGAATGGGCGAGACGAATCACTTCTTCGACCGGATTTCTCACCCCTAGAACATTTGAGGTATGAATGCAACCGACCAGTTTCGCCCCCTCCATCGAGGCGGCAAAGACCTCCATGTCGAGGCTTGAGGTTTCAACCTGCAAAGGCACCCAACGGATTTCGATTTCGCGTTCCTGCGCCAACATCTGCCACGGCACGATGTCGGAATGGTGTTCCATCTCGGTCAGGACGACCACATCGCCGGCGACCAGATTGTGCCGCCCCCAGGCATAGGCTGCGAGGTTAATCGCCTCGGTCGTCCCGGCGGTGAAGATAAGGTAGCCATCGCCGATGCCGAACCACTCAGCAATTTTGCTGCGTGCCCCTTCGTAAGCATCGGTTGCCTCGCCGGCCAAGGTGTGAACGGCGCGATGGACATTGCTATTCGTCGTCTCATAATAATTTGAAATGGCGCTGATGACCTGCTGTGGTTTCTGCGTCGTCGCGGCATTATCGAGATAGACCAGATTACGACCATTTGGCAATACCCGATTCAATATAGGGATGTCTCGGCGCGCCTGCTCGGGTGTGAAAGTCATGTGAATATACCCCCCCCTCAAATCAGGTCGCAGTCCAGGTGGACGAGGAGTAGGGTACGCAGACGGTCGATTAGGGCCGGCGATTTGAAATCCTTGAAAGCATCCATCAGAAAACCCTCGACGATGATATCTCTGGATTCATTTTTATCGAGGCCACGGCTCTCTAGATAGAATACCTGTTCGGGGTCGAGTGGCGCTGAGGCAGCACCGTGATTGGCGCTGACATCGTCGGCTAGAACCTCGAGTTCAGGGATGACGTCGGCCTTGGCCTTATCGGATAGCAACAGATTGCGAAAGACCTGTCCGGCATCTGCACCTTGTGCTGATTCAGCGATTAATAATCGGCCGGTGCCGACACTGCGGCTGTTATCATCACAGGCGGCGTGCATCTCGACCTGACTGCGGTTATTGCCGACCTTGTGCTCGATTTCGATGTGATGGTCGTCATGGCGTTTTCCTTGGCCATGGACAGCGATGAAAACTCCGAGGTCAGCACCCATTCCAGTCAATGAATAGCGTAGGTCGGACTTGCTCTTGTCCGCACCAGATGAAAGGGTAGCGGTTAGTAATCTCGCATCTCGCTGTAGTTCTATTCCTTCACAGCGAAGCAGTGTCGAGGTGTGATCCAAACGGTTGTGAACGAATTCGGTCAACTTCGAGTTCTCGCCGATGTTGCCCTCTCGTAATAATCCGAACCAGCCGGCCTCACCGCGTATCGAAATCGCCAATTCGACCTCGGCATTGGTGCCGATATCGAATAGCAGATACAGACTTGAAATATGTCCGGAGGCAGTGATGTCGAGCGACAAAGGCTGCTCGCCGACATATGAGTTCGGAATCGACAGTAACAGTGATTCGTCACCACAGAGTGCCCGACAGAAACTCGCCGCGACATTATCCTCGGCCAAGGTGGCGCTGAGCCGGCGCCGCTCTTCGCCTCGGGCTGGGCGCAACTCGATAGCCGAATCGACGGCGCTGCCATCGAGATTTGTCAAAACTACCTTGGCCGACACCGCCTTCGGTACCTCTTCGACCTTACCTGTAGGATGCAAGCGTCGCCAGGCTGAGTAACGCCATAGATGCTCGGAGCGTTTCGGCTGCGGCAGGGAGCGATAGTGCTCTAGTGCTTTTTCCATCGTATCACCCAATTGCGGATTCAACCGATGGCGCCTTCCATCTCAATCTCGAGCAAACGGTTGAGTTCAACGGCATATTCCATCGGTAGTTCACGGGTGAAAGGCTCAAAGAAGCCGTTGATTATCATGCCCATCGCCTCGGCCTCGGAGTGGCCGCGGCTCATCAGGTAGAACAGTTGGTCGCCACTGACCTTGGAGACCGAAGCCTCGTGTTCAACTCGACATGAGGAATTGGCGACTTCCATGGTCGGATAGGTGTCTGAACGGCTGTTCTCATCGAGCAACAGGGCATCGCAGACCACGTTGATCTTACAATTGTGGGCTTTGGGAGAAACCTTCACCAACCCTCGGTAGGATGAGCGACCACCATTCTTGGATATCGACTTGGAAAGAACATTGCTGGTCGTGTTCGCGGCCAGATGGATGACCTTAGAACCGGCGTCCTGATGCTGACCTTCACCGGAATAGGCCACCGAGATAACCTCGGCATGGGCACCCTCCCCCCTGAGAATCACCGACGGATATTTCATCGTCAGTTTGGAGCCGATATTACCATCGATCCATTCGATGGTCGCATTTTCATAAGCAACCCCGCGCTTGGTCACGAGATTGTATACGTTGGTCGACCAGTTCTGTATCGTCGTGTAGCGAATGGTTGCGCCTTTCATAGCGATGAGTTCGACCACTGCGGAGTGCAGTGAGTCGGTAGAGAAAGTAGGTGCAGTACAACCTTCGACATATTGGATGCTACTACCCTCATCAGCGATGATGAGGGTGCGCTCAAACTGCCCCATATTCTCAGAATTGATGCGGAAATATGCTTGTACCGGCAACTCGACATGCACGCCCTTGGGCACGTAGATGAATGAGCCACCAGACCATACCGCGGTGTTGAGGGCACTGAATTTATTATCTGAATAAGGAATCACACTGCAGAAATATTCCCTGACAATATCCTCATGTTCACGCAATCCTGAATCCATATCGTAGAATAGAACACCTTGTTTCTCGAGGTCTTCGCGGATACTGTGGTAGACCGCTTCAGATTCGTATTGGGCGGTAACTCCACCTAGCCACTTCTGCTCAGCGTCGGGGATTCCCAAGCGGTCAAAAGTATTCTTGATGTCCTCTGGCACATCATCCCAATCCTTGGCGGTGCCACTGCTGGATTTGAGGAAGTAGGTCACGGCATCGAAATCAATCGAGTTCAACAGCCCCATATTTCCCCAATCGGGCATCGGCCGCTCGACATAGTGGTGGTAGGCCTTGACGCGGATTTCGGTCATCCACTCGGGCTCATTCTTCAGCGCAGAAATATCCCTTACCACCTGCTCGGAAATACCTTTGTCAAATTTGATGACAGCATTCTCTGGGTCGTGAAAACCATAGCGGTAGTCGCCGACCGCGTCTCGTGCCTCATCCTTGCCCATCAAGCCACCTCCGCTTCAATCCACTCATAACCCTGTCGTTCGACCTCAAGGGCGAGTTCTGCTCCACCGGACTTAACCAATTTTCCATCGAGCATGATGTGAACAAAGTCAGGCTTCACGTAATCTAGGAGACGCTGGTAGTGGGTGATCACCAGGCAACCGGCGGTTTTTGCGGCCTCATTTATTCCCTCGGCAACGGTACGAAGAGCATCGATATCCAGGCCCGAATCGGTCTCATCCAATATCACCAGTTGCGGATGTAGTAAGAGCATCTGAAGAATTTCCAGCCGTTTCTTTTCACCGCCACTGAAGCCGTCGTTAACGTAACGGGAAAGGAAACTACGATCGACCCCAAGGCTTTCCATCGCCTGATTCAGTTCAGTTCGGAATTCACGGGCGCTACCGGCTGCTGAGCCACGCACCGCCTGTACCGACTTGCGCAGGAATTTACCGACTTGCACCCCGGGGATGGCCTGCGGGTACTGGAAAGAGAGAAACATCCCAGCCCGGGCACGCTCAAACACATTCAGTTCCTCGAGCGGCTTGCCGCGAAAGGTGACCGAGCCCTTGGTAATCTCATATGCGGGATGGCCCATCAACACAAATGCCAAGGTAGACTTACCCGAGCCGTTACGACCCATTATGGCATGGACTTCGCCGGATTTAATTCGCAACGACAAACCTTTGAGTATCTTCACTCCATCGACACTGACCTCAAGGTCAATAATTTTCAACAACTCCTCGGCCATGGTCGTCCCTATGGGACGAGGGTGGGCTCACCCCTTATCAATGAATGTTTTTTGAATCACTTGCTGGCGAGGGCTCAAAAAGGGGTAATGTGACGCAATTACATGGTCGAGGATAGCCCAGTCGAGGAGAATGATCTGGTTTCTCGATATCGACTCGAAGCACAGGCTTCGGTCAGCGATGAGGCGGAACGGCGCACCGCCGAAACCATGCCGATGAAAGAGCGCATCCGGCTACGCTCACTTTCATTGGTCAAATTGACCGCCGACGGCATCGATGACCCAGACCTGGTGGCGGCGATATTTGAGCGGCTAGGCCCGGTGCGGGCGGCGCTGGATGGACATGGTGGAGGAATTGTCGTGGCGAGCGCCGATAACGGCCCACACGGCCTCGAAATGGTTCTTGATCTGACCGGCGCCTGTCTGGCTTGCGGTTCGGCTCCGGGCACCTTGGCCGGGGTTCGCTCCGATCTCGAAGAAGATGCCGAGATTGCTTCGATAAAGTTCTCGACCGCACTGCTCGATACATTCGATGATTTAGGCCGAGAATTTGTTCTTGCTCACGGCGGAGTGGAATTTGTCGACCCGTAAGGTCGGCGCAAGCGTTGAAAACATACCTCGTGCCCGGCCGGCTTGGAATGTCCTCTCCCCGTCCCGACCCAAAGCCCTGTCGCGAGCAGGATATCGGACTATTTGAGGTTATGAAGAGGGATGGTTGGGCAAGGTTGGGAAAGTTTCACACCGCACACGGTATCCTTACCACTCCGGCGATTCTACCGGTCATCAATCCGAATATACAAACCATTTCAGCGCGTGAAATGTGGGATAAATTCGGGGTCGGAGGAATCATCACTAATGCTTACATCATCTGGAAGCATGACAAATTACGAGAACCAGCACTCGAATCCGGAATCCATGAATTAATCGATTATCCCGGCGTGGTGGTAACCGATTCGGGCACCTTCCAATCCTACATCTATGGCGATATCGAGGTCGAAAATGAGGAGATAGTGGAATTCCAACACGACATCGGGGTCGATGTGGCAACAATGCTCGATGTCTTCACGCGCCCCGATATGAGCCCAGAGGAGTGGGAACAAGGGGTGCAGACCACGGCTGAGCGTGCCAGCCCAGCAATTTCCTCAGCACAGGGCACACCACTCAACGGGCCAATCCAAGGTGGCTTAGACAACGATTTGCGGCGAAAATCTGCGCAATTGATGGGCGCTGAATCTTTCGCAATTCATCCGATAGGAGGCATTGTTCCACTGATGGAAGGACGGCGATATACCGAACTATTCGCGATGATTCTGGCGATTCGCAAAGATTTGCCACCCGAGAGGCCAATCCACATGTTCGGATGTGGCCACCCAATGCTATTCCCCTTTGCCATCGCTCTGGGAGTTGATCTGTTCGATTCCGCGGCCTACGTCCTATTTGCCCGAGACGGTCGGATTCTCACCCCTGAAGGAACAATTCATCTCGACAATTTACAAGAATGGCCGTTCCCCTCTGCAAGTCTATCCGGCGTCACTCCCGAGGTAGTCAGGGGGATGAATGCGGATGAGCGATGTGGAATCCTGGCGCGGGTTAATCTTGAAGTGACCTTGGCTGAATTGGCGCGTTGTCGCCAAGCGGTGCACGAGGGTAAGATTTGGGAGTTGGCCGAAGCGCGCAGTCATTGTGATTCCGACCTTAGGAAAGCATGGAATTCAATCATCGACAGAAAAAATAGTGATGAGGCAATTTCGGGATTGGTCGAGTCGCAACATCTGCAGAGGAACGGGGGTATTCGCTATATGGATGATTCACCGATTCATCGCCCCGACCTAGAGCACATCCGCGCCACCATGAAGGAACGTTGGCGTCCACCACCAATCACCGGCTGGAACGGACGAGGAGAGCACCGCTTCGTGGCGATTTTTGCGATTGCTGAAGCCCCTTGGCGGCGTAGTATCGAGGACTGTGTGAAGCGCTTATTACTGCTCAATCCAGCGGCCATCCCAATGATTGCAACCCCGCTGGGATTACTGCCATATTCGCTTGAAGACATCAATCCTTACGCCCACTTGATGCGGACGGAAACTGAAATGGGTGACTTGGATGATGACTTCATCGAAGCCGAACTTCAACGACTGGGGCTTGCGGATTTACCGATGAATATCATATTTTATGCCGAAGATAAGGGAATCATGGAAAGCATGGTCGATGCTGTCGTCCACGCCGAACAACTCGGTGAAATCGACCTTACCGTATTGGATGACCAAGCCAATCATCAAGCCGTTTCCACGTGGCTGCATCGCTGGTCGGTGGCCGATAAATTAGCCTTATTCGTCAATGTTGATTCAGTCCACACCTGGCAGGCTTTGGCCAAAGGAAGAATGGTGATGTCGCGAACCGGGCGAGTAAAGAATATTCTCACCGCTGACGGCACCCATCTCGCCTCGCCGCGATTGACCGACGGAGGAATCTCTCTGACTTTGGAAGGAGCAAAATGGCTTCATGATCTGCCCTCAGCATCAGAGGTGGATTCACCAGGCTCAGAAGGAGGAGGGTTATCTGGGCCAGCCGTGGTTCATGTCGACGAAGATGCTGAACCTTTCGTGCGCAAAGGCCGTAATGTCTTCCACGGTTTCTGTCTGTCCGCTGATTCCACCCTGAGGCCGGGCCAACCCTGCCTGATATGCAATTCCTCGGGTGAACTCATCGGGCATGGGATTTCACGGGTCGATGCTAATGAGATGATGGCTTTCCGTAAGGGCATTGCCATACGTGTCCGTGATGGCGTAAGGGACGAATAACCGTTCAACTCAAAGACCGCACCTATGGTGCGGAGAGTGGAGAGGTAATGTCCGACCAATTTGTTATCGAGACCAATGACTTGGTCAAATCGTATGGACCGCACATTGCCCTCGACAGTTTGAGTCTAAAGGTCAAGGCTGGGGCAACCGGATTACTCGGGCCTAACGGGGCGGGAAAATCGACGATGATAAAAACCCTGCTCGGACTGATCGGGGTGACCTCTGGAGAAGGCAAGGTGCTAGGTTTCAATATCAGGACCGAAGGTGAAAATATCCGTAGCAAAATCGGCTATTTACCCGAATATGATTGCTTGAACCCTGGCTTGGATGCGATACACCAAGTTGCATATTCAGGCGAGTTAATCGGTATGAATCCAACCTCGGCAATGCAAAGGGCCCACGAAGTTCTGGAATACGTGGGATTGCGTGACCAACGCTATCGAAAAATTGAGACCTTTTCGACCGGCATGGTGCAGGCGACCAAATTAGCCTGCTCGATAATACACGACCCGGAACTGCTAATCACCGATGAACCTAGCAATGGGCTTGATTCAAGAGCTCGGGAATTCATGCTCAAAACCTTACAACAAATCGTCGGTGAAGGTGGCCGTAGTCTGCTGATGGCCAGCCACCTGATGGATGATGTTGAGAAGGTCTGCGACCGCATCGTCATGCTACACAAGGGTCGATTGATTGCCCAAGGTCGAATCGAAGACCTCAAGTCAATCGATCAGGAAATCGAAATCCATGTGTGGGGACATGCGAGTGAACTGGAACGAGAATTGCAGAATTCAGGATATGAGGTGCGCCGCACCGGGCGGGTTATGCGGGTGGTGAGGCAGGATGAGAGTACCTATGCAGCAATTATCGAGAGCGCGGCGAAAAGCGGCGCACAACTGCGCCGGATGAACGACCATGAACCGAGCCTTGAGGATCTATTCCTCGTCATCATGGAGCGGCTCGGCTACAGCGTCAAATCATCGGCTGAACTTTTTCACTTCGGCCCGAGTTCAAGCAAGGTCGATGCCCCATCTGAATTAAAGGAGGTCGGTAGATGAATGACGAAGAAAGCCAAAACATTCCCGACGCGGAATTCCTCGGCCAAGCCGGTGCTAAGGTTGAGGGGCGGACCCGTCTAGAAGCCGCATATGGCTCGAGTGATGGCGATGAGCAGACAATTCCCTCGGCTTCGGTTGCCGGTGGTACCAAGCAGCATGAGCAAGCGCATCTTGGTACGGTTTTTGACCAGTCTTATCAACCGTGGGGGGGGAGTTTGAACCCTCGTTGGGCGCGCAATTGGGCGATATTGCGCCACCATGTCTACGGATTATTCAGCAAAGGTCATCGACCATATGGAATGGCGACGAAACTCATCCTGTTCGCGGCTTTCCTGATATCCCTGGGAGACTTGGGGATGTCGTTCATCAGTGCGATTTTCTCCGAGACCGAGATGCACCGAGTCTTTGGAATCAGCAAGGATAACCTGTATGGGCACGTGCTCGGATTCTGGCCGCGCAATGCTATCTGTTTCCCGATAATCGCGGCCTTATTAATCGGCGGGATAATCAGTGAAGACCGGATGCACGGCACCAGTGCAATCTACTTCTCAAGACCGCTTAATCGCATAGACTATACGGCGATGAAATTCCTTTCTGTAGCCATCGTCCTATTCATGCTCATCGTCGGTACTTTAGGCATCTACTATACCGGTGACATCCTGATGCAAGGTGAAGGTTGGGCCTTCTTTCTCGACACCTTTCCAATCTTCCTCGCCGCGGCGCTGGCCGGCACCATCCTAGTATTCACCTATTCCAGCATCGGCTTGGCCCTGTCGAGTGTTAGTCGGGGGAAATTTTTCCCTGCGGTTGCTCTACTCGGCATTTTTCTCGGCATGAAACTGATTGCATTCCTGATTTACACCCTGTTTGAAAGAAGCGTTCTATACCTGTTATCGCCCTATGATTGTGTTGCCCACGTCGGTCAGGCTCTGGTAGGTACCACATCGACCTACGACCACCCATGGACCTGGAGCCTGATGTCCCTAGTGGTCATCAATGCCATCGCATTGTACATTCTCGCGTCTCGGGTCTCTTCGATGGAGGTGACTAGAGAATGATTCCTGATATCGCTCAATCCGGTCCCGCCGTGGGCCAATGGCAACCCCAGCCAGAAGTTCCGGCAGTGATGCTCGACCACGTCTCAAAATGGTATGGCAATATCATCGGAATGAACGACATCAGTTTGGCAATCAGTGGTGGCGTCACCGGTCTGTTGGGGCCAAATGGAGCAGGAAAATCGACGCTGTTCAAAATACTTGCCGGCAAACTCAAACCCTCGCAGGGTACGGTGCGATTATTCGGTACTGACCCATGGAAGAATACAGCACCTTTTGCCCGAATCGGCTACGTCTCGGAGAATGATGCACTGTACGACTGGATGACTGCACTCGGATTCGTCACCACTTTGGCGCGTCTGTATGGATATACCAGAGAAGAAGCGAGGGTCAAGGCGGAGCGTGTACTTGAGTTCGTCGACCTTAAAGATGTCATGAATAAGGAAATCGGGAAATTCAGCAAAGGGATGCGCCAAAGAGTGAAGATTGCCCACGCGCTGGTGAACGACCCGGAACTGATAATTCTCGATGAACCACTGCAAGGCTGTGACCCATTGGCGCGAACGACGATAATGAATGTGATTCGTGAATTGGGAGCGATGGGGAGAACTGTCATCGTCTCAAGCCATATCCTTGAAGAAATCGAGCGGATTACCGAGCAGATTGTGATACTCAATCATGGCCGGTTGCTGGCACTGGGTAATGTCCATGCAATTCGTGATATGCTCGATGCCCATCCGCATAGTATAGCCTTATCGACAGACCAACCGAGGGAGTTGGGCAAGGCTTTCCTCGACCACAAAGAGGTCTTTGGGGTGCATTTTCCCGTGGAAGGGAAACTGATAATCCGCACCCATAATCTCGGTGCACTTCACGCCGACCTACCGAGGCTCATCACCGATTCTGGAATCACAGTGACGGCGATAGATAACCCCGACGATAACCTCGAATCGATTCTGAACTATCTTACCGGGGGTAGTGATTGATGGCTGATAATCCTCGCCCACTGCACGACAAGGTGTGGTCGAAACTCGACCGCAAGGCGACCGCAATCCTCGAGTTGACCTTGCGGCAATATCGTACTCGATTGTCGACCTGGGCAGTCCTCAGCGTCGGGGTAATCCTCGTGCTTATCACGGTGCTTTTCTACATCGAGGCTATGAGCAGCGAAATCCCCGCGGTCGATAACGACGGTGATAGTTTCGATTCCGATGGTGATGGCTATCCCGACGGGCAGGAAAATCTGCTCGGCACGTCAATCAATAATGCCAATAGCCACCCAGGATTATTCGACCCACCGATTCCACCTGATTCTGCAGAGGATTGGATAAACGAGGACGGCTATGATTTTTCTTCGGCCAATCTGGATGTCAGCCAAGGTTATGATGACGATGGTGATTGCCGTGTGAAGATTGGTGAAGTTGGATGGTCGAGTTGGGTAGATGAGAATCGCAATTACATCTCCTGCGATTATTTCTTTGAGATGCAGGGATTGGACCTCGTGGTAGATTCTGACCCAAATGTCGATGAAGATCCGGATGAGGATGCATTCTTCAAAGAAACACTGCATCGTTCATTCGTATTGGGATTCGGAAAAATCGGTTTCGTTTTCGTTCTCGGAATCTTCGTCCCGCTGTTCTTGGCCTCGGGATTGATCCGCGATGAGATTTCAGACGGAACTCTCCACTATCTCGTTGCCAAACCAATTTCTCGGGCTGAGATTCTTCTCTACAGATTACTTGGCTATATCGCCTTGGTATGGCCGTATTTCATCGCTCTCGCGATAATTACTGGAACCATTACCGGTTTCATGGGACCATCGAGTGGCTTCTTCCGCTTCCAAGACCTATTGGTCTGGTTCGGAATAGCACTGGCCGCATGCTTGCTATCACTGGCTTATGCGGCATTATTCATGACCATGGGTACGATTCACAAGTATGGAATGGTGGCGGCTATAGTTTTCGGTGTGTGGGAATTCGCCATGGCAATGCTGTCCATTTTCGAACCGGAGGCTACGGTCTCCCGGCTCTCCATATCGCATTGGGGAATGGTGATTGTCGATGGTTTCAGTAATATGGCCTGGCCTGATTCACAATACATCATTGCTCTTGGCGAATCGACTTCTCAATACTCCACCACCCCTTGGGGCGAAAGGATGTATTCAGACGAAATGCCCGGTACCGATGCTTTCTCAAGTTTCTTCCACACCACCCATCTCACCGGAAATCCACTTCAAGATGCGCTGATTTCATGTGGGGTATTGATTTCGATGGTCATAATAATGCTGGTGATTGCCCAATCGGTATTCAAAAATCAAGAGATTGATTGAGGGATAATATGCTGCGCTTTGAGGGTGAAATCGAGCGACTGTGGTCGCTGGGTGGAATGCAACCCATCCAACATCTGACCTGGGATTGGTGGTGGTGGCTGATAATGCTAGAAGACGAAAAACACCCGAATCGGAGTCGACAATTGATGGTCCTGTGGTCTACCAAAGACACCGAGGTGATTGATGTCGGCGGCAGTGAATGGCAAGGTGGTCGGCCACGGGCAGATGAAGAAGGTGGATTATCGATACCCGGAATGGTGGCGGCATGGTGGTTCGACGGCGAGAGGATGTGGGAACCTCTGGTCAAGAAGTCGCTGAGGATGGCGGCTATTCCGACCTCCCATTCGCTGTGGCCCGGTGAAGAAGGGGTCGCTGGTTCAGGTGCAATCATACCAATCGATGAACATGACCTATCGATGGGATTGGCCGCTGAAGGCGATGAATTCTGGCTTAACCTGACCGCTGATGATTCTCTGCAAAAGGATGGCTGCTCGGCCAACTTTGCTTTTCGCATGAGGCCGTGGAGCAAACCGATGTCGACCGCCAGATGGGCGCACAAGGACTACGGCAGGGGGATGGGGTACGATATCCTGAGACTGCACGGTGCATTGGTGCAGGGCGAGATCGACGGCGCACCGGTGTCCGGCACCGCCTATTTCCAGAA
>DARQ01000109.1:3336-23904 GCA_002503395.1 Euryarchaeota archaeon UBA60 | reverse complement strand
ACCTACATCGACTGGTTCCTCCCCCACGTCGCCGCCACCATCACCGCCAAAGATGCGCGACCGTGGAAGATGCGCGACCTTCCCCATCACCCGCTCTCGCAGAGTGGTCTACTGCACGATGCCAAGAATGGACGTAGTGAGATATTCGAGCAGGTCCGAGTGCGTAAACTACCTGGTCGGCAATTGGAAGGTGAGCACGCTGAGTGGCCCGACTCCCCGCTACCCATCTTTGAGGTTGAAATGTGGAATGGGAGAACCACCGTGCTGATCGAAGCCCAAGCGATTTCACGAGCGCATTGGACCTTTGACCAACCGACCCGAGGAAGAATGACCAGTCACCTTACCTATAACGAGTATCCGCTGCAAGTTCTCAAATTGAGTATCACTGATGAAAATGGTCGACGAAACCTCGATGATTTTGCCTGGGTCAGGGGCAATGCTGAGCATAGTTGGGGAATATTGCACTGAGTAAGGGCCGGCACAAGGTCTATGACTATTGGCTATCGGTATCGGGGCAGGTGGAAGTATGAGTGAGGAAACAGATGACCCGGTTCCAGAAGTAAATAAGGAGGATAAGTCTGATGACAAGAAAAAGGAAAAATTGGCCGCTAAGTTCAGTTTAATCAGTGGCGAGGAGGTTCTCATAGCGACCAAACCAAGCGTTTTCGCATTCTTTTCAATGTATGTATTGGCGGTAGTAGTAGGTTTGGTACACTACTCATTCAACGCCTTGGAATTAGCTGATGACCCCGACAACTGGATTCTGGCATCTCTCAAAGGAATGATCGACACCGACATCGGTCGGGCGATTGGCTTCCCGATACTGATAATGTTGGTGGCGTGGTTCAACCGCTGGGTGAATATCAGCACCAGTGGCCGCTGGTATACCTCGAGTTTGATTTTGATTGCCCTCTTTCCCTTCCTTTTGGCTATGAATGGACTTATCGGTGATTGGTTTTTTGCAGATGGTGAATATCCACTGAGTTTCATTCCCGATAGTTATGCTTACGAATTGATGGGTGTAGTCTGGACAATCGTATTAATTTTATTCACTACTCATTATACCCGCTCATTCAACTATGCTGTCACCAGCGATGGAATCATCTTCAAACGCCAATTCTTGATGAGCCGGAGTCAAAGGAGAATGCTCTACGACAATATCACCGAGGTCAACCTCAGCCAAGGCCCTATTGGGACGATGTTGCGATTTGGAAGTGTTCTGCCGATGACCGCATCGGGACTGGGGCTCGGGGATGAATCGGTCGGTATCTCCGCCGCGGCCGGCATGGCACCTGCCGTCGATGACAATGATAATGCTGCGACCGTGGCCACCAAGGGCCTTTTCAAGTTGATATTCGGAATCCTAACCGCTCAACGGACAATTCGCTCATTACGACCTGACCCCTCCAACTGCTTCTATAACATCTCCAAGCCAGACGTGGTGAAGCAAATGATTAACGAGATGCACAAGGAAAAGAGCCAATCCAGCCAACTAGGGGAGTTGAAGGATTTGCTCGCTCAAAGCCTTGACAAGAAAGAGGATGATTGACCAGCACCACCCTCATAAGGGTGATGATTCAGGCGAGGCCGACAAGAGGTTATTGGTATGAGTGATGAACAGATTCAACAGGCAGGTATTGCCCTTTCGGGTGGAGACTTCAGCGCCGCTATGGAGATTTTCGATGTAATGCGCAACGACGAGCCGGACAACGCCGTCGGTCACTATGGCTGGGCTGAATCCGCGTTCATGCGCATCTCCATCGACATGGAAGAAGAACCACCAGCGGCATTGATAATGCGCGCCTACAAGAGGGCCTTGGAATTGGACGAGGAGAACTTGGAATACGTCAGCAGTTTCGCTAATTTCTGCTTGGATTGTGGCCGCATTCCTATGGCAATCAAGGAATACCAGCGCTTGGAAAAGATGGCACAATTGAACGAAATCCCGGTCGAGGACACATTGTTCGAGGCCAGCCGACTAATCGTCGAGGCGATTGAAAGAATCGACCCTGAGCGTAAGAATCCTATGGTCTCACCATGGATTAAACAAGCATTGGTTTGGGCTGTCGGCGGTCTTGGTTTCGACGCCGAGTCAGCGGTTGAAACCCTGACCTCGGATTGAGGCTTGGATATGCAAGAGCCAGTCCGGCTCGCAATCGCCTACGGATACCTTGGCGATGCCTTTCACGGCAGTCAATACCAGCCCAACCAAATAACTGCCCAAGGGGTGCTTGAGGAAGTCATCGCCGAACTGACTTGGGGAGAAGAACCGAGCGAGGGTCGCCATTCACTGCGTAATGCGAGTCGTTGCGATGCCGGAGTTCACGTGCGAATGAACGTGGCATTGCTTGAAATTCCAAGTGAATTGTGGGCGAAACTGACCCCTGTGAGAATGGTAAACGCGATGAACGACCACCTCCCTTCGACCATCTGGGTGTGGGGGGTGGCAGAAGCGCCGTCGGATTGGAATCCGCGCCACCCGATTCGCCGCACCTACCGCTTTCGACTCGAAGGTTGTGAGTATTGGCCGGGTATCGTTGTCGAGCAGTTAGTGGAGTGGTTGGAAATTTTCCAAGGCACCCATGACTATGCCAGTTTCTCCAGACCTGAGGGTGAGGCGAGCACGGTGCGAACGGTCGAGAGCATAATACCGTGGATGAATGGAGAACACATCATCGGTTTTGAGATCAGTGGACCTTCCTTCGTTTGGAATCAAGTACGACGAATCGCTTCGGCAATTGAATTTCTCGCCCGAGGTAAGACCACCGTCGAGGAGGTGGTTCAAGCCTTGCACAGTGGGGTAGAATTCGTCGACCTAGGTTTATCCGAGCCCGAATGGCTGATTCTGTGGGAATTAGAATACTCTGAATTCTCGTTCCGATTCAGCGGTGATGAGCGCGAATCTTTCAGTCAGCGAGATTATTCCACCACGTTCAGGGAACAGCAACATTGGTGCGCGGTCGCAAGAAGCGAAATGCGCGCTTTGGTTCACCACCAAGGCCTAGCTTTGAGAATCACCAATAACTCATAAAATAATCTCGATGATGGCGTGGTCGCCATCACTCAGGTTCAGTCCCTCACGCAGAAACATTCCGCTGATTACCTCGACCACATCGGTATGGCGGGTCAGATCGGGAATCAATACCGCGCAATCCACCTTTTCATCAGCGGTGCTGATAGTGGCGGGGAATGCTGTTGCCCCTCCGAAAGAGACCCCATCCCTGAGAAAACCGCGAATCCGATGGCTGGTGAAATGCTGTAAATCCATTTCAGCGGCACTTTCCAGCACCTTCGCATCGAGGCCGGGGGTATCAACGCCGGCCAGTGTACGCAGGGCAACATATTGGATCAATTCCTGTGCACTCACGGTAACATTGAGGGTTCCAGGCCACGCGGTGGTTCCCAATATCGCCTTGAACTGCTCTTGATAATGCGCTTGCGCCATGAATACGTGCGCCCTTCCAAGACCACTACTCACACATCCTTCGATTCTCAAGAAATCCTATCCCCTGTGTTGATGACGATTTACGTCATCCTCATGATGATTGGGGCGCCGAACTCAGGTCGAATACCATCCCTTCAACCCCGATCTCCCAACCACAAGATATGACTTTTTTCGCTTCGTCGGATTGCAAATCGTGTAGGGGATTTGTATGATTCAAGTGAATGAACACAACCCTCGGGTCACCATCTCGACGCTCACCTAGTCGTTCAAGAGTATCCTCGACCGGCGGGTGTGGCACCAAATCCTGCTGGCGATGGGATAACTCATCGCTCGACCAGAAGGTACCATCGAGCAGGGCGATGTCGACCTTCAGGTCTCCCAACCAACCCCTTATCTCATCACAGCCGACCGCGGCGAGGGTTTCCTGCCAGGAATCATGGTCGGGTAAAAACAGTAGATTCGCCTTCGGCCCGGAAATCACAAAGGCGTGCATATCAGATAACTCGGCGCGATGAGGCACCTTGATGGGAGTGATGCTGAAACCGGATTCGGCATATGGGATAATCGAATTTCCGGGCAAGAAGGGCCGAGGCGCAAGCACCCCTTCACGCATCATCTGCGCCCAAGATGTATTCTTTGTCAACAGCCGTGCAAATGATGCACTACAATGCAATGGAAGGCCCTTGGCAGAAATCGCTTCGGAGCCGAATAGCCCGAGACCATCGACATGGCCGTGGTGGGCATGGGTTATCCATAGACTAGAAAGTGGGCCATCGACCGGGTCATTGCGTGACCAACAGCCAAATTGCCAAGCCAAATCCCTTGTTGCCTCAAACAGGTGGGTCGAATGGTCAGCACCGACCAACCCAAGAGACACCGGATGGCGGACCAGAGATGGGTCATCATAGGCGGGAGCACAACAAGACTTGAAGCAGGCAGGCTGGGGACGACCACCGTCTTGGGCAATGCCGAGCAGGCAAACCTTGACTGCACGCTCAGGCAGAGACATGGACTTGCCTAGAGGCGATAGGGCATAGAGATGACGACTGAGAAAGAGATTGGGAAACGGCCAAAGGTGGCCGAGTTATCGCTGTGCCAAGGGTGAGATGATGCCGGGTGACCTTTCGTGGATGAGTGAGAGATACGAGCAACTGACGGCACAGAATCTACAGTGGTTGCCGCCGACCTTGGAAACCGCTTCGACGCCCAGATGCACCTTTGACGGCAATGCGATGATAATGCTGTCAGCCAATAACTATCTCAATTTAACAACCCACCCAAAAGTGATTCAGGCGATGGTCACAGCGACGCAGAAATATGGTGCTGGTTCGGGCTCGGTAAGAGCGATTGCCGGCACCATGGAGATTCATCTTGAAGCCGAGAAAAAAGTCGCTGAATTCAAGGGGGTCGAGGCGAGTCTGATTTATTCGGCCGGTTATACCGCCAATGTCGGGGTGATTCCCACCCTGGTGCGAGGGGCTGAAGATGTCATCATCTCAGATGAATTGAATCACGGTTCAATCATCGATGGCGTGCGCCTGACCAAGGCCAGTCGGGCGGTATATTCGCACAATGATGTCGGTGCACTCGAGGCGGTATTGGCCGATAATGCCGATAAAGAGCGCAAATTGATAATCACCGATGGGGTCTTCTCGATGGATGGCGATGTTGCTCCCCTGACGGAGATTACCGCTCTTGCAGCAGAGCACGATGCGATGGTTTTCGTCGACGACTGTCACGGCGAAGGAGTGCTGGGGCAAGGTGGGGCTGGAATCGTCGATCACTTCTCACTTCAAGGGCAGGTCGATTTTGAAATCGGTTCGTTCTCAAAAGCCTTGGGGGTTCAAGGTGGAATCGTCGCCGGAAGCGAACAGATTCGCACCCATCTGCTCAATCATTCGCGTTCATGGTTACTTTCAGGTAGCCAACCACCAGGGGTTGCGGCGGCTCAGAAGGCGGCGATCGAGGTGCTGATGGAGGAGCCGGAGCACCACGCCAAATTATGGGAGAATACTGAATTTTTCCGCACCGAGATGCAAAGCCTTGGATTCGACCTCGGCGCCTCGACCACACCGATAATCCCAGTGATGTGCGGTGAATCCGCGACCGCCAAAGCCTTGGCCGATGAGATGGGAAAACTCGGAGTGATGGTCGGAGCAATCGTCTTCCCGATGGTCGCCCGGGATAAGGCTCGGGTGCGCAATCAACTCTCGGCCGGATTGTCGAGCGAGGATCTGGATGAGGTTCTGCGCGCCTATGAAAAAGCAGGTAAAGCTGTCCACCTTATCTGAAGAAGGCCACCGAAGGCCGTTCCTGAAGGCGAATCCTAGTAGACTATGGTGGTATTCTCTATTCCTCTTCGCTATTGGCAGAATTGTTATCATTTGATACTAAATCGACTGCACCGAGTACATCCTGGTCACCATCAAAGACATCTTCGCCTTGGTACTTATCGGTTTCATAATCTGCAAATGGATTTCCCCCTGCCTCAAATAAGGAAATCAATCGCCATCGCGGTGCCCATGTGAGATGGACGTACAAGGGCCCGGGAAACAACAGAAGTATCCACGGACCAGAAGATGACAAGGTCAGTAGGTCGGTCAGTTCAAGGGTCATCCAGAAAACTCCGACGAAAGGGGTGATGAATACGACTTTACGCGGCACTTCTATCGGTGGGCGACGAAAAATCCCACTCATACAGCGCGATACCAGACCTAGAAGCGAGGTCGTGAAGACCAACAGAAGAGCGGTGAAAATCCACGTCATCCACCATGAATTCGCCTCCCAATCAGTCTTGTAACCGATGGGGAAAATCAGTGCAATCGCCACTAATAAGCCATAGAATCCGCCGACGTATGCGGGGTGATTTGCCCACAGTGGCAATCTGGAAAACCTCTGCGAAAGTGTGCCACCTGACAACTTTTCTCGCTGGGTCGCTGGCAGTTCGGCCAATCGCTCCCGCCACTTTTCTCCCGTCGACACCGAAACCTCGGGGTATAATACGGGTCTTATTGCTTGGGGAGAATGTGATGACCTGAAGTCTAATCTTCAGAGTCACTTGGCGAGGCCGCATCAACATTCCTCATCTTGCTACGGGCGCGTAAAGCCTCGCGCAACCCGCCACTGAGCAGGTCGTCTTTGCTCAGAATCCCCGGGGTGGTCTTTTCCCANNCCCGCTCCAGTAATCCACTATCAATCTCCTCACGCGCTCTAGCATCTGCGAATGAATCGTAAGACGTTCCGCCATTGGCGATTTGCGCCTGCATTATCGCTAGATTAACCAAGTGTGAGAACCACTGCATTCGACCTTTCCTGACACCGACGACCTCCCCCCACCTCGTCCCCTCATCGTCACCGGCGACCAATACCCAATTGGTGGAGAGCGGATTACGGGCGATGCGCACCGGCACCTCCCCTGGATTGAACCACCCCTTTTCAGGCGTCCACAACATTATTTCGGCCCTGTCGACCTCCTCTGACAACCCGCCTTCTGCGGCAACACCTGGCTTTCCGAATGCGTTCAAATGCATTGTATTACCTTCGGATTCAACGGAATTGTCGGAGTCTACATTGTCGGAGTGGTCGGAAGGGCCATTCCGTTCGGGGTCAATGTTGCCTTGTGCAATTCCCGATTCCACACGACCGAGGTTCTCGAGCGATTCGAGCCAATCAGGGTTTTCATCGGCCCATGGATGAAATTGATTCACTGCCAACGGCAGAGTAGCCATTGCAAAAGCACCTTTGATGGAGACCAGATATATGGAGATGAGAATAATAACCAAAAGCATGTACCCGAGGTTAGTACCAAATGGTCTAACAATTGCGACTCCTATTAAAGCAAAACTGAATAGAATCAGTGCCACCCTCATCAGCGTTTTACGCTTGACGATTGACCGGCCGTGCACGGTTTGGTGAAAGGGTATGAATCCCAAGGGTGGTGCCCCTTCCATATACCGCTCATTCCCTGCAAGACCTTGAAACCTCGCCAGTACTTTTCTCGGCGTTTTTCCTATTTCACAGAAATAGGCGTATTATACCCATTCTCATGCATCACGTTCAAATGCGGAAGAGTTCAAACTCAAGTAACTGGGGTGGGGTGTCATGGCGGAACTGCCACGTGGGACGATGCTTGAGACGCGCCGTGGTGGCCCTGATGTCCTGCGCACTCTGGTCAAGGATTTTTTCTCAGATTCTCAAGATGGCTATATCCGGATTGAGAGGCTCCCCAAGGAGCGTCTACCCCGCATCGGCCAACTCATCATCAGCAATGGCGAGCCATTGTCGGCGATCCATGAACAGGAGGCAATCAACCTTGGAGTTGATGCGCTGATTGAAATCGAGGAGGATGCAATGCATATCGATTCCATTCTCACCATCATCGGCGATGTCGACATCGCCCATATCGATAGCCAATTCCCAGATGCCAGATTGAATATCGAAACCGTTTGGACCGGCGGATTACCCGAAAGTGTTGGTGAGAGATGGTGGCTGACGCGTGAGGTCCGAGAGGCGACGTGGTCGAAAGCCACCGAACACATTCTACCAGAATACGAGAACGTGGTCGAGGCGCCTGAGTTCATCCAAAGGGCTGCCGCGCTACGGCGGGCGAAGATGAAGGGTGAATTATGCGGTGAACTTACCCCCGGACAGGTGTTACTTCTCGATGCCAGAGATAATCACAACTCTTTCAGACTAGCGGCTGAATTGGCATTGCTGGGCCGCCCGGTCCTGATACTATCGCGACTGCCGAAGGAGCGCTTGGTGGTCGAGTTCGGCCTGCCGAGCGATTCCTGCTGGTGGCTGACCGAGCGCCCCGATGGTATAGACAGAGCCTGCGGTGCCAGGTTGGAGGATATCACTCGGACAATCAACGACTTTCTGTGGGGAAACCTGCGCGCCATCGTGGTTCTCGACGGCTTGGAATTCCTCGCCAGCGTACACGGTGTTGAGCGAACCTTTAGCTTCATCCGCCGCCTTGCCGACACCTTCCACGACAGTGATGATGCATTGATGATTCCGGTCGACCTGCTGGCCTGGGATGAAAAAGAACGCCATCTCTTGACCCGAGAAGCCGAAACCGTTGGCAGTGCACAGGTGGCATTCTGGCTAGAGGATAGCGATGCTCTGGCCACCCATCCTCTCTGTGCCCCACCCAGCGATGAGGAGGTGGCATGGATTGAAGCAGCGCTGCAAACCGCAGAGAACGTGCGCCAAGCGGCTCAGTCAAGCGATGAGAGCGAGGTTGCCATCGGCGCGGCGAATCGATTCTCAGCCGGCGAGTTCGCGCAAGAATGGCTACGAGAAGGGTCTATTGCAAGCGAGGTGGCATCGGACGATGGCGCAGATGAAGACTGGGTACCAACTTTCCGTTCAGCCCAAAGCGGCGCCGCAATAACCGCCGATGTCCTTACCGAAATCGACGCCGAGGAAGGTGAGAGCAAAGAGGATTTGAGTTCTACAGGTGAAAGGGTCGAAGAAGAACTGGCAATACCCCCTCAGCCACGCCGCCCGCATCGGCTGGGTAAGAGAAGAGAAATTCGTGTCACGGCGGCCAAAGAACTCGCCGGCCATGAGCACCGTCGCAATGAATTGGGTGCTGCGGCAGCATCTGCAGGTGAGGTTGATGAGACTACTCTGGAAAGGAAATCATCACTTCTCGACGACCGACTGGCCAAAGCGAAGAAGGCTTTGCAGGCGATTGGTGTTGCCAGTTCAAAAGCCTCCGAGAGGATTGCGGGAAAAACCCTCCCGGTCTCAGGTAAAGATGTCGAACGGAATAGGAGTCTCAAAGAGTGGCATCAGGCTGTCGTCGCCGGCAAAGGTAACCGACTCGCTCGGCTACCCGAACCGGAAGACGCCCCGAACTCTTGGAGTGCTGCGGTAGATAATGTCCGACACCCTCTGCACACAGATGAGGAGGTGAGTGCCACAGCCCTGAGTCCACTCATCTCGCGACCGGGGGTTGAGGTCAAGACAAGTGATAAGGGTCGGGATTCGGCTCAGCGCAGCCAGAAGGATATGTCGATGACTGCGGTTGCACGAAGAATCGCCCGCGTCGATGAAAAACTCTTCACCACCGGGAAAATAGTCACCGACCTCAGCAAATTAGAGGGAGCATGATGCGGCGACGGAGAAGATTGCAAGCCGCCATAGCCGCGGGACTGGAAATTCTCCCCGAGAGGGTGAAAACCGATTCCCCCTCGCGCTTGGCGAGGAAACTGGGAGTTAACCGTAGCGAACGTAAACGAATCTCATTATTGCAACGTAGTTCCAGCGACAAACGCACCCCCTATACGCGCATTGCCGACCGGGTGCTAGGTTCTGACAGGGTGCAATTGGATAGACTGATAGAAGTCGATACCGAGGTGGAAGCCGAGGGCGCCGGAATAGGCCCGTGGATGGGCCAGAGATTCAGTATACTCAGAGGTGGAGTGGCAGATGTTGAGAGTAATGAGGATGAGCAGTGGATAGGCTATGACAGTCATGGCCGTCCAGTTTGGGAAGATGTGTTGGATCATCAGCGCAAACGTCTGGGGTGGTTACTGCGCGAAGAGGAATCGACGACTATTGCGGCACCGCAATTACCTCCTCTAGAGCAAGTTCTCATCTCCCCGGGGGATTGGCCACCGGTACTGCCACGCAACGAGGCTTTCACCTTCAGGAATTTTCATGTCTGTCGACAGAACGAACGTGCCGCTCATGCGGTGAATGAAATCCTTGAACAACCGGCAGGGCAACTAAACCCTTTGGTATTGAATGGTGAAAGCGGCAGTGGCAAGACCCATCTGCTGTGGGCAACAGGTTGGGCCTTTGCCCGCCAAGAACCTGAGAAAGTCGCGCGAATTCTCTCTTGCGCAACCCTTGATGATGACTTCACCCTACCCGGTAAGTGGAGTGAGAGATTCGTCGGAACCAGCGTACTTCTAATCGATGACATTCACCTATTGTACGACCTCCCGGAAACCATGCATGCGGTTGGTAAGGTCGTCGACTGGGCGCTGAATCTCGGCCTTCAAGTTGTTTTGACCAGCGAATTAGATGGTCGAAATGGCGGGCCAAAAAATCGCCTCTCACAAGTTCTCCGTCAGGCGGTCAGGGTCAAACTTGAACAGCCGAGTAGAGACAGCCTGATAATGATGTTACGCACCCGTTCCGGCGGGCGAGACCTACTTCTCGATGATGAGATGCTGATTACCATAGTCGACCGCTGTGGACGGGGCTGGGGTGCGGCCAAAGCCGGTCTTGAGGAATTGGCTATTGCTGTGGAATCGGGAGAAAATCTAGTCGATTCTGACGACGTCATCAGAATATTGACTGGTCGCTCACCAACTCGGGAGGAAATATCTGCACCGCAGCCTGAGGACCTTGAGGAATTCGGCGAGAAATTGGCCCGCGAAGTTCTCGATACCGTCTTCGCCGACCCACTCAATCCTGCGGTCGATATTCACACCGTATTGCCGGAAATCGGCGCTGACGATTACACCCCTCCTGACCTGATGCCGAAATCTTCGCTCGCGGCGGTAGAATCTGTGGTCGAGCGTCATGTCGGTGAACTGATGGATCGGAAAAACGAATATGTCGCCAGCGCCTTAACGCTATCAGAGAGAGATGCCCACCTCGTAGCCAGCCCACCACAACTGCCATTTGAAGAGCGGGTCAAGATTGCTGATGACCTCGTACCACTGGCTATCAATACCGATGCGGCTTTCCAGCGCTTGGAGGATGAGCTCGACAACCAGCGCGAGAACCTCGCCGATATAGAGGGTGAGTTACAGGCTATCGCATTACAGATTGAAGGTGCCGATTCAAAAAATCTCATCGCATTGGTCGACAAATTGCGTTCGGTAGAGGAAAAACTCGCAGAAATCGACCCGGAAGCCCTGCCCCTGCCAGTGTTTGAGGAAGCGAAGGTGAGGCGTCAAGTATTCAAGCGACTAGCGACAATCGAGCCAGCAATAACCGAATCAGAACCATCCGAGCGAGTGGTTGCAAAAAAGAGGCGCAAGGTGGTGCGTCGATCCACCCAACCAGAAGTGGGCGAGCCTGAGCCCGAAGCAATAGAAGCCGAGGTCGAGGTGAGTAAGAAACGCAAGGTGACTCGACGTAGTCCGCAACCACTGGAGGATGAGGAACAGGTCACGTCCAGCCCCGAATTGGATAGTCCAGAGATTGCAACCGTGATTCAAGAGGTCTCACCGCTCCTTGAAGAGGTGGAGAGCCAGGTGCCGGAAAGCCAAGAGATTTCTTCGCTGGGGGAGGTGATTCCACCGACCTCACTACAGGATGAAATGGCAATAATTGCCTCTGAAATCATGACTATCAACGAAGAGGTCGAGGACGACGCGCCGAGGAAGAGCGACGTCTCTACAGATTTCCCAAGCGACATCTTCCCGGAATCAGTACTACTGCCAGAGGTTGATGGCGCGGAAAAACCTCAACCGGTGATCCAATCCCCAACCACAATTCCAGCAACTACGCCCGAAAGTGAAAAACTCTCTGATAGTGTGGCAATGTCGACCGCACTGGCACTCGGGATTCTCACTCCAGCACCGATAATCGAGGTGATTCAACCGACTGTTGCCGAACTCAGGCCGACAGATATACTCGTCCCAGTTGAGTGATAATATGGGAAATCCTCGGTGGGGGAGACGGCGCGACTGGTGGGAATCCGGAATCGAGTTCACCTGCCTGCCCAATTGTGGAAAGTGTTGTGATGAACCCGAGGGGATAGTCTACCTGAGCCGGGAAGATGCGCAGAGATTGGCTGATTTTCACGACCTTGAAGTCGAGCAATGGTTACTGAGGGATTGTCGCAAGACCATCGATGGCAGGTATATCTTGAAGAGTCGAGAGGAAGATGAAATCTGTATCTATCTCGCTGAAGACAAGAGTTGTAATGTATATTCGGCCAAGCCGGCACAATGCTCGGCATTTCCGTGGTGGTCAGAGAATCTGCGCTCGGAGAAGGCCTGGAGGAAGACTGAGAAATTGTGCCCGGGATTATCGCACGAGGAAGCGATTCACATCGACGGTAAGACGATTCGCCTTTGGGTTGAGGCAGATCTTGAGGCGACCATTGGGTTTCGCCGCTGGAAACACTAGCTCCCTAAAGCCGCAGTATTATTTCAGGCGCTTGTTTATCCCTGATTTTTCGAGTTGAGACGCTCATCTAATCGCGGTTTTTTCTCAATGTTGAGTATTGCGTAGCAATAATCAATTCTCTTCCCTTGCTCCTCGCAGTGCGTCCAAGTAGCCTATTGCTAGGTTTGGACGCACTAGAACTCAAACGGATTATTGAATTCCGAATTTGCCCCTTTACCTGACACTGCTTCACCTTGTCCGGCCCCACTTCGTCCAGGTCCTGTACTGTTTTCGCCGAACAGATTTGCCGGTGCATCAACGGTAGGAGGGGTGTGGAAATCCAAGTCACCGACCTCGCCTAAAGTCCCGGAGACCCGGCGGGCCGAGAACGTCCCGGCGCGGGTGTTCTGGCGGCGATTACGAATTCTCTGAAAACCAACCACAACCAGTATCAGGCCGAAAAGTATGATGAGTGAGGTCAGCCAGATTATTTCAGTGACCTGAATAACCATCCCACATGAATCGCCACATTTTGCCAGTGATGGATTCAAAGAAAAATGAACCGACATTGCCGAGGCAGAGAAAATAATACAGATTCCAAGGCCGATCGAGAAAATCCCGTAATCGACTATTTTCCCCATCTCGACCACGCTGACCGAATAGACTCTCCAACACTCTCTATTGAAGGGTTTGGAAGACGGCGAATGGATTTGTAATTTTTCCGCAGTCCGCCACTTTGGCGAGAATACTCAGTAAGTGTGCCAATCCACACCGCCGCGACCCGCCGCAGTTGAATCGAACTCTTTTCTACGAGTCGCTTATACCGAAGTTCCATTTCGTCGTTTCGCAGGCGGTATTACAATTACTGAAGATGGTAAGAAAGAGGTCATTCTCGAGATGACCGCCGACCACCTCAACAGTGGTCTGCGCGGGGTTCCGGTAGGAACCTGTCGCACTTCCTTCGTGACCCCGACAGGGGGGGTGCACTACTGTGGCTATCCAATCGCTGAACTCGCTGACTTTGACCCAGAGGACATCGTCTTCCTGCTACACCACAAGCGCCTTCCATCCCCGTCTGAATCATCGGAGTTCCGAAATGACCTCGCTCGCAGAGCGATTCTACCACGAGGTATTCGCAACACCTTGCGGGGTCTACCAAAGGATGGCCACCCGATGGATTGGCTGGCAATCGGCATCCAAGCGCTCGGGATGTCGGGGCGGTGCGATGAATGGCGTGAAGATGCACTGAATCTGGTCGCTCGGATGCCTGAACTGATGGCGCTCATCTTCCGGATTCGTGATGACCGAGAAGAGGGTATGCCGAATTCTCGTCCGGAACTGGGGCTGGTCGAAAACTTCGTCCATCTGGTCGACATCACAGGGGCTGACAAGTTGGCGATGACCCGGGTATTACGGGTCTTCCTGGTCCTGCATATGGACCACGGCGGTGGTAATCTCTCGACCTTCACCGGCAAGGCCATCGCCAGCGGTCACGCAGATGTATATGCCTCGATGTCGGGGGCGATGAATGCCCTATACGGGCCACTCCACGGCCGAGCAAACCAATCCTGTCTCGAGTTCGTCCAGCGAATCGGCACCTCTGATGCCGATGCGGTCGAGAAATTCGTGCGCGCCGAATTGGCGGCCAAACGACCGATTTTCGGATTTGGCCACGCGGTGCTTCAAGCCGAAGACCCGCGCGCCGCTATTCAATTCGGTCTCGGAGAAGAGATATGCCCCGACGATACAAACTTCCGTACCATTCGCACCCTGCGAGAAGTCGTGCCCAAGATACTCGGTGAGATACCAAAAATCCGTAACCCCAATGCCAATGTCGATATCGCTTCGGGGACACTTCTACACCATGTCGGTTTCACCGATACCGCATACTATACCACTTTCTTCGGCTGGGCGCGTACGGTCGGAATCGGCGCACAAATCGTCGATGAACGCATGGTGATGAGAGATGGTAAAGGGGTCCCCCTCTACCGACCTAAATACATCGCCGAGCAACAACAAGAGCAACATGTCGACTAGACCATTGGCCTTCGGTCCCAGTCTGGTAACCGGGAAGGTTTGTGACCATGCCGGCAGAATTGTCCTAGCCCTGATTGTGGCGTCATCGGCTTCTCAACTAGTTCTTCCACACCCGCGATGACCAATCATCCGCACCGCTTCCCATGGCATGCTGATATCGCTACTATCGGCTACCAGAGAATCCAAATCTCGGTGCCAGGTGAATCTTTTACGCCACCTCGATAAGGTGGCACGCCTCTCACCATCGCCCATCTCGTGCCAATGGGGAATTTCTCGCCGCGCCTCTCCGACCAGTTCTCGGTGCTGGTCACTGCTCGATGACGCTAGTTTGTGGTGCCAATTCTCATCGAGTGGCTGGGTCGCAGGTTGAGTCCACCTTGCCTGCCCACAGGGTAGGGTGTAAATTTCGGGGTCGGCACAATCGGTAATCGGCGTCAGACCAGCATTGAGCAATTTGGATTCGAGTTCGATATCCCCGGGCCACACATACAACGGCAGACCCTTGGCGAGTCGTCTGAGGCGATTCAGTCGGCGACCTTCAAGGCCGACCGGTAAGCCCAATGTCAAGCGGCTGGTGGGGGGGATGAGATACTCCAGAGCACAGGGAATCATCGGTGACCGGTCCCAGCGATGCCATCGCACCAATCTACTGAGCGGCATGGTCATGAATTGCGGGAAACTGCGTAATCTCTGGACCGTGATACTGCCATACGGTGGAACAATCGGTCGCAATGTCGCCACATGCCGAGAGGAGTTAGCCAATCTGGCGACCTTCCACATTCGGCGGTGAAACGAATAGTATACCGTATTGGCAATCGGAATCCCATGCTCTTCCAGTTGGGAGTCGACCTTGGCCAATAGTTGCGACATGAATCGGGCACTGCTCCAAAACCACCCTCCACCCTTTCCTGAAGAGGGGTGAGGGACCTTCAACTCGATGCAGGCTACGCAAGCCTTCTCGACCAGGCGGTCGATGAAATCAGACCTCGACATCAGGTCATCAAAATTCTCAAAACCCAACTCCATCAGGTCGTCCAGAGTATTTCGCTCAACATATTTCGAGGGTAGTCCAGCCACGACTTCGGCACTTGCATCGACCTCGCGGTCGTGGTGTATTACCACCCCGCCATCAGCGGTCAGACGCAAATCGAATTCGACCCCGTCGAAGTGATTTATCGCCTCGCAGATTCCCGCCACAGAATTCTCACGCGGTTGAACCCACCCCATATGGGGGTGCGTTGTGGAAGCAATAGATGAATGCGCGCCTTTGCTTTACCGCCCTACGGCAAGCATGAAGTGCCCTATGTCTGCTAGAGGTGGGTAATTATGTCATCTTCCGAAGAAAACATTACTCTCAGTGCTGAGGAGGCGAAGAAAAAGTCAATATTCGGTTATTGCATGTATGACTGGGGCAAATCCGCCTTTGAGACCAGTGTCACCGTCGCCATCCTGCCGGCATGGTTCGCCTACCTCTTCCTTGAGGCCAATGGCCTGACGGGCACGGTTATCGGCGTCGAGATGTCCTCGGATGCGGCGTGGTCTCTTGCGGTGACCATGGGAACCATTCTCGTAGCCATAGTCAGTCCATCGATAGGTGTCATAGCCGACCGTAAACGGTTCAAGATGAAGGCGCTGAAGTGGATGACCTGGCTGGGTGCCAGTGCAGTTTTCATGCTCGCACTCACCCCCCTCTTCGACATCTCATTCCAGTGGATGTGGATTTTCTTGATGTTCATGCTCGCCAATATCGGCTTGAACGGCGCTGGAGTATTCTACAATGCTCTGCTTCCCTATCAAGGTGAAGACCACGAGATGGATTCTATCTCCAACAAGGCCTATGCCTATGGCTATCTCGGCGGTGGCCTTCTGCTGGTTTTCCATCTCGGCTTGGTGTTGGGAGTATCTGGCGCCTGGGTAATACCATTCTGTATGGCCACCTCGGCGATGTGGTGGTTTGGATTTGCTTGGTACACCTTCGCCTACGTCGCCGAGCCGGAAATCGAAAATGAGATCGAAGACCTGAAATTGATAGAAGCAACGAAAATGGGTTTTCGCGAAGTTTACAAGACCATCAGGGAATGGCACAATTTCCGTACATTATTCATTTACATGCTCGCCTATTTCCTGTTCATCGACGGCATAAACAGTGTCACCTCACTGGCCGGGGCGTTCGGTATCGCGGTGCTCGGACTGACCATGCAGGACCTCATAATGACCATCGTAGTGATTCAATTCGTCGCCTTCCCCTCAGCCTTCTTCTTCACCTGGCTGGCCGGCAGATGGTCGACCAAGCGGGCGCTGACCCTGTCCTTGGTATTGTGGTGCGTGTTGATTGTCGGGGCGATGTCCTTCGCTCCCTTGGAACTCGATGACCACGAGGAATTCGATTTCCAAGCCGAGTGGAATGGGGAATCCTATGTCATCTCGGTGCGCGCTCTGGAACTGGTCGGTGTCGGTGATGAGGACCAAGCCTTCAAGGATGATTGGGCACACATACTCCCCTTCTGTGTGGATTGCAAGAATAACCACTTCGAGGAAGGTGTAAATGGAACCGCTGATGCAGAGAATATGAGCGCTTTCCTTGCCGCTAATACCGATACTCGATACAGTGTCTCGGTAATCGGCGGTGAATTAGACGACTCGACGGTAGTCGGCATCGACCACCCCACCAATATCGGTGATGGTAAAGTTGACTTCATCGCCAAGACGGTCAGGACCTTTTTATGGGCACCCTTGGGAATGAGCGTGTTCTGGCAATGGCTGATGCTGGGTTGCCTCGCAGGATTCCTGATGGGCGGCAGTCAGGGCCTGGCAAGGAGCCTTTTCGGTCAGATGGTGCCCGAGACCCGCAGTACCGAATTCTTCGGATTCTTCGGATTCTTCGGCAAGGTGGCGGCATTCATCGGTCCGATGCTCTACACTGTGCTGGCGGTGATGTTCGACAGCCGGGTGGCGATTTCCAGCCTGGCGGTGCTGATAATCGCCGGCACGATAGTGATGCTATGGGTCGATGTCGAAGATGGCATTGCTGTTGCCGCGGCCGAAGATGCAAGAATCAGAGGAATCACCGAATCAGAGTGATTCTCATTCCCTCAAGGAAAATAATCGGTCGAGCAAAAGTGCAACTTCGAACAATAAGATTACCGGCATCGCCACCAAGAACAATGACAGTGGGTCGGGCGGCGATAACAGCGCCCCGAAGACGCATGAGGCAAACCAGATATGACGGCGGAAATTGGTCAATACCGAGCGTTCCACCGCACCGCTACGGATGGCGAGAAGGGTCAACAACGGCGTCTGGAAACCTATCATGCTGGCCAATGCCATATTGATGATGAAACCGATATAGGCGGAAAGTCGCCACTCGGTCAACAAGCCGACAGAGGCCGCATCATTGGCCAGATATTCAAGTAATAACGGCAATAACAAGCCATAGGCATAGTACAGTCCAGCCCCTGCCAGCAAGGGCATCGCCAACATCACCATCAGGAGTTGCCGACCCGGCTTGGGTATTTTCACATCGACCTCGGAAAGCCGAGCCCTCAGGGCCGATGAGCGAATCGCCCCCGAGGCGACATCGCCAATCAACAGCGTCGCCACCATCAAGATGCCCAAAGCGGCGGCGAAACGAACTTTGATGGCGATGAATTCAACCGGCGAAAGAACTGCAATCTCGGTATTATCGGGTGCCAGCGCGGCATCGGAAACCAGCCATTCAACCCCGATTGCCGCCAAGGGATAACCGACTATCAGGCCGACGAAAAACGCCACCGCCATCACCGGCATCCGCTTGACGATATGGGTGCGAATCTCGAGCAGTAATTTACCACCCGGGGAATCCATCAGGTCGGCGAGGTGCTCTTCGATGTCGCCTGATGACTGCATGGTGAATGGGCCGAAGGGTGAGTTTAGTTTAATGGAAGCCCCGTAGGCATCACACGGAAGCGCCGAGCGAATCACTCGACTCTGCCGTCCTTTGACGGCGAATATATTCGTATCGTTCAATTTGCAGCCTCGCTCGGCGCTTCCGGGAATCGGTTGAGGGAATTTGATGATTCGGAACAATAATGTCAATTCGCATATTTCAGACGTTGACAACCATGCCTCTTGTGGCACGACAATTCTTTTAGGTGTGGAGTAGTGATAGTGACTGAAATAAGCCTCTGAATTGCTGAGAGAAAATCCCTCGTTACTACTGGTTTTCAATATTTGGAAGTTCGGGGAGATCTAACTCTAAATCTGGAAAAGCCTCTAATTCTTCTAACTCTTCTGTGATCGGCGTAGGTAGTAATGGAACTCCTTGCTCTTCGGGGATTTCGGGCAAGGCAGGCACTTCGGGGAGGGCGGGAATCTCAGGTTCGGCAGAAGTTGGGGTTTCGGGGAGGGCGGGAAACTCTGGTAAATCCTTTGAAGTAGTGGCCTTTGCCTCTGTGTCTTTCTCTATCTCAACCTTTACCTCAGACTTTGCACCCGGTAATGGGATATTTACAACTTCGGCCGTTCCACCGAAATCACGCACCTTCGCATCACCACTTATCGGCGCACTATGGGCAACTTCAGCTCCGAGATTTGAAAATGACTCTGCCATTTTAGTCGGGCTGACAGAGGTTGTATCGCCGATTATATTGTCGACGATTGTGGCTGTAGTCGGGTTTGCTGTGGTGGGTGTTTCTAGGTCTGTCAACAGGTCGGAAGAAAGTGGTGACGTCGAGATTGGTGTCGATTCGAGCGTCATTGAGCGGCCCTGCTGGCCAGAGCTGGTTGTCGCCACCTCGGTGGTGGTGAATTGCCGCTCACCGAAATCGGTCAAGGTCATGCCCTCGGGCACCGAGAACTCCGGTCGCAGGCGGCGCGCCCAATATGAGACGCCGCCGCTGATTGCGGCGATCATGAGGAGCAGCACTTCTTGGAAACTGAATACCCCAGCCGGTCCCCAGATCGGTTGGCTGGTCTCGATTCCCAATAATCCCATCAGTAATGGCAGACCATACATCTTCTCCGAGAAGTGCCCCGGCCACGGGCCGAATATCGCATTCATGAGGGTGAAGAACAGGGTTATCGCGGCGATGATGAGGGTGGCACTTCCCAAATTAGGGTGGTAGCGCTCACCGGACATGGTACTGCATGGAATGACGCATTGATGAATCCTCTCATCCAAAAAGGCCACAATTAACGTGATTTTCTATGTTTTGCCGCGGTTATCGTATTGGCCATCAGCATGACGATGGTCATCGGTCCAACCCCGCCGGGAACCGGCGAAAGCAAACCTGCAACCTCGGCAACATCGGGGTGGACATCCCCGGCCAGACGATAGCCATTCTCCGCACCGGAATCTTCGACCCGGCTGACTCCTACATCAATCACCACGGACCCGGGTTTGACCCAATCGGCGATGATGAATTCAGCTCGCCCGACCGCCGCCACCAAAATATCCGCACCGCGACATATAGCACCGATGTCCTGCGACCGGCTATGCACCACCGTCACCGTCGCATCCGCACCTTTGCGGCCTAGCAGTAAGGCCTGAGGCATGCCGACGATGCGACTACGGCCGACCACCACCGCGGTTTTCCCGGCCAATTCAACTCCGGCTGATTCGAGCAATTTCATCACTCCATGGGGAGTACAGGGTAGCAGGCCATCGACCCGGCCCTGCACCAGACGACCGAGGTTGTGCGGGTGGAAATCCGTCGACGTCTTTCTCGGGGTTGATGAGTTCAGAAATTACCAATTCATCCATCCCCTCAGGCAGGGGAGACTGCACCAATATTCCATCGACATCATCTCTCTCATTGAGTTCCTGCACCAGAGAGGTAACCTCTTCCCAGTCAGCATCCGCCGGCAATTCAAACTTGCTCGAGGTAATTCCCAGGCGAGCACAGGCTCGCTCCTTGGCGCCGACATAGACATGACTGGCCGGGTCAGCCCCGACGATTATGACCGCGAGATGAGGGATGATTCCACTCTTCGTAAGGGTTGCGAGTTCGGTCAACAATGATTTTTCA
>DARQ01000109.1:827-3270 GCA_002503395.1 Euryarchaeota archaeon UBA60 | reverse complement strand
CCCGAATATGGGCTTGGCAGAATCCAAATGCTGCCGTAGCCTGGAAAACGCCAGATGCTCAATTCTGGGGTGTCGAATTTTCAAGTCATTGGTTTACTTAGGGATGTAAGCCGCTTTAGCTCAATTGGTAGAGCTCCTGATTTGTAATCAGGCGGTCGGGAGTTCGAATCTCCCCGTCGGCTTAATTCCCAATCGTTGCCTGACCGGCTCAGTTTAGCCAGAAAAAACACCGATATTCCAGTACCGGCAATCCTTTGCCGGGAGATTATCGACCTCTGTGAGCGGCTTTGCGTCGCAAGACTGAAATGATGAGCGATTGGCGCTAAAGCATGGACAACCCCCTCGTCAAGGCGCTCTTCGCCCTGCTCTTCGCCACCTCGATGTTCACCAGTGGTTGTCTCTCCACCACCACTCTCGATTACCGCTACGAGGTCGATGATGAAGCAAAAAATTCCAATACCGATGGTACCACAGACGTCCTTTTCACGATGACTCTGGTCGACGCTGATGAAGCGATGCCGATGGCAGATTTATTGGTGATCATCGACATGGATGAAGACGGTAAAGTGTCATGTCGCAGTGAAACTACCAGCGATTGCACCCTTACACAATCCGGTGATGATGACGACCTATGGGAACTCGATGAGGTAATCAGTGTGGTCGAGACCGGACTCGACATCTGTAAGGCAAATTGTATTCTCCGTTTCACTGTCACCGGCCACGAAGATGCAGAAATCGTCGGCCCGACAATCCTGCACATCTCATGAGCAGACGCGGTCATGCACCACATCTCGTTTACCGCCTCTCTATCACCCGCAATAAATACTGCCGTTGGCTTTTGGCAGGGCATACCGGCAGGGAATTGGTCGGAAATGACTGAAAAAACGCACATTGATAGTCTAGCGGCTGGTCGAAGGGGCATTGAGGACTTGCCATGAAGGTTCGCTCGCTGATTCTCGCCCTGCTCTTGACCACCGTGATTCTTCCCTTTACAACCCCGGGAAGTGAAATCTCTGTTTCCGAAGATGGAATATTGTACAAACTGGATAATCCCCCCGAAATCGCCCTGGAAAAGTTTCGCAATGCGCAGTTGGCTGGCGCTCGCGCCCCCTGCCCGACGATTCAGAATGATGGCGGCACGGCCGGTGATGCAGGTAACACCACAGCCACTGCCAGGCAGTTGGGCACCGACCCGACAACGCAGAAAAACGGTTGTGTTGACGCTAACGACAAAGAGGATTGGTACGGTTTCAGCATGAGTTCCGGATATAATATCGATGTCGAGCTTAGCGTACCCATAGGCTCTGATTTCGACCTTTGGTTACTGAATGAAACCGGTACAGGATACTATGCCTACTCATTCTACAACGACCCATTGGAGAAGATTACCAGCATCGGTACCGGCGCTGAAAGCCGTGCCGGGGATTATTTCATTGTCGTGCAGCAATACAGTGGTGACGGCAATTACGGGCTTCAGACTTGGACGAATTATACCGAGATGTGTGTCGACTGGTATTCTCCTCAGGATGACGGGGGTAGTGGCCAGGACGCACCTGCGAACTGGTCGGATTCACCGACCAACTTCGGTAATAACGTTACAGCATCTTATGATGGATGTATGGATAAGGACGACCAGAACGATGTATTTGCATTCGACGTTCCTACAAACCACACCATCGAGGCGGTGCTGGAGATGGAATCGGGGGTGGATTTCGATCTCTACCTGCACCAAAATAATGGCTCAACCCTAGATCTCTCGGGTTTTGGCGGGGATGTCAATGAATCTGTCAGTTCAAAGAATACCGCTAAGGAAGGAGAAAATGGAACCTATTACCTCAATGTCTCACATTGGTCGGGAAATGCAAATTATACCCTGTACGTTTTCACCAATTACTCCATCCCGGCGCCGAACTTGGAGATAACCGACCATTCACAGCCCACCAGTGCCCAACCGGGAGATTCCCCCAGCCTTACGGTAACGGTGAACAATACCGGTACCTTGGATACCAATCGGAGTTTCACCGTCAGGGCCTATCTATCTGTCGATGGTATTCAGAGTTGGCCTGATGCTCTGCTGGGACTGACAACCGTCAACTCTCTGGTGATGAATACCAGCCAGGTCGTGACAATCAACGCGATGATTCCTGCCGATACAATAGAGGGCGAATACAATGTGCTATATTTCGTCGATGAGGAAGATGTAATCGTTGAAAAGAACGAGGATGATAATGATTACACCCCCACCTCGGCTTTGAACATCGGTACCGCCCAGACCACCTGCCCGGCCTCACAAGATGATGGTGGCTCTGGTGGTGATGCCGGTGATAGCGCCGGCACCGCGGTCGACCTCGGCAGCGATATCGAGCAGGAATTCCGTGGTTGCGTCGACTCTAATGATGAGAAAGATGTCTATCAGATAACCGTCAGCGCCGGAATGCCACTC
>DARQ01000109.1:0-803 GCA_002503395.1 Euryarchaeota archaeon UBA60 | reverse complement strand
GCCGATTTCGACCTGAGACTGGTAGCACCAAACGGCACCGAGATAGATAGTTCGACCATGTGGGGTGTGAATGATGATTTCGTCTCCACCGAAGGTACCGATAGCCATCTTGTCGCCGGAACTTATACCCTCAACGTCTCTTATTTCGGTGGCTTCGGCAGTGCTCCGGGCGGCACCTATCGACTCATTATCGGCCAGCCACTTGCCGGCACGTGGATTCCTCCTTTCTCCTGTGAAGGACTGGATGACATGGGGGTCGGCGGTGATGCCAGTGATGAAGGAGCAAATCCGACCGCGCTTGGTGTTAACCCCAATTCCAGTGGCAGTGGATGTTTGGATAGCAATGATGTCGCCGATGCCTACCAATTCAGTGTAAACAATCTTCAGAATCTGAATATCACCATAGCCCAGCCAGAAATGACCGATTTCTCCTATTCCATCTCCCGTATCAACGGCCCCAGCGACATGAATGACGCTTGGCTGGACAACGGTGATGGAACGATGTCGTGGACGACTATGGGGCAGATGTACGAAGAGGGCATGAACCGAACCTACACCTTGATGCTCGGCTCCAACAACTCGGTAGGAAATTATTCACTTTCGGTGATGACCACCGAGCCGGCACCCACCGACCTTTACGCCGAGAGCGTGAATTGTCCCTTGGACCTGATCAGCGGCGAGCAGGCGGTGGTTTCGTGGATGATTCGCAACTTGGCAGGGCCGACCACAGTGCCATTCTCCTGGCAGATCAACCTAGTCAACAGCAGTGGTGAGATCACCCACACTCTACTGGAGAAGAATAT
>DARQ01000013.1:21631-23367 GCA_002503395.1 Euryarchaeota archaeon UBA60 | reverse complement strand
CAAGAAGAGTGGCGATGACCTCCTTTACAACTTGACCAACCTGAACGCAGAACTAGACCAGGCGAGGTGTAGTATCATCGGTATCTCAAACGATTTGAAATTCACCGGATATCTCGATTCCCGAGTGCGCTCGCGCCTCGGCCAGGAAGACTTGGTATTCAAGCCATATAATGCTCTACAATTACAGGATATTCTCGCCGAGCGGGCTGCGGACGGGATTCTGGCAGATGTGTTGAGCGAGGCGGTGATTCGCCTATGCTCTGCTCTGGCCGCACAAGAGCACGGTGATGCTCGGCGCGCTTTGAACCTGCTTCGTGTCTCGACCGAGAAGGCGGAACAATGCGGCGAAGCGGTGGTCCTTGAGCGCCACGTGCGAATGGCGCAGAATCAAATCGAATGTGACCAGTTCACTCCGGCGATAGCGGCTTTGCCTTCACAGCAGAAATTGGTCCTGTTCTCAATTCTACAAATTGAGCAACAAGGACTACGCAACATTGCCACCGGTGAGATCTACGAAATCTACAAACAGGCTTGCAAGCACTTCGGCAATAACATTCTGACGCAACGCCGCTTGACCACCCTGCTCAGTGAACTCGATACTCTGGGCATCGTTACCGCCAAAACCATCAGCCGCGGCAGATATGGCAGGACCAAGCAGGTCAACTCCTGTATTCCTAATTCAATCGATGCGGTAAAGATAATGATTGAAGCGGATGAATTAATGCAAGCGGTGGGTGATGGCAACTACCGTCTACAGACCCGTCTGTGAGCATTCGCCGGCTCTCAGTCGCTTGTTTCCTGATGCTGAAATGGTTTTTTCTCTCCCCCCATGCTTATATGGGGAGGGCAGTTCGCCGCCGCCATGAGTGATGTTATTGAAATCGAATCCAAAACTGGCAAAGGATTTCTTAATCCGCCAGTGGGCTTGGCCGGTTGGATGGTTGGACTCGGCGTATGGGGACTTGCATTAGGTATTCTCAACATTATCGGTCTGGCATATCCAGGTGACCTGAAGATCAGTTGGGCTGGTTTCCTGACGGTTGGACTGCTTGGCGAAGGAGTAGTGTACAATACTGCATATCATCCGCTCAGTGACACGTTCTTTCTGGCATTTTGCGGCATGATGGCTGGGATTGGGATAAAGACACTGAATGAAAGTGAATCTGGTCTAGAAGCTTGGTTGAAGACCCTCATTCTCAATGATACTTGGCCGGCGATGGTCAGTTTTGAAGATGGCTGGGCGCGCACGATGGGTGCTTGGTGCATGATGATCGGATTGGTTTTCTACCTTAGTTGGGGTATCCTCTACACCGGTTGGGTTGACCCTGGGGTATACTCGGTATTCGCAGCATTATTTGCGTTCGGATTTGCGTTGGCAGATAGTTCAAGATACCTTGATGCCCCAGTTCCAAAAGAGTGATTCGTTCATCGTCCACCTCTCGCTCAGATTCGATTGGGGTGAATGCTTGTTGTCTTGTTTTAGCGAAAGCCGAGCCTGAATTTAATTCCTGGTTACTTTCGCTTTGGCCCTGATAATGCGAGTCACAAACGCTCATCAAATCGCGATTTTGAGCAAATGCTTACGAATACCAAAACCGATTCTCTCCGCTTGCTCCTCGCTGTGCGTCCTTTGAATCTTGATGTTGGGTTCGTACGCACTAGTGCCCGTTTCTTCCCAATAGAGCATCGAGGTAGCCCAGAGCTAGACCCTTCCACAGCGACCAACTCCACATGTA
>DARQ01000013.1:16062-21381 GCA_002503395.1 Euryarchaeota archaeon UBA60 | reverse complement strand
TTGGGATGATGACGAACAATCCTCACGTGAGCTCTGGCATCGCGAGTTCGTTTGGCCAAGAAAGTGGTGATATTTTCCTCGGCGATGTGATTTACTACCGCATCAGGAGAGTAGACAATCGTCCCGCCACCGCCGATTAATCTCAGGCTGACCTCCATATCTTCGGCATGATACCATCGTTCATCGAAACCACCGATTTCCAACAGGGCGCGACGCTCGAATACGCTACATGGGCCATTTGCAAGACTGGTGGTCCTTTGGCGATTACGATATTTCTCCGCCACCTCGGAAGCACGTAATTTACTGATAATGCTCTCTCCTGATTCAAATACGGTGCGCCCGGTAACCGCAACTACGGTTTCCACCTCATCGAGCGAAAATCTTGCTCTCATCAATTGTGAAATCCAGGAGGGTTCCGGGCGTACGTCGATATCGGTGATGGCAACCCACTCGCCCCTGGCCTTGCCGAGCGCGGATGACCTGGCTGCCGAAAGACCCTTGGGGCCTTGGGTAATGACTCTCACCGGATGATTATTATTCATGCCTTCGGGGTCATCCCAAACCATTAATCTCTCAGTCGAGGCATCGCTTGAACCATCATCGACGGCGATGATCTCGATATTCGGCCAATCCTGTGCAACCAGACTCGCGATACATTCATCGATCCACTGTTCACCATCGCGAACACAGACTGTAATCGAAACCAACGGCTTCTCCGATTGTTCTTGTTCAGCCATCACAGCACCTCAAAGGCGTCGAGAAGGGAGCGGCAGCGCTGCTTGACAACCTCATCGGTAAGCCGCAATACCACACCTTGTCGAGGTTGACCATACAATATCACTGCCCCCAACGGAGCGAGCCGATGCAGATACATCGGCGCCAAATCTTCCTCGCCATCGACTATTATCAATGTTGACAGGTCACTGGCCAAGGCATCTCGACAGGCGATGAACAGGCTAGGGGTGAGGATTCCGGCTGGGTTTTCTGCCTTCAGTACCTGTTCAAAGAAGTCTTCATCGACGTATTCAGATTCATCGAGAATCGCTCGCTTGGTCTGGCCATCAACCACCGCAACATCGGGAATAATATCCATATCGAGTAATGTCTGAACGGTGACATCGCCGACCGCGATAAGAGCGGGTGCGGGGAGAATGATTTGTTCCAAGGCCATCCCCATGGCGACCTCCGGGGTGGATTCCGGGCCGGTAAAGACCTCACCGAGTGGCGCTTTCAATTCCGCCTCCAAACTCGCGACCATTCGATAAGAATTCAGCGCCAGTTCATCACTTACCCATGGCTGTCCCCGGCGGTCGATTATTCCGGCTCTTATCCGCGTACTGCTGACCACTCCACCGAGTGCATCTTCGACGTGCGGCACTGTGATTATCTCAAGTTTCGCCAAACCATCCATCTCCCTCTCGGAATTGATTCTCTCACATATTATCTGGGTCTCGATGGTACAGGCGATTGAGTCACAATCGTGGCGGGTGCGGGCTGGACCATATTCATCATCGAGGGTGTGAATACTGAATCGATCAGGGAAAGTGGATTGCAACCATTCAACAACTTCGGTAGATCTCCGCTCGTAATCCTCTACAAGTGGAGATTTCTGTCTCGCCATCTTATCATCGCAGACCCAGACCTCGATTTTTTCGGCATGCCGTAGCGCGGTGGACAATAGTACTTCGTGACCGATGTGAAAACGGTCAAAGGTACCGCCGACCAGACATCGGCGCAAAGGTGGCTCTCCCATTGCCATGAGTAGCGGGTAGCGTCACTTTTGAGCATGCCCTATCATGCGGGCTGAAATAGGGAAAAATGTGCCCCGGCACGTAACGGCCGTGTGTCATCGTTACCTCGCAGGCCTGACCCTCGCGCCGGGGCGTGTGTCCAATCGGGGGGTTGGCTCACCTTCATCCTATCGTCCGGCAAGGACCCAAACCCAATCAGTTACGGCGCAAAGCTTGCATCACCATTCATCGCCAAAAGGCTCCAGGTGGTCTTCGACTGTGCGCCAACCGCAGACATTGGTATCGAACGTTCACTTGCCCGAAGGCATCGCGCCGATGTTGCTGCTGCGGCAATCTTCGGGCGGAGGCGAGGTGTTTTCAAGGCTTCGATTAGTCTAAACGACTCTGTTGTGAGGTTTTCAGCCCCGAATGATAGCCACTGATTCTAGCGAATAGTCGGGCACCGATTCGCACATCTCCATCAATCCATTCATCGATTTCAAAGTGGGGCCACAGAGCGAGTGGCTGGGCCAGCCAACCGGCGTTGCGATGCCGCCGCCCCAGAGGTGGCGGACGGCCGTTGGCGACCGCTTCCAAAGCATCGATCAAGTCGAGCAGATGCTCGGAGCCGGCGGTGGGATTTTTCTCAAAACGTTCGCGGTGAACTTCGATGGTCAACAACAGGTCGTCAGGACATTGCTGGAATTGGCGCTCAACCCCGGGAATCGAGTGACTTTCATCACTGCTCCGCAACACCATTGCAGCCCATGGAATGTCCTCTTTCAGCAAATATCTCAACCACTTCTTTTCCCGCAATAACAGTTGCAGAATCTCGCTCGCCCATGGTGACCACCATGACATCGGTATAGTCTTGACCACCCGCATGGCGAATTCCCCATCTTGAATACTCTCAGATCTGAGGGCCATTAATTCCGACCACACCCCTATAGGACCATCGCTGGGAAACTTTCCCCCGCCCAATTCGCTCTTCCAATCAGCGGCGATCAGGCCTCTCTGCTCAAGAATGACCAAAGCCGGTAAGACCTCGGAAAAACCGTGGGTTGGGGATTCCAACCACGCCGGCCATGCCCACGCGGTGATGACTCTGGCGTAGTCGTCCTCAAGTCGAGGGGCGGCGACCAAGCCAACCGATGCTAGCCACGGATTGACTTTGCCAGTGGTCAACGGATGGAGGTCGAGCAGTAGGTCGGGATGTTCAATCAGGCGCCGAGAGAGGACTTCCCCGGCATTCTGTGCCCACTCATCATCTCCGATAGTCGAGGCTATTTCCACCAATTCGGGAGACGGTATATCGCTCGGTGAAAGCAGAGCCAGCCAAACCTCGTCAAGACGACTGGAGACTCGTAACCACCTACTCCACCTCTCTTCTCGAGGGGAGGCTATCCACGCCGCCAAGGGAGCCAGACCCTCACAATTATTTGCCCATTCACCGTCACCTTCCGGGAACAATAGGCAAGATATACGGATTGCGTCATCGAGGTCGGCGGGGGGTCGGCTCGGCAATGATTCAGGTAGGATTACCCCTAGGGTGGTGAGAGATTCGGCAACCTCAGCAATATCTTCGTGCTTTGCTGGCACCGCGATATCGGGTAGGCGCAATGGTGGCGGCGAGCCTGAGGAAAGTTGCACCGGGAGGCTGATTCCCGAAGGTAATTGCAAACGAGAGGATGGTAGGCCTTCGGGAGCGGTGCGAAGTATGAGCGGTGATGCTGATGGTGGCTTATCATTCATTATCAATAACCGTAGATTAGGATGGGCTAGCACTCTTTCGCACAAGGTGCGCGCCAACTCAATTCCCGAGGGCCACTGGATGACCACCTTTGTTGGAGTCGAGTCGAGCGCCCATTCGATGAGGGAAATTCTAGCGCCCTCGTCCAAGCCACGCAAATCCCACGCCGCTTCACTACCCGGGTCCTTTGAACGCCATTTTCCAATCGGCCACGCACTGGCAAAGCGGTTCCAGGTCGCTTGCTGCCGGGAGGTACGACGCTGGTCGGGAGAGCGGCCAACCAATTCGGCTCTCAACCATGAGCGACGGCGGTCAATCTCTTCGGAATCCAATCTGGTATGGGCGCGAAAAATCCATCCGGTCAATGCTTCCAGCGGCCACGGAGATTGTCCCCGTCCGAGCATATCGAGGTCGCCGAGAACCCATGCACCTTCACCGGCGATTCGCATCAGTAGTCCTTGGGTGATACGCTCTTCGATGACCGCGGCGATTGCCGCGCTGGGCCGGACTGGTGTCGGCGCCGGAGCTGCAGTTCCCAATTCCCAGTCGCCACCAATACTGCTGGCCGGTAGTTTGGGCCACCGGTCTTGGGGATTCGCCTGAATCCAGGATCCAACTGAGAGAGCCATCTTCCGTCCTCGTTCCAGAAGTTGTACACGTAGAATCACCCATGCTTGAAGCGGTTCATCCCAACCTTCTATTCTACTCGGGTCAATCTTTTCCGGCGCTCCACTCAGTGACTTCATCGCCGTGACATCAACCCAGTGCTGTGGAGCATCGCGCCGTACCGCCCAAACCCACTTCATATCCCCCCCTTGGTTTCCGGTCGAGATATCGTCATCCGCATCGGGTTGGGTGAAAGGTCGGTTTGGCAGGGTAATCAGTGCCGATGACGGAGATTGCGCGTAAGCCAAAAGTAGATGGGCGCCATCGCGAGCGAGCACACATCCAATCGCTCCGGGGGGCATATCTGAGAGGTCGATGGCTTGCAGCCTAGCGATATCATCTTCTTGCAGGCGCTTCCAGCCTACCTCGGTCAAGCGCTGTACTGCACCTTTGGAACCCTCTTCCCGGTCGCTCGCAACCCAACCATCCTCTCGCAATTGCTTGAGTTCAGAAGATGCGTGTGGTAAGTGCAAACCGACGGACTGCGCTGAAGCACTCACTGTTCCGCCGCCATCTGCGAGCCAATCGAGCAAGCGTCTTCTATAGCCTGAACGGATGCGGGACGGCATGATAGACACCTCTCAAGTAACTAGAGGGGGTGTTTACCTTTCAACATTACTATATTTTCTAATATGATTACATTTAATTACAGATTTCCTGTGGAGATAAGTAGTTTATTCCTTACACCGCTCAAACGGGGTTGAGAAAGAGTTGATTTTGTGCCACATTCAGTAATAATCCATCTCAATGCAGGGTAAACGGTTATATCACCGGCATCTCTCCTGTACTTCAACAGGCCAACCTGAGTTCGGTATGGCCGTGACCGAGCCCGCAGAGGAATGAATATGAAGACTGTAAGAATCCGTGAGAAAATCAAGAAATATCTATATGAGAGACCGAGGAATACTGCCGAGATATTGGAGTATATCAACAGCAATATGCGCCATGGTACAACCAGCCAGCAATTGGGCAATGTTCTGTCTAAGGACAAAGATATAGTCAAGGTCGGCTACATCAAGCGCTCGGGGATTCTATCTGGGGGATATGAGATCTGCGAGTGGGCGACCCGTGACTGGGTTTCCCGAAACTGCCCGACCTGGGAAGAGGGGCAGCCTCTATTACTCGACTCCGAGGGCAATGTGCAATCCTTCACTTCACTGAGTTGAGCAGCCT
>DARQ01000013.1:15576-15815 GCA_002503395.1 Euryarchaeota archaeon UBA60 | reverse complement strand
GGACTTGTTGGATTAATCACGAGCCTTGCTCTGTTTATTCCCGGAATTGCAGTCGCTATCCGTCGATTCCATGATCTTGGGAAGTCCGGGTGGTGGGTTCTCTCTTTCTTTATCTTAATCGGAATAATCTTCATGTTTTTCGATGGCGAGCAGAGCAACAATGCATACGGCGCACCACCGACCAATGTACTGTGAGTTCAACACAACTTGAATAAGCGAAACCTCTCGACATCTCATGG
>DARQ01000013.1:13695-15372 GCA_002503395.1 Euryarchaeota archaeon UBA60 | reverse complement strand
CTGGCCTCAGCGATGATGGTAGTGATTCCAGAGGGTTTTGAACTTGCCACCACCGCGCCGGCATCGGGTGGGGATGAGTTTGGTCCACTGGTTCTGGGCGGGGCGATTCTGGCCGGTTTTCTGATGATGCTGATTCTTGAGGGGTCGGGCATCGGCCATGCTGTGCACGAAGAGCATCACGACCATTCACACGACCATGGACACGGCCATGTTCACCATCAGACTTCGACGTGGATGTTGGTGCTCGGCCTTTCATTGCATTCGGCCGCAGATGGCCTGGCCATCGGGGCAGCGGCGGCCGGGGGAGTGGTGGCGGTGACGGCCCTGGTTACATTCGCGGTGCTGGTTCACAAAGTTCCGGCAGCATTCAGCCTCGGGGTATTCTCCCTGCATGAGCGCCGCGAGACGAAAGATGCAATACGCGATGTGGTGCTGTTTTCTCTGGCCACCCCGGTGATGATTCTTCTCTCATTCCATGCTTTTGCAGGCGTTGAAGTTCAAGTGATAGGTTTGGCGATGCTATTTGCCGCAGGCACCTTTCTGTATGTTGCCACGGTCGATACGTTACCCGATATCCACAATTCCGAGACCGGTAAAACCGCCCTCAAACACGTTCTGATTGGAACCACAATCCTAGTGCTGATCTTCTTCGCCGCCTATGCGAGCGGAATGCTGGAGCATATACATTAGACTGCGAAATCTTGTGCTCAATCGCCTTCAAAGATGGCCATCGCCGCCTCAACGCTCGCTCCGGCACAGATGATGGCGTGGCAGGCGGCGCACATTCGCACCGCTTCCTCGGTCGTCTTCTGATGGATATTGCGTCCGGTAGCGGAGCCGCGAGCACCGGAGATATTGACTTGGTCATACAGACGTTGTAAGAATTCTCGAGGCGGCAGACTGCCGCCGCCAGAGCAGATGACGCCGGTTCGCCCAGCCGCTTCCACGGCGACGGCCAAACTTTCAGGCCGGCTTTTCCCAATGAATTCAGTGGGATAATTGACCTTGGTGAAATCGGCGCCGATGCAGACGGCAACCCCGGCGGCTCCCGATATCAGTTGCGGGTCGGTCTCGTCGGGAACGGCTTGACCACGGGGGTATATCCAAGTCACACATATCAGGCCATTCTCGTGCGCCTGACGAATCAGGGTGGCGGCTTCGGTCAACATATCGTGCTCGTATTCGCTACCTAGGTAAATCGTGTAGCCGATTCCGACGACATTGATACCGTTCTCCTTCAAGGTGAACACATCATCGATATCCCACATCGCCTGACTGACCGGGTCTCGCTGGGAGGTTTCCACCATCCCCGTCTTGGAGTTCAGTTTGACCAGATAAGGTATATCGGGATAATCACGGGAGTAGCGGGAAATCAATCCCAATTGCCCTGCCATAACGCCGATGGTTCCCGCTTGCGCGGCCTGAGCACCGATCTCAAACAGGTGGGTCGGGCTGTTAGAAGTGAGAGGGATATTTTCTCCGCCATCGTAGAAGTCATCGTTCAGGTGTTCGATTTTCTGGTCGCAGGCGAATAGGTTCATCCGCCCGGTGCCACAGGTCGCTGCATCCATATTGGCGATGTAGGAATCGACCATCTCTTCGGGAACATCTGCCGGCACATCGTATTCCATGTTCCACCCAACACTGCGAGGCAGTGGCGGGCTGTAAATAAAATGG
>DARQ01000013.1:12772-13595 GCA_002503395.1 Euryarchaeota archaeon UBA60 | reverse complement strand
CCACTCGCTACATCGATGACCTGACTGGTCGTCCTGACCTTGCCATCACCGAGGTCTTCAACCCCGGGGAGATATCCCGGACAGACTCCGGTTGCGACGAATACCGCGTCGGTGGAGGAACACAGGTCTTCGGCTTTCCACAGACGGTCGAGGTCATCGCCGACCATCTGAGATGCGCGTTCTCGGTCGTCGGCATCGCGGTATTTGAGCCGGCCTTGGAAAACCCCGCCGAGGCCGCGTAGTGCAGTGGCGGTGATGACTCCCTCGGGGGCCGCACCGATGCCCATCAGCAGGTCGAATGGTCCGGTTGGCTCAGCCGCCCAGATGGCGGCTGAAATATCACCGTCATCCATCAGGTGAAGTCGGGCGCCGGCGGCGCGAATCTGCGAAAACAAATCAGCGTGGCGTTCTCGGTCAAGGGCGACTACCCGTACCTCGCTGAGCGGCTTGTCAAGGGCCGCCGCGGTCTGTTCGAGATTCCATGCCACGCCACCGTCGAGGCTGATTTCTCCGGCCAGTTCAATCCCGCCGGCAATCTTGTCCATGTAGCAGTCGGGGGCGTGTAGTAGGTCGCCACGTGGGGCGGCGGCCAGGACCGCGATGGCATTGTCTGAATTGGTCGCACAGTTATTGGTGCATTCCAGTGGGTCGACTGCGATGTCGACCTTCAGCGCCCCTTCCTGACCGACCATATTTCCGAGCGGCTCGCCGATCCACAGCATCGGCGCATCGTCACGTTCGCCTTCGCCGATGGCGACCCGGCCGTCGAAGGCGACATCATCAAAGGTCGAGCGCATCGCCTCTACCGCAGCGCCATCGGCGG
>DARQ01000013.1:10586-12637 GCA_002503395.1 Euryarchaeota archaeon UBA60 | reverse complement strand
CTCATCCTTTTCAAGCGGTTTCACCATATCCCATGCGCACAGCAATCCAGCACTGACACCGACAAGGGCTTCCATCTCCACCCCGGTGCGATAGCGAGCGCTGACCTCGACCGTACAGCGCAGGGCATTTCCCTCCCAAGTCCACTTCACTTTGCAACCCTCGATGGGGATTGGGTGGCAGTGTGGGACGATGGTAGGGGTGATTTTCACCGCTTGGATGGCAGCTATTGTCGAGGCCTCCTGAACATCACCCTTGGCGACTTCTCCAGATTGAATGGCGCTTACACTTGCTTGGCTCAGGTGCAGTAGGCCGGTGGCGATGGCGCGTCGCGCAACGATTGGCTTTTCGCCGATATCGACGATGGATTCTCGTTCATTTTGGTTCAATTTTTCACCCCAATCCAGACTTCCAGGTCTCGCCGCTTGCCTTGACCTCCTTCTTCCACAACGGGGCGCTGGCCTTGAGTTCATCTATCAACCAACTACAGGCCGCAAAGCCTTCTTTGCGGTGCGCGCTGGCGACGTGGATAGCGACGATATTCTCACCGGCAAGTACCTGCCCGGTGCGGTGTGCCATCGCCACCCCATGTACGCCGAATTCGGTGATGGCGGACTTGGCGAGACTCTGTAATGTCGCCGACAATTGCTCCTGCCAAGCCTCAAATTCCAAGGCGATTACCTCCTCACCATCGTCGCTGTCTCTGGTGATTCCGACGAAGGAGACGATACTGCCGCAGCCCGAAACATCGAGGCGCTGGCGCAGGGCTTCGGCGTCGAGCGCGTCGGGCGCAGCCTCGATGACGACATTTCCTGCCATGCCGATGCGTTGTCTTCTCCCTTCAAGCCACTTTCCTCGCCAACGAATGCTTCAAACCGCCGAGACCCTAGCCATGGCGATGACCCCAGCCAGTGACGAGGCCATCCATATCATGGGCGCCGGACTGTCAGGGTTGGCGGCGGCAACGATTCTGGCCCAGGCCGGCCGGGAGGTTCACGTCCATGATGTCCGCGATGATTCCGGCGCCAGATTCGATGGCGACTTTCAGGGAATCGAGAATTGGTCATCTGATACAGATTTTCTCGACCAGATGCGCGGCTGGGGGCTCGACCCGGACGAGTTCAAGTTGACCGAGTTCCACGAGGTTGATGTCATCTGCCCAAAAGATAAGATTCGCAAGGCTTGGAGCCCAACAGTTGCTTTTCGGGTCATCGAGAGAGGCACCGCCGAACACTCAATCGATCAGGGCCTGAAGCGTCAGGCGCTGGCTGCGGGTGCCAACCTGCACTACAAGTCACGGGTCAAACCCGAAGATTGCCAAATCATCGCCACCGGACCCAAAGGAACATCTGCGGTTGCCTATGGTGAGATTTTCCATACCACATATCCAAATCATGTTGCCTTTCATTTCAACGATAAACTAGCTCCGGGCGCCTATGCCTATCTCATTATCATCGATGGCGTTGGACTGATCTGCACCTGCTTGTGGCGTAAACAGAAGAAGAGCGACCGCTTCCTCAATGAGACCATCGCCTGGTACGATAAGCACTATCCCGACCTCGACCGCAAGCCATTCAAACGGGTCGGTGGCAAAGGCGACTTCACCATCAACGACAGATATGCTGTCGACGGTCGATACTACATCGGTGAATCAGGTGGATTACAGGACTTCATGTGGGGCTTCGGGATGCGCTATGCCATCACCTCGGGGGTTTTTGCCGCCCACGATATTCTCGGCCAAGGCGATTATGAGAAAGCAGTGCGCAAACACCTCCTACCGTTGGTCAAGACTTCGGCCGCCAATCGTTTCCTGATGAATCGGGTCGGTGATAGGGCCTTCAGTAAAATCGTCAACATGTGGATGAAAAACCAAAAGAAAAAGGGTGATGGATTACCATTCATCGCGTGGATGTTTCGACCCGACCTGTTGAGGAGAATCACTTGGGGATTATTCGGCAAGGCGATGCTGAAAAAGGAAATCACCCCCGATGGGCGAAAAATGTGGCGACTGCCCTTTCGCCGGGCACTGAAAAGAGACCAATGGGTGCAAGGG
>DARQ01000013.1:4277-10495 GCA_002503395.1 Euryarchaeota archaeon UBA60 | reverse complement strand
AACATCTCCTTCACCAACGATTCGGATAACGCTTCGATTCCAATCTATTCGGGCGAAGAAGAGTGAAAAATTGTGGGAAATTCTCCCGTGATTGACGCCGATTCATTGATGAGCGAAACGCATGTCGCCGATTCATGTCTGATATGTATGGACTCACTCTGGCCCCAATGGCAAACCACCTAGTCAACTACGGTGTGACCGATAATGGCATCGCCGTCATCGAACTCGCCGCCAATTCCGATGGTAACCCTCTAGAGGGTGACAGCATGGGGCCTAACTGCTATACTCACGGCATGATGAGCGACATTGATGATGCAATCATCAAGGCGCGTTTCGACGACGAGGTGACGGTGATGATACTGACCGGGAATGGCGAGAAGTTCTTCTCCGCCGGCGCCAGCATCAGTATGCTCAACAGCGTTACCCCCGGCTTCAAATACAATTTCTGCCTGCACGCAAACGAGACTCTGAGCCGTCTTGAACAGACCCCGAAGTTGGTCATCGCCGCTCTGAACGGTCATGCCGTCGGCGGTGGGCTGGAAATCGCCATGGCTGCCGACATCCGGATAGCGCGCAAGAACGCCGGGAAGATGGGTCTGCCAGAGATTAACCTGGGGGTCCTTGCCGGAACCGGTGGTACCGCCCGCTTGACCCGCCTCATCGGTAAGGCAAAGGCGCTGGAATACATGGTCACCGGAGAATTGTTCTCATTTGAGGATGGCTTGGAGATGAACCTCATCAATCACATCTGGGAAGGAGATGCAACTTCCTTCCGTCAAGATATTCTCGACTGGGCGAGCCAGTTCACCCTTCCCAACAAGGCCAGCATGGCGGTTGGTAACATCAAGCGCTCTTGCCAGACCGGCCCGGAGATTCCCTTCGAATACCACTTGGCGCTCGAGCGTGAATTGCAATCGGCTCTGTTCGGTAGTGCCGATGCCAAAGAAGGAATCGCCGCCTACGTCGAAAAGCGAGTAGCCAATTTCCAAGGCCGCTGATTCATCATCAACTTCGCCTGAAATAGGTCGATACGGCGGCGATAGCACTATCTGTTAGTGGGTAATGAGAGTTGTCGTGTACTGCCCGTTCTGCACTTTACAAATCGATGATGACTCTATTCATTGTTCGGAATGCGGTAGTGACCTTGCGGGAGTACTATCTCTGATAGGGGTTACCGCTGAAACGCCAAAAGTCGACGACCCGCAGATGAATGTCTCATTATCCGATACCGCGGTGGCCGGTGATGTCAACATCGTCCAGCGACTGCAGGCTGATACCGAGGAGATTGTCGACAAATTGGTCGACCAACTCGACCGCTTCGATATCAACAAACCTGGTCTATCGGTACCCGAAGGTGGTTTCTCCAGACTCGATGTAGAAGCTGCGATTCCATTGGTACGAGAGAATATGGATATCCTCAAGGGCATGTCCTCAACCCATCTTTTGCAGTTCGGAAAACTTCTCGATTCGATGGGCTGGCCACAGATTGCCAAGCTGGTCGGTCAACTCTTGCTGGAGCGGGAAGATGTTGCGGATGAGCCTCTGTGGCTAGCTCGCAGTCATTTGATAATGGCTAGATCATCTGGTGAGACATTCGATCCGGCAGCAGCCATATTGCATGCCGATAAAGCGATAGAAGCGGCTGCTTCTGCCGACTTGAAAGACATCGAAGCCTATGCCCTCTACCTGTCAATAGACAAGCGCAAAGACCTCGCTCTCGATACCAGCGCCTTGGGTGAGAGGGCTGAGGTTGTCTTGGAATCAGCCGGCTCTGACCCCGGCCCGGCAGGGGCGTGGTGTCATCTGGCACTGAGTAGGCACTTGGATGCAGTCAACCCCTTGACTGCCGAGCATCATGAAGCGATGGGCTTCCAGCACTCCAGTAATCACAACGACCTCGAGGCGATGGTCGCGACCCTTCTGGCCACCGCCGAGAATCAGGTTTGGACAATCAAGGAGAGCTTCTGGGTCAAAGTGAAAGAGGATTGTGAACTCAATGGGCTGGCCTCATACTCGATGTTGGTAGAACTGGCCAACTTCGTCAGGTCAGGCTCTGAGCAACAACTGTTGGCGGGAATCAGGACTCTCACCCGTCATGCCAAGGGGCGGGGAATGTTGGAGTTGCAGACTCTTTCCTCACTGCTCACTTGTATCACCGATACCAATGATATGCTGGCTACCACACAGCATGGCTCTCCGGAGCGTGAAAGCCGGATAAAACAGATTCTTGGTGAAGAGAAGGCCCAGGAATCCCTCGATGAGATTCTCACCAGGTCGTATCAGGGATTCGACGATTCTCTTCTCTACCAGTACATCCTGATTTCACTGACCAGCACCCAACTTCCTCGCTCTGCAATCGGTTATCTTGAGATGGAGCGCGCCTATCCCAACGACTCAGTCAAGGCGATGATGATGCTCTACAGGGGACTGACTCGGGCTGGAAATGATGCCCAAACGGTGGTTAGCGAAGTTGTTGGATTCCTCGACCAGACAAAATTGAACGGCAATGATACCGCATGGCGACTGGTCGCAGAAGTATCAGGTTATCTCGCGGTTCGATTCGATGCTACTAATCGCCCCGAGGTCAGGGGTCGAGGCGGCGGAGATGAAAGCCAGACCAGTGTCGGCGCTGAAGAGCAACAACTCTCCTCAAGGTTCCCCAAGGTAGCACTGATTCTTTCCTTCTTGGCTCTTCTACCGATTGAAGGATATTTCCACTTCATCCATCGTAACGTCCCTCAATTCGCAATGATGCGTGGCGCCGAAGGATACTGCGCCTATGGTGGTGTCAACGGAGATGACGGAATTAACCACTACCAAGACGACTTGTCCTGCAATGATTGGATGAATAATATTTATGAATCTCTTGAACTCTTAATAGCAACGATAATCATCGGATTCTTTGTACTTTCTTTGCTACTCATCTTTACTGGAACTCCACGCAGGAAGTTGGTACCCAAGGCCGAGGTGAATGACGAAAACAAGCAAATTTCACTTTCCCCAGCTTTCATCACCATTACCATTCTACACCTTCTATTATTTCTGAATTTTTACGTTAAATTGGATTCCGCGGGAATGGCCCTTGAGGATAAAATTGAGGATGGCTTTTTCGCTTATTTGATTTTTATGTTTATAGCTTGCTCACTATACATTGTGAATGACAGCCATTCCAAGAAGAGCGGAAAAGGTAACCAAAGTCCGCGCACGAACTTTGTTCTAATGTCGATAATCTATTGGTTCTTCTTAGGTTGGATTATTCTAATGGTTTACAGTGATATCAATGAAGAGATGAGTGACTCCATCCTTGCCGAGGATTTGTACGGCAGAAGCATGGATTCAAATGATTGCATCTTCGGTATTGGATATGTGCAATGCGAGGGACAAATCGATGAAACTGTTGCTCCGGAGGTTATCGAAAACGAGGCGCTCTTTCTAGAGACTCTGAATTTCGCCATCATTGCCCATATTGGAGTGGCTCTATTATTCGCCGGATTCAGCAAGAAATCGATAAGTTTGAGAATTGCCGCGATAGTCTCAACATTACTTCTGTTCTTCCAATTCACCGGACCGCCACTAAGTGGAGGGGATGGTATGGTTGTAATGATGATGACCGCAGCGGCCCTAATCTTGTTTTCCTATATGATATGGATGAGTCCATGGCCGGATGAGAAACCTGAATGGGGTGAGGTCTGATGGTGTACCAAGTCACGATGAAGCACGCCGCCGGCAAGGTCAGTCACGACCATATCCGTAATGTCATCCGCCGTGCACATCCCGCAGGCGAGCCGATACAATTCTCCTATGATGGTGAAAGAATCCAGTATTCCTGTGGGGATGCCACGGCGATGGTCGAATTCGACTCGGAGGAGATTGTCATCACCCCCGGAACTCCCGGGTTGGTGGCAATGTCGCGAATAGGATATGCATTGGTTATTCCTGGAATCCTCCTCGACCGCATGAACAAGAAGAAAAACGCCAGAGCGATGGGGATTGCATCCATCGCTTGTGTTGCCGGACTAGATGCTCAGCCTACTGGAGCCAACGAGGACATGTTCGACCACATCAGCGACGAGCAATGGGGAACAATTCGGCAATCGATGGGTATAGGGGATGATTACAGCATCAATGACCTGCTCTCGGATGAGGTTGCATCTGAAGAGGGTGATGGAGGACCTATGATGGGGTACTTCCAACAGGTTCCGGATGAGTATTGGTTACCACCCAAGTCGTGGAGCGGCGAGGTCGACGAGTACGATGTCGAATGGCTGAATTACCCACCCCACTCGGTGCAGTTCTTCATCCGCGGCGGCAGCGATGAGGATTGGATGATGAGCGGCGCCCACCAACAAGGTATGCCACCCCCGGTCGACCCGGCGACATATTCAGAACTCATCACCTCGATCGAGGTTAACACTGAGATTCGCTATCCAGCATGGTTCCTTCCCATCATGGCTGCCTTGGGTACTCTGGATGTGATAATGCTAGGCATGATGATAATAATCGGCCTTGATGACTTGAATGTCTGGTGATTATTGTCGGGCAGAAGTTTCTCTCGAATAATTTGGGACGTGTTATTGCAACGCACAAGTTCATGACCGAGAAGCATTTCGGAGTTCCATGAAAGAGTTGCCCGAGACCTTTGACGAGTGGGTCGAGAACTTCGGCGAATGGCAGAAAATCGTTGGTTTCGACCCGGCTTGGGCCGGTGATTTTGAACTCTCGATCAAGTTCGATTGGGAGCGAGCCGGGGAAGTGATCGAGTTCGGCGACTACGCCGGCCGGCCGAAGTGGGAGCGGGCCTTACAGGTGCCTCACCAGAATATCCGCGATTCCCTGGTCAGCATGATCACCGTTCAAGGTGATACCGAATTCGCCAGCGTCGAACAGCAGAAGCACCTGTTGGAGACCGCACCGACCGATTACGACCGTTACTCAGCCGCCCGCATCATGGCAGAGGAGCAACGCCACGGCTGGCAGATGTGCTATCTGCTGATGACCTACTTCGGTAAGCAAGGCGCCAGGGAGGCGCAGAAGTTGCTGGAGCGTAATGCTCAGGAAGGTAGCCGCTTACTCGGTGCATTCAATCGACCGATGCCGCATTGGCTCGACTTCTTCTGCTACACCATGTTCGTCGACCGCGATGGAAAATTCCAACTCGGAATGTTGTCGACCTCGAGTTTCAAACCCCTGGCCGCCAGTATGGGACCGATGCTAAGGGAGGAGTCGTTCCACCTAGGGACTGGAGCCAGTGGTCTGCGCCGGGTCATCAAGGCTGGCGTTATACCTCTTGACATGCTACAGCGTTACATGAACAAGTGGGTCGCAACCGCCCACGACCTATTCGGTACCGATAACTCGACTTCTGCAGAGTGGGCCTATGTCTGGGGAATCAAAGGCCGTTGGGATGAGAGGGTCAAGTTGGAGTCCGGGCAAGAGGTCGTCAAGGAGAGCCTGAACGAAGAATCGAGAGGGCATTATCATGATGAAATCGCCGCCGAAGTGGAGAAGTTATGTGGCTATCTTCCTGATGGCGCCGAACCACTGTACGTTCCAAACGATAAATTCGGTCGCAGTATCGGTGACTTTGCCGGCCTCAACTTTACCGTAAGTGGTGAAAAATTCGCTGGCGATGACAAGGATTGGCAGGACTATATGCATGACCACATGCCACGAGCCCAAGATGAAGAAGACCTGAAGGAGTTATTGAAACTAGAGTGGATCGAGTATCGTGAGCCAACCCGCATGATGATAGATTCCGGAATAGGTCAACTTAACAAGTCTTGACCACAATTTCTCTAATGCCGAGAACCCCACCACCCAACCATTTGAGGGATACCTGTGATACCAGTCGCACTTTTTGGAATCGACGTCGAACAGTGCGAGAAATTCTATGATGAACTGCCGCAGATTCTGCCGACGGCTGGTGTCGATGATTCTGGCTATGAAGCGATGTTGTACAAAATCGAAGGCGAACTCCGCCTTGAGCACCTCGGAATAATCGATGAGTGGGCAGGTAAAATCCCTGCGGCTTGGCCAGAAGATGTTGCTCAAGAGATATTGGTCGCACTTGAAGTGGTGAAGTATCCAAATGTCGCTTTGCTCGAGGGACTGCTCAAATTGGATGGAATCGACGTAACCCGCGTGGCGAACTGGTTGCACTTCCTTACCAACGTCTATCCGTTATACGATGAAGAGACCTGTGCCGGATTGCGAAAATT
>DARQ01000013.1:0-4255 GCA_002503395.1 Euryarchaeota archaeon UBA60 | reverse complement strand
GATTGAGGGTTTCAAGGAATATGCTCCTGCCGCTGCACTACCTGAATATTCCCTGCCGCGCCAGAGATTACTTCAACTCGGCCTATCCGCTTGGTCAAGGAACTGAGGTTTCCCAATGGGTCGTGTAGAGCCGTTGTGGGTGACTCATCTGAAACTATTCTTCGTCGCATCCTCTTGGGGGGTAGCTTGGACTGCCGGCCGCTGGTTGGCACTCGATCTACCACCGATTACCGGCGCTTGGTTGCGTTATTTCATCGCCGTACCGATATTCATCACTTGGCTATTCATTGCCGAAGGACGAGGATATCCTACTCGTGATGAATGGAAGAGAATCATTGTAATTGGCTTTTTTTCGACCTTTCTCTATCAGGTGTTCTTCATGTTCGGAATGGGTAATACCGCAGCCGGTGATGCCTCGCTGGTAATCACCTTTAACCCGCTATTCACGGCATTATTGGCAATTCCATTTCTAGGTCGTCCGATTACCAGGCGATTGGGTGGGGGACTGGCTCTAGGAGTTGCAGGAATAGCGGTTATTTTCAGCCAGAGCCCGAACGTTTCCATACCCGCCGATGAGAGAATTCTCGGAGATGCCCTCATAGCGATCGCAGCACTTTCATGGGCCTGTTCAACCATCTTGATGAAGCGGGCAATGAGCGAGCCTGCACCCGATGCTGATTCACCGATGTCGCCGTTGGCACTCACTGTTTGGGCCTCCACGGTCGGCCTTCTTCTCCTCACCCCATGGGCAGGTTGGGAATCAATTGAAAATGGGATTCCCACTATTGGCTTATGGACCTGGGTGTCAATTCTGTTCCTAGCCATCGTTTCTACAGTAATGTCCTACGTTTGGTTCGCAAGTGGGGTAGAGAAAATCGGTGCCGCTCAATCAGCATTATACGTGTATCTCGTACCACCATTCGGTATTCTGGCGGGTTGGATTCTTCTCGATGAACAATTGGGATGGGCATTGGTATTGAGTTTCATTCTAATCATCAGCGGGGTGATTCTAGCCTCTTCACATCCCCCTGACAAGTTGAGCGAGACCACACAATAACCTTCAATCATCAGGGTTTAGGATGACCATGGCGATTAACACGGTGGCGGTCATCGGCGCCGGAACGATGGGTGCCGGAATCGCCCAGGTTTGCGCCCAATGCGGTTGGACGACCAAACTTTTCGACGCTTTTCCCGAAGGTTTGTCAGCCGGAATGGAGAATATCAATGCTTTTTGGGAGAAGGGAATCGCCAAAGGAAAAACCACCGAAGAACAGAAGGCAGAATGGTCGGCCAATCTGGAGGCGATAACCGATATGGCCACTGCGGTCGCCGATGCAGACCTGGTCATCGAAGCGGTGCCGGAGATAGCCGACCTGAAACATCGTATATTTTCCGACCTCGCACGGATGGCTCCCGCCCATGCAGTACTCGCCTCCAATACCTCGAGCCTGTCAATCGCCGAAATTGCCGCCGCCACCGATTGTGGCGAGCGGGTAATAGGTATGCATTTCTTCAATCCGGTACCACTGATGAAATTACTTGAATTGGTTTACCACGAGAAAACCAGCGAGGCGACAATCGCCATCGCCAAAGTAGCGGCGGCGGCGATGGGCAAAACCGACATTTTGGTCAAGGACATTCCCGGTTTTGCCACAAGTCGCTTAGGTGTGGTGCTCGGCAATGAAGCGATTCGCATGCTCGCTGAAGGAGTTGCCAGCGCTGGGGATATCGATACCGCTATGCAACTGGGTTATCGTCACCCGATGGGGCCGCTGGCGCTCTCTGATCTAGTCGGCTTGGATGTACGTCGAGATATCTTACTCAATCTAGCGGATTCATTCGCCGATGAGTCATACCTCCCCCATCCCCTGTTGGAAGCCTTGGTTGGAGAGGGAAGCCTTGGCAGAAAGAGCGGTAAAGGAATCTATGACTGGTCAACAGGAGAGGCGCAAGAGCGTGATGACCTGCCGCTATGAATCACGCTTCAAGGGAATAAGATTTCACCGCATTCCGGGCATTCCATTCCTGGTAGGAATGCACCCAAGGTATAACCACAGTTCGGACACATCGAAATCACTTCGTATTCATCCATCGCTACCACGCATGCGGCAATGGTCTTGAATCTTCTCATTTGAAGTCAGGTTGGCGCTTTTCGAGGAAAGAGTTGACTCCTTCCCTGAATCCCTCACTCGCTGATGCCGCCATGATGAGCACCTGTTCATGCCGAAGGTGAGTGGCAAAATCCTGAGTTGATTGTACCTCAATCAAGTGCTTGGTGGCCTCTCTGGTATGGTGTGACCACTTGCTCCATTCAGCCGCAACCGCATGCGCTCGATCGAGCAACTCCTCATTTGCAACCACCTCATCGACCGCTCCCTCAGCTAAGGCCTCGGCCGCTTTCCAGCGCGAGTTTTCCAAGATGAAGCGACGTGCCGTCTGGTCACCGACCAGCCTTGGTAATAGCCAGGTAGTGCCGCCATCTGGTGACAATCCAAGGCTGGCGAATCCGGCCACCAACAGCGCCGATTCACCACATACCCGGTAATCACAGGCCAATGCCAATCCCAAGCCGCCGCCGGCGGCGGCGCCATTCAACGCCGCCACACATATCGTCGATGACTGTCTCATCTTGACAAGTAGGGGGTGTAGGGTATCGGTCAAGTTCTCAACCAATGCAACGATGCTATCATCTTCTATCGCCTTACTGAATGCCGCTACATCGGCGCCAGCGCAGAACCACCGACCACTTCCGGTGATGACAATAGCGCGAATCTCTTCGTCGTCAAGAGCACAGTTGATGACTTCGGCGATAGCCGCCATACCTTCGCTTGAGAAACCCTTGGATGCAGCCGAGGCACCCAAGGTGATGCGGGCGATGCCCCCGAGGTCTGACCTGATTACGAGGTCACCCAATTCATCACCTATCCAAGATTGACGTTGACATTCTTGACCCGAGTGTAAAATCGCATTGCGTCAGCCGATTGCTCGACGCCGATTCCGCTAGCCTTCCAGCCGGTGAAAGCGGTTTGTGGAAAGGTGATTGGGAACTCATTGATACTAACCATTCCCGATTGCAGGTCACGAGCCATGCGGTGCGCCAACCCGAGATTCTGCGTCCACACCCCGTTGAGCAGACCAAAGTCGCAATGGTTAGCCAATTCGAGAGCTTCTTCCTCGGTCGAAAAGGTCGTCACTGCCAGTACCGGGCCGAATAACTCCTGCTGGAACAATAGGTCATCCTTACCGACTCCGGTTACGATAGTCGGCTCCATAAAGGCGCCATCCGTCAAGTCGCCTTCAAGACAGCCACCGCCGAGAACCAATTCCCCTCCCTGTGCCAAACCTTGCTCAAGCAGGTCGAGAACCGATTGGCGATGCGACTTGCTCACCATACTGCCGATTCGCACGCCTTCAGACAAGCCGGGACCTATTGGCCACTTGCCGACCTCGGCCTTGATATTCTCAACCAATTCTTCGACTACATCCTCGTGGACAATCAAGCGCGAACCAGCCCAGCACATCTGCCCGGAGTTCATGTAGATTCCAAAGCAGACCGCCTTTGCGCAATAACGTAGATTAGCGTCAGCAAAGACCACGTTTGCCCCTTTGCCTCCAAGTTCAAGTGTCACCGGGATAAGGTTCTCGCTAGCCTTCTTCATCACCGCTTTACCGGTTGAAACTCCACCGGTCAGAACGATTCCGTCGACATCGGGTGAGCCGGCAAGGGCCTCGCCGACCTCTCCACCCGGACCGGTGATTACCTGAAGAACACCGCTCGGCAATCCGGCCTCCTCGACCACCTTCGCCCAGGCCAGTAGAGACAGTGGAGTCGAAGATGCCGGTTTGGCGATGACGCTACACCCGGCTGCAAGCGCCGGGGCAATAGAGCGAATCGCTAATTGCAGAGGGAAGTTCCAAGGGACGATATGAGCGGTGACGCCGAGTGGTTGGCGCAATGAGTAGTTGAGACGATTACCCGGTACCGGAATCGTGCTACCCTCGACCTTATCGGCCCAACCGGCGAAATACTCAAGCGTCCACGCGGCGTAGCGGATTTCGGATAATGCTTCGCGGAAGGTCTTGCCATTATTCTGCGATTCCAGTTTGGCCAGCTCTTTAGCAGCGGCATAGGTTGAGTGCGCCATCTTCTGGAGAATTCTACCGCGCCCTGCCGGGTCGAGCCCAAACCACTCCGGATTAGTCATTGCCGCCCGCGATGCGGTGATTGCCTTTTCGACATCACCAACACCTCCTC
>DARQ01000081.1:5026-6292 GCA_002503395.1 Euryarchaeota archaeon UBA60 | reverse complement strand
AGCCAGTGGCGTTACATCAAGATTCATTAAGAGCCACTGGCGAGAATTGAACTCGCGACCTCCTCATTACCAATGAGGTGCAATACCTCTATGCCACAGTGGCGACGAGCCGGCGACCGTACTCTCAATCATAACCACTTCGCTCAATCAGTCCATTATTTCTTGCCGACAGCAATAAACCGAAGCCGTGGGTGGACGGTTCAAGCCGAGATCGCATAGCCTGGTATCGCGCGTGACTGGAAATCACGTGGGTTCGTCCCGCGGGAGTTCAAATCTCCCTCTCGGCGCTCCAATTAGCCGATATCATACTCAGCGACTTTAGTTTGATTTTCACTCTCGCTAGGCGCAAGAGTTCTTGTGGCCAACACCCTGCCACAAGCATGGCTGAGCCGTTAGCGTCCGATGAGGCTGGCTCGGCAGTTGTGGTTGAGAAAGGAAAACTCCCCAGACTCTCGGAAATTGAGAAGAGTGGGTGGGCTGAGGAACTCCACCCCTCGATGGCCGGTATCGACGATTTGCAACAGGAGTTCGTCTACCATTGGAAACTATTGCGAAAAACCTGGTCGGTACTACATTACCGGGCACTGATAGTTGGAATTCTGGCATTCTGGGTCGGCAGTCTGAGTTCCGACCTGCTCAGCGGCGGTGACCCCTTCATCTCAGGCCTTCCGGGAATTCGCAATGTTGACGGCCTGAGTTTCTTCCAGATATTGCTCAGCATGGCCCTATGGGTTTGGTTCATCGTCCAGATCTGGAATTTATTCCCGATAATGAAAGGCCATACGATGAATATGCTATGCGCGTGGTTGGCGGGAATGATATCGATGATTCTATTTCATGTCGCCACACCTAATTTCCCGTTCGATTTCATCATCGGAGAGATGCTCGGGGGATTGGTCGGAATTTTCGTGATGGTTTTTCTCGCTTTCATCGTCGGGCGAGCGGTATTGGAGACCAGGGATGAACATGTGACTGTCCGCCATTTCTCCGAAGATGTGCGCAAAATGGATGAATCGATAGCTGAACATAGCCTGACCGCGTGGTCGGTATCGCTGGGTGTGTGGTTGGTTCTAGTGTTGGTGAATACCTGGAGCGGAGTGCATTTCATCGCCGACCGGTTTGCCGATGACGAGAGTCTGCTGGTACTCCATCTCTTGACCGGCCCTCTAGTGGTGCTTGGACTGATGCACGTTCTATGGTTCCCGCAATTGATGCTCGGGGTTGGAGATACCAAGGTCCTGTCGAAGCGGGCACGACTCACCGCCG
>DARQ01000081.1:0-4846 GCA_002503395.1 Euryarchaeota archaeon UBA60 | reverse complement strand
GCCAATCTTCCGTCATGGTGATGGCGAACCTGGGGCGCCGTGCCCGAAGGAAAATTGTCAGGGCAGTGGTGCACCCAACTCACATTGCAACCTCTGTAAGTCTACTATTTCAAGTCGGTGGACCTGTTCAAGTTGTGGTGTGAACGCACCACTGGTCGATTACCTGCCGGATGGTGATGCATGGTGAAAGTAACCGATTTTTCCACCCTTCGAACTGACTTTCCGACCCTGCGTCCGGATGATGCGCCGATTTACTTTGATAGCGCCTGTATGACATTACGACCCGATAGCGTCATCGCGGCAATTCAGAATTACTACCATGAACATCCCTCATGTGGCGGACGGAGCGTACACCGCTATGCGATGGCGGTAACGCGTAAGGTTATGGAATCGAGGAGGAAATTGGCTGCCTTCATCAACGCCCCACACCACGATGAACTGATATTCACAAAAAATGCCACCCAATCTCTGAATCAGATTGCCAAGGGTCTTTCTTGGAACAAAGGAGATGTGGTGCTGACCAGCGACCGGGAGCACAACAGCAATTTGGTGCCGTGGTTACAGTTGGAGCGTGAACATGGCGTCGACCACAGAGTGGTTCCCAGCCGTGACGACAATACCTTCGATACCGAGATATTTGAGCAGATGTGTGCTGAGGCTGGCGCCGATTTGAAAGTGGTTTCACTACCTCAAGTCGGTAATTTGGACGGTGTCGAATTCCCGATAAAAGAGGCCTGTAAAATCACCCATGACCACGGCGGGCTGATGGTAGTCGATGCGGCACAATCAGCACCTCATATGCCGGTTGATGTCCAGTCATTAGGGGTTGATTTCATCGCCTTTTCCCTGCACAAAATGCTCGGCCCTTCGGGAATGGGCGCGCTGTGGGGGCGCAAGGAATTACTCGATGACCTGCGTACCATTTCCGCCGGCGGAGATACTGTTTTATGGTCGAGGTATACAGATTTTGAATGGTCTCAGCCACCGCATAAATTCGAGGGTGGGCTCGATAATTACGCCGGCATCCTCGGCTCGGCGGCGGCAATTGATTATCTGAACGAACTTGACCTCGACGCCATCCATCAACACGAAGTGAATCTCAATAAAATAGTCTCAGCCGGAGTTCGAGATTTAGACGGTATTGAGATAATCGGCCCTGATGATGCGGCCCAACGAGGCGGAATATGCTCGATGCTAATACACGATCAAGATGCCCACGACCTGGCGATTATTCTCGACGAGGCGGGCAGTTGTATGGTTCGCAGTGGGATGCACTGCGTCCATTCATGGTTCCTCGACAAAGGGTATGAAGAAGGGTCGTTACGGGCGTCTTTCTACTTCTATAACACCGAGGAGGAAGCAAAGGCTTTCGTCGATATTTTCGGAGAGATTCACGCCTCATTATTTTGAAGAATATAAGCGACGGATTGAAACCTAGAAGATGCTTGGCAAGTCCGGCGAAAACCATGGATGATGACCAACTACCGCCACTTCCGCCATTGATAAGTGAGATGGGGGAAGCACTGTCGCCCCCAGATGATGCAGTGATTCCGCGCGAGACACTATTGGACAATGACCTTGAAACACTGCGCGCATTCGTCGCCATATTGGTTATTATCACCATTATAATCACCGGCGCGGTGGTAGGAATCACAGTCAACAATTGGCTTCAAGGAGAAATAATCGAAGGTGCGAGCGTAGAATTGACTGCTCGGGCGCACCAATACAAGGTACTGGTGGAATTCGACAAGACCAGAGGCTTCACCGGTGATGGCGTGGTAGTATGTATCGTTGATTCTGGCATTGACCTGAGTCATCCAGATCTCGACCACCTTAGCCTGCGAGGATGGCAGGATTTCATCAATAATCGAACCGAGCCGTACGATGACCACGGCCATGGAACCGCAATGGCTGGGTTATTGGTTGCAGATGGAGGTTTACATGGATTGTCAAAAGGAGTTGGATTACTCGTCGCTAAAGCGCTGTCCAAAGATGGTAGTGGAAGTGACCAAGGGGTGGCGAATGCCATTGATTGGTGTGTCAGCGAAGGGGCCGAGGTAATCTCATTATCCTTGGGAGGAGCCCCCGGATTCATTCCCTCACAATTCCAAGGTGATGGTGCGGCTGCAGCCTCGAGAGAAGCGATTACTCAGGGTGTCTATGTCATCGCCGCAGCCGGTAATGACGGTCAGTCCAGCGATGACGATGATGTCGACAGCCCGTGCAGTGAGGAAGATGTGATCTGCGTTGGTGGGGTTAACGAAAATGGCGACCCTTGGGTCGGCACCAGCAAGGGGCGCAACAATGGCCGCGTTTGGCTGCCGCTATTACCACGCAGTGACCCGGATAAAAAACCGGAATTGGTTGCTCCGGCAGAACGCGTCCCGGTGCTCATCAAGGGAGGTGGGTGGGGCTATGCCGATGGAACCTCGGCCGCCACGGTATATGTGACAGGGGCGATTTCAGTTCTGCTCGAAGGCCGCCCCGACCTTCAGAGAAATGGCAGTGCGGGGGGCCAGCAGGGAATCGAGAAGGTGAAGGATTGGCTGCAGGAAACCGTCCAGCCGAAGGATGGGCAGGATGGCCACGATGAGAAATACGGCTATGGATTACTCAAAGTCGAAGCCCTGCTCGACCGTGCCGGAGCAACCTCTCCAGCCAAAACCACCGCTCCTACTTACTATGGATAGCGACCAAGGTGCCACCATATAGTGGTTGGAAGGCAACATCACATTCAACCGTCACCCGGTGAATAAAATCCATCCACTTCTGGAACCCGGCAATCACCGACTGCCCGACCATATCATCATCGGCCACATCACCAGTCGGAACTTCGGGCTCGACCACGAGAATTACTCCACCCTTGGCCAACGAAGACATGGCCGAATCCAGACAATCTGCGAGCGACTGAATCTCAACGTCGATGATGATACAGTCAAAGGGTGAGGCGAGAATCGGATTATCGTTCTCACCAGCCATACCTGATCCCCCATCCGAGGCCGCCGCGCCGTGGGCTGTCCCAGTGCTGAGGGTGGCGAGAGGATTCGCTGCCGACCATGCCTTCTGTTCGGCTACCAGTTGCTCGAAGCGTCCCACTTTGACCGCCGCCCATGCACTCGCATCATAGCGCTGCAACAGACGTAGCAGAATGATTCCGAATTTTCCTCCGGCCTCGACCATCTGATAATTTTCGGGCGGGGATGAATCCTCCCACATATCGAGCAACCATGCGGACAGATGGCCAATGCCTGCTCCGACCTCACAGATACTATTCGGTTGCAGGCGACCGACAACATCACGAACTCGGCGCCTGATGGCAATCGGCCAGGAACTCAATTCCATATGGGCTAATTGGGTACCGATATTTGCCGCTATCAACGGCTCATCTCGTGAGCGCTGTGGATCTTTGCCGAGTAGGACGGAAAGAGCCTCGTCAACCCCCACTACAGCATCGCTCATACCAGCGCCACAGCGCCGCTCACTTCAATTCATTCCCAATGGCCGCAATTAACAGACGGGGGAGTTCAAGTATGGGCGGCGGTGCCGCACATTTGGCGAGCACCATGGTAGAGGCCTTTGAGGATGGCGAAACAGCCGATGACGATGATGTCGGCAACGCTGATGAGGAGTCCCAAGCGGGTGAGAATATCATCGAATGCTCGGGTTGTGGACTGCTGGCCGACCACGAGGTTCTGCGCGAGCGAAAAAGGGGTAATGGTGCCGACTTTTTACTCAAGTGTTGCGAGTGTGGCTGTGTTCACACGGTGCAATTTCGCCCACCTAAGATCATCAATATTCCAATAATGCTGACCGAGGGTGCGAAAAGTAAAATCGAAAAAATCGCCATGGAAGAAGACGAGTTTCTATCCTTGGAGGTAATCTTTGCCCACGATGAGAAACATTGGCGATTGACGAGATTGGAAAACCGCAAGGGCAAGTCGGTGAAGCGTATTGTCGCCTCTGACCTGTCCCGGGCAACCGCTTTACGAGCCGACCGACTGCAAATCAAAATCACCATGACCGAGGGCGAGGATTCAAATGCAGACACGATTGAAGTCGATGCCGAGAAGATTTTTTCCGCTGGCTCAATCATCCGCCACGACGGCAGGAAGTGGCGAATACGTGCTATTCACACGGGCACTGAGAGGACCCTGACCGGAAAGGTGCCAGCCCTTGAAGTGAAACGCCTATATTTGCATGAGCCACCTACATTCGAGGAAATCGAACCTCGTACTGGAAGAGAGCGCCGCCAAGCGTGGAAGGAAGGACGTCTGGGATTCAATCCCAATCCAGTAGATTTGAAAAAGCAACCGCGAGGTAGTGGTGATTCTCGGGGTCGCGGTGGAGATTCTAGCCAGCGACGCTAGGCATCCACGCTATTCAAGGCGGAGTTGATTGTGCGGTCTGACTCGGCAATAATGCTTTGTTTTGTACTCAGCGTCGGTTCGTCCACGGCATCAGGAATGATTTGGTGATGTGCCACGCGACATCTGGATTTTCCCGCAGTCTTCTGATTCCGTACTCATACCACTTCTCACCGTATGGGATGTAGACTCTGGTGCGGTGTCCCGCGGCGGCTAATTTACGGCGAATATTTCCCCGCACCCCCAGCAACATCTGGAATTCATAACCCGCTCCCTTTCCGACTCTGGTGCTACCTGCTCCGTCTCGGGGGTCACCTTTTCCCGGTCCCAATTGGTGTTTATCCAGCGCCGCCAGCGCATGCTTGATGACCGGTTTATCATGACTTGCGATGGCAACATATGCGGATTTTTCGAGCATCGAGTCAATCGAATCGTTCATCGCCGTAACGATTGCCGAATAACCGGTGTGGGCGATTTCTCCA
>DARQ01000033.1:4407-17743 GCA_002503395.1 Euryarchaeota archaeon UBA60 | reverse complement strand
CAGTGGTCTGCATCGGCATTCCGATGGCACCGCCACCGGTCGAAGGCAAAGCCCTGCTGAAATACTTCGACGACAAATTCGGTCGTGGCAAGGGAATGCGCTGGGCGATGGTGCAACCGCCGATGAATGCGGTATTGCAGGCGATGGGACGGCCGATTCGCAGTATCGATGACCGCGCCTTCATTCTACTTCTCGACGAACGCCACCAGCGCGGTAATTACCAGGCCTGTCTGCCCGACAACCTGTCACCGATAATCTCCCACGATGGGGCGACGACGCAGATGATCGCCAAGAGATTTTTCGCCAAGACCAAGCCGGCTGAGTGAGCCGAGGGTTCTTGAGCCACCTGCTTCTCGACACCTCCATGTCGGCGGGCCATGAATCGAGTTCAGGCTGGCAGTCAGTAACCATAACCGAAGGCATCATCAACTCGAAATTCAGTCGTAGCGAGGCAAAAGGTGACTACCTTCCTGACACCCATGCCAACTTATCCATGGCCGGAGATGACCCACCCTCAGCCTACGCGGGACTAGCTGGCGTGCCTCACCTCCTTCACGCCCAACACTTATCTTCCATCCCACATCTGGCTGAAGTCCAGGAGATGCACACCAGATTCCTCGTCAGTGCCGGCGAGATACCCGAGTCTCACCTCGCCGAAATTCTTCCCGAGCGCCGCCTTGAATGGATGGTGGCGGAACTCGGCGGCATCGTCGGTGAGCGCCGAATCAGCATCCCACTGCGCGGCACGACCCTAGGTAGGGTCGAGGTCTGGACAGGTGAGATTAATGGGCACCCGGCAATGAAACTAAATCTGCTCGATATTGATTGGCGGCAGACTGTCACCCTCCCGGATGACACCAGCGATCTGACCGCCATCTGGGATTCAGGCGAACTTCATATCGGCTGGTGACAGGGAAGACCACTTACTAAGGATACTTCGTGTTGCTACGACGTTAAGCCTTCGGAAGGGTTGGTTATCGGGTTTTCCCTCTAGATGAAAGCCACGCCAGAATTTGAATCCCTGTGTCTTTCGTTTTAGCGAACTGGGATTTCCTGAAGTGCTGAGATTCGATCCACTTCGGACTTGCAGGCTTCAAGTGCCTGCTGTGCCTGTGTCTTGTGCGCCTCACCCATCTGCTGACGGCTGTAGCGAGCGATTTCGAAAACTTGGTCAAGGGCGAGCAATGCGTCTTCACGAATCGGAATCGCCTTGCGGATTGCAACCTCGAATTCACGTACCGTCTCAAATTCTTGGCGCAGGAAACCATGACTCTGGAGGACTCGACAAAGACTCTCATAGCACGAGAAAATCACCTCGCGGATTTCATCTCCGGCGGCGAGCAATTCAGCGGTGTAGGCGAATACGTCGCCGAGTTCCTTGAGCGCTTCCAACTTGCGCTTGCGCATCAAATAAGCCGCGCTTCCAACCGCCATTAACAACGCGATAAACACCAGGTACCAAGGGAATCCAGAATCATCTTCCTCGCCCATATTATATTCTATATTCATCGAGGAATACGCATTCTCCAGTCTCACCATGGAGATATTGGACAGCATTGGGTCATCGGTGCGCAGACTGATCCTCACCTCACCCCAGCGGTCGACGTCAGCGTACGGCGGGTCGGCATCGAAGGAGATTATCACTATGCCATTTTCATCGGTGGTCCTTTCTTCAATTCTGTCAGTACCGTTGGGAATTTCCAATTCAATCCAGATGTCGATTCCTTGCACCGGTTTTTGGGTATCGTAGGCAGTTGCGGTAATCGTACCGCGAACATTTTGTCTATCGGCGTCTCCAAGAACTATCTCTTCCAGTTTCACAATAAAAGTCACATCGAGCAGGATAGTCACCTGCAAGGTATCATTTCCAGCACCATTGAGATATTGCGAGGAATTGCCCGCATATTCCAAGGCGATGTAGTTGGCACCGCCATCCATCCACGAAGGTGCAGTTGCAGAAATTGAGAATACATCATTATTCCATAGAATAGAAGATATCCCGATGCACCTTATTTCATCATCGCCAGCACAATTCAAACCCTCACCGAGAACCAGTTCGGCGTTAGCAATAATCTCATTCTGGCCGCCGACCTCGCGAATCCTACCGCTCATCACAATCGGGTCGGTCGCCGAAGAACGGGTTGCGGTATTGCTGATTGCATCTATCTCGATAATCACATCAGCCCACAGTATTGCAGTGACATTGTTGAGCGAGCCGAGATAGAAACTATCGCCCGAGAATTCCACCGAAATCAAGTGCGCACCACGGCTTTCGGCCATCGGTGCTAGAATGGTCGCGGTCCAGTAGCCGCCATTGGTGGTCAACACCACATCAACTTCGACTCCATCGAAGAAGACGGTGATGGTTTCACCATCAATTCCAGCATCACCACTGGCATCGTCATCGTATAGTTGTCCCTGCACAGTCCAGAAACTACCGCGGGTGGCACTTGCCGAGTCGGAGAACTCAATCGTCAATCCAGTACGATGAAGTAGACTGATGGAAGTGTTTGCACTACCACCGCGGTACCAACTCTGCGGCGGTACATTTGCCAGAATCATGTTGTCGCCATAGTTGAAGGTCGAATCTATGATCCAGTCGAGAGAATAGTTGCCATCTGCATCGGTAAGCGCTTGGCCGACCAAGATGCCATCAACTGTGATGTCGACATAAAGACCCTCAATCGGCATCATCTGGTTGTCGCCGACAAATCCGGAAATAGTGACTGAATCGCCGATTGCGGCCTGCGACTGCGCCGAAATGGTGATGCCAATCTTGCTGTACACATACCATGTACCGCTGATATTACTGGGTAGGAAGAATGTCTCGCCACGGTATTCGAAGACCAGCATATTTGCCCCGAGAGGAGCATCGGCAGGTACCGGATAGGCGACCGTGAAAGCACCGTTGGAATCGGTCGTGACATTGGTCAGGAAATCACTTCCGAGCCACACCTCAACGGTGCGGTTATCGAGCGGCAAGCCGACTACATCGACCAGACTACCGTTTACCAAGAGTAAATCCTCACGGTCGATATCCCCGCCCAGAGAAGAGAGCCTGACCTCGGTTGGAACACTGATGTTGAACCATTTATTGTCGGCACTGGGGCGATAGAACAGAGGATTTTCCTGGTCGGCATCGGGTGAGCCCGGCGCTCCCCAAGTTGATTCAGCGGTATAGAGCACGGATATCTGATGCCCTCCAGCACTGGTTGAAAGCGGCAAGGTGTAGGTCATCGACCACTGTCCGGTGGTGGCATTCGACTGGGTGGTCATGACCTCGATTCCATCGATCAAGAGGTGCAATACACCTGGGGCCGGGGCACCCATGCTCATCAGTGGAAGTCCGAGGTCATCCAACAGATTACCATCGACTGAGACCACCTCGCCAGCGACCATGATTCCGGTCACACTTGATATCGTCACCGAGGTATTGGCGATTATCACGAATGTGGTATTGGCGGCGGAGCCGATTATTCCCGTTGTTCCTGCGGTTCCGTTGAAGAGAGCAGAGATATTGCGGAATCCAGGAACTGAATCGAAAGGAATGGTAAGATTGAATGAAGCGGTTCCATTGGCCGCGGTGGTAGATTGCCAAGTGCCATTCAAGCCATCGACAAGTAAGTCGATAGTCGCTGAATCAATAGGTGTCATTGTATTGTCAACCAATTTTACGAATACCTCAATCGATCCATTGCGCAGGGTTCGTGAATTCAAATCCGGATTGCCGAATTGGTCGAGGGCTGGATAGATGAAAGTCAAGGTTGAAAATCCGCGCGAATCGAAGGATGCGAGAGCAGAACTGCCTTCGTAATAGTTCACTGTCGGCACATAAGAAACCGAAAGATTGTGAGTATCAGCAGCAAAGTCGTCGTTCAAAGTGATGTTCGCACTCCATGTACCATCGGCATCAATCGCCCCATCTGAAACCATGAAATTGCCGATTTGGCCATCTATTCTAAACAACACATTGGCAATCAGTGCGGTGCCATCACGGAACATCAGGCCACTGGTGCTATTGTCACTGCTGATGTTTCCGGTTACTGTGAACACGTCGCCGGCGACCGGGTTATCGGTTATTGCATCGACCACCAGGATTGTCATCGAGCGAACGGTGATGGAATTCATCGACTTATTTGCCCCGAGCAAGTCGAAGTCGCCAGCGAAGGAGAAGGACACATTGACGACGCCGAGCGACTGGGTATAGGGAATCGTATAGTTGAATGACACCGCACCGCTGGCGTCGGTTACAGCCATCAGCAATACCGGGTCATCATCGAATTGCATGGTGACGTTGCGGCCGGCAAGGACCGAGAACATATCCGATGATTCGACCAGCGTAGCCGAGATGTCTACCGATGAATTACGGTTGAATATCTCCGCATTCAGCGGCTTAAGGGCTTCAAAGTCAGTCACCCCAATCACCAAAATCAGGTGATTGAAATTCGAGTCAAGGTAGAATGGGCTCGAGCCATTCACAACTTCGATGACCAAAGTTTGATTGCCGCGAATCGTGCCATTTCCGGAACTATCTGTAGGCACGCTGAGATTGAAATATCCCGACGGGTCGGTGGATTGTCGATTAATGAGTTTCTCCTCCGGATTATCACTCCAGTAAACGTCCAGATCAACCGCTTCAACCAATGCCCGGCTGAGGTTATCCTGGTCCATTATCATGCCTGAGACATTGAAATTCTGTCCAGCGATCACGGTATTGGGAATGACCGTGACATTGACCAACGTCGGCGCCATTATGGTCATTTGCGAAGTGGTGGAGTTACCCCACCATTTACCGCTGCCGGCGGTGGTATTAGCCATCCAGTAGCGCACTGTGTAAAGTCCAGGTTCAAAACCCTGCACCAGCCAAGATAGAGTTGCATTGCCCTCGGAATCAGTGGTTGCGGTACCAATGGATGTATTGCTACCGCCGTAATCGAATTCATAATTCACATCTACGCCGGTGATATTTGAATTATCGGCTATGTCATGAACGTGAATCACCAGATCTATCGTACTGTTGATAACCGCAGCATCGGGAACTGTGCCTATCGTGAGCGCTGCTTCAGATTCAACCCCGATGGTGGCGGAAGGTAGGAATTCTCCGAGATAATTGTAGTACGCACCACCCAGGGGTGCGGCAACTGCGAAATTTACCTCTAGTTGAACTTCATAATTTCCTGCTCCGAATCCAGTAGGAGGGATTGATACTGAAATATTGAACTCACCGGTTGAATTATTGAGCATTGTCGTACCTAGTGGAATAATTCCACCAGGTCCTATCAGCATTGCGGTGATGATACTATCATTCCCAACCACCGGAGTGCCGAGAACCGCATCGGTCACATTGCCGACAACATATCCGGTTGTTCCGATGTGAATCCAGAAATCAACCGGCGCGGCGTTGACAACGATGTCACCTTGAATACGGACCATGGTCGAAGAGTTGCTGGGGAGGTAATGTTCCGAACCGTTGAATTGAGTCATCAGCAAATAATCACCGGGAATCATGTTGTTGGAAGTGTTCCAAATCAAATTGTAACCCCCGGCCGGACTGACAGTGGTATTTATCCACGTCGAATCGAAGGTACTCGAGAACTCACCGGTCAGATTAAGGCCATAATTGACACCTCGATGGTCGTAGAAATCGAGAATGGCCGAAGCCTCTTGACCGCGCATCGAGGTGATGAAAGGCGAGAATGTGATGTCGAGGGTGCCTTTCAGCCACCAAGCAGGACCGCTGAGGTTGGCATCATCGGTAGCCTCTATTGTTGAGGGATAGAAGCGCAGTTGAACGTCTAATCGACCGGCGGGTACCGTGGCGTTGGCGGCGGTGAGATTGAAGACGATATTGAAAGTTCCATTTACAGTCTGGTTGAACACGATGCTGTACGTTGAGCCGGAATCATTCTCTCTAATCGATAATTCCAGACTGCCGTTCATATTCACCGGACTGGAGCCGCGCGACTGTACTGTACCATTGACGTAGATGAATTCGTTGAGCACCATAATCGAATTGTTTGCACCCGGGCCTTCCAGGGTGGCGGAAAGGTTCGGCGCATCGGACACATTCATGAGGATGCTGAGGTTGCTAGGCCGCAAGTTGAACTGCGGACTACCGGGAATCGAAATTGAAGTGTCCTTCCAGCCACCGAACCACAGTGTACCGGTCAGGTTGCCACGCGGTTCATTGGCATCGAGCGCGAGATCAAATGACCAGAAGCCATCTTGACCAACCACGGTCGATAGGTTGACAGCCCCATCGATTGAACTGTTGTATGAAAAGAACACTGTGTGCGTGGCGAGGTTTTCAATCCCTTCAACCGGAGGATTCTCATATTCTATTTTCCCGGTCATCGTCGTCGATGCTCCGGCACCAATCACCGGATTGCCGACAGGATTGGGGGCCAATTGGCTAATCACCACATCATCGGTGATATTGATGAGTATCGAAGAGACGATATTGGTATCCGAGACGTAGCCCATTCTAACCGGCTTGAAGACGATTACCCCAAATCCGGGTGGCGAGGCATCGATGGGTGTGCCATTGATGGTGAAATTGCCATTCTCATCGGTATTTGCTGCGCCGAGTTCCCAACCTATCTCCATTGTCGAGTACGCTGCTCCTACCGGTGCAAGGTAGGCCTTTACGGTCTCATGGGCGGCGACAGTTTGGTTGTCGGCAAAGCGCAATTGTCCACTTAGATTAATCGAAGAAGACGCATCTCGGTCCCAGGTGTATAAAGATGAAGTCAGGTTCACAACTTCCATCGATTCTGCCGGTGGGCAGGGGTTGAAAGGAACCCAGCCTAGATCCAGACCACCGCTCGAAGGGCTGGTCTGCATGTTGACTTCGGTCCAGTAGGAGAAATGATTACTGCTGACCGCATATCCGGTGCCCGACCACTCACCATCCTTGTAGCCGCTCACCATGCGAGCCGGTAGGCCGGCCAAACGCGCCATGGTAGTCATCAGAGTGGCATATTCAGAACATGTCCCTTCCTTGGTTGAGACTAGCATATGCATACTGATATCGACGAGGTCTGGAACCTGTGAACCGTTGTAATTTATCTTGAAATCGGTCGCATTGGCATCAGCGTTGGTGAGGAAATCGACAAGGGCCTGAGACTTACCCCAGGCCGAGGTCGCCCCAGAGTCGGAAATGACACCGTTGGTTATGTTGAAAACTTGGGATTCCGGCATACTCATGTTGGTCAACTGCGATGGCAGAATAGTCTCGTAAATTGCACTGGAATTAGCAACGGTATTAGCTTGGGTGGTTGCATCGAAATAGTTCTCGGCCTGCACCGACCACAATTCATTGAGGAATCCGCCGATGACATTGTAGCGATGAGTGTCGTTGCTACGCTCAACCTGCACCGCCGGGTCGAACCAGAATGTCAAGTTACTCGAATATGCAGGTAACGGAATCGGGCCAGTTGAAATGCCATTGACGAAATTGACCTGCCAAGTAACCGAGTCATTGCCAAACGAAGATGACGCGAGATGGGTGGCATTGCCGTAGGGAACCATAATCTCGGTCGATGGATGTACCGAATCATAGGCTGCATATGCCGCGCCGGTATAGGAATCGTAAGTGTGGAGACGCCAATAATGCGGCTGTTCGTTATCGACCACTCCGGTGGTATTATTGGCGAAGAATACAATTTGGTCGAGAGTGATGTCATCACTGGGGTCGAGGGGATTGAAAGGTGCGCCGATGCAATTTAGGTACCAAAAAGGCTGGGGACATTCATCACCGTCAAGCATTCCACCGCCGTCGGTATCAGGGTTGAGCCAATTCAGCCCGGAATTATTCTCGACGACATCGGGAATACCATCACCATCGGTATCTGCCAAGTGGATATCGTCTGTCGGGTCGTTTTCAGGATTGGTACCGTCAAAGTATTCTTGGCGATCGTCGATTCCGCCATTATCGGTATCTATCTGCGTCGGGTCGGTCACATAACCATCGACTGAACCATTCATCACCCCGACGTAGATGAGGTCGCACCCGGTCGAGGTCTCAAAGTAATCGTTGATGCCATCGCCATCGGTATCGAGGTTATTCCAACACGGCTCGCCGGGGTCGGTACCATTCATCACCTCGTCGTAATCATTCACGTTGTCGCCATCGGTATCGACCAGAGTGGGATTGGAGAAGAAACCGAAAGTGCCGAGTAATTCCTGCCAATTGGCAAGTCCATCACCATCGGTATCCTTGTAATCATCATCACAGTAATTCCGCCAGGTCGACAGAGTACCATCATTGGTTGCCAGAGTATGGCACCAAGAACCATTGTGCGATTCAACCGTGGTCACACCCACGGGAGGGGCAAGACTGACCCCGAAGAGAACATCGTTTACCACAGTGGAATAGGCGAATGCGCTCAAGGCACCACTATTGTTGTAGAATCCGATACCACCGGCAGGATTGAAACCGGTGCCATCGGCCAAGGTGAGACGGCTGGTAGAAGCAGTCCATGTGACGATATTTCCGGTCGCGCTGACCATCGACATACACGGGTCGGTATTGTGGGTGACATTTCTTTCATCACCATCACCGACGCCCCCGGAATCGGTATCGAAGACATTCCACGCGGTGCAAGACATGTTTTCTTCCCAATTCTCGATTCCGTCATTATCAAAGTCGCCGGAATCCTCTCTTCGGGTCGGATCGGTTTCTCCAGCATCGATGACCCCATTTCCATTCAGATCTTCGTCACCATCGTCGAATTGGTCGCCATCGGTGTTGTTATTTCGAGGGTTGCTGGCCTGGCCGGGAACCCCGTACGCCCCATTGACTTCAACACCGTCATCGATACCGTCGTTATCGGTATCACGGGAGGTCGGGTCGGTCAATAGCACCAGAGCCTCGTAGGAATCGTTCAGTCCGTCACCATCGGTGTCCGGGTTTTGTGGGTCAGTACTGGTAATCCCATCGACTTCAGCGGTATTGCTCTGGCAACCGTTGGGGCCTATCCCAGCCGCCGGGTCACATGGGGAGACGGTCTCGGTCATCGCCGCGGTCGAGGGGCCAGGGCGCCAACAATCGATGCCGCTGCACTGTGTGGTCCAGGTCGGATTGGCGTATTCGTAGATATTGATCAGCCCGTCATTATCCGGGTCACCGCCGTAGCCATCATCATTGGAAGGAGAGGTTGCATCAAGTCCATTGGCCGCTTCCCAGCCATCGGGCAAGCCATCGCCATCGGTATCCCAGCCATCGACATCCTCATCGTAAAGCCCGTCGCCATCGTCATCGTTGGAGGAACAATCGGCATCACCGTCGAAATCGCTATCTGCACTATCGACCAGACCATCTCGGTCGTTGTCGATGCCATCGGTGCAGATATTGCCGACCGGGTCCTCGTCGCATAGGATAATGCTACCGGTACCATCACTTCCAGCATCACCGCATCCGGGTCGTGAATACTGCATCGCATTCTCCTCATTCCAATTACGCACCGGCACGGTGCCATTCCACCAGACTCCATTATCGAGAACCTGAGGGGTCGAAGCCAAATCCCAGGTACTCGGCTGTTTGTAGAGATATTCCTGCAGATTGGTCATGCCATCACCATCTTGGTCACCGGTAGCGCCATTGACACCGATGGAAGAACCATCGGTCGGATCGAGACCGTATTTCCACTCCCAGCCATCGGGCAGGCCATCGTTATCTGAATCCGGGTCCTGAGGCTGGGTATTGATGAGATATTCAAGTCCATAGGAGAGCCCATCGCCGTCCTGGTCATTGAGTGCCATCGCTTCCCAGGCGGCCATTTCCATGCCGATCACAGTCGACAGCATCATCAGCAATACCAAACTGAATGCACGCCTACTCTTACGTGAGGTCAGGGAGGTGGTGAAGACGGGGCTCTCACTGGCATACTCAGACATGAGGCGAACCCATCGCTTAACCCTTTTAATGGACGTGGAGCATTGTTCGGACGATTCCCCTAAGGGGAATCAAATATCTATTTCTAGTCCTACATCAATTATTTTGGAGAATTATCTCTCGGCACCTAAGTACCATAGCCGCAGACGCAAGGAGGGTAAAGCGAAGAGAAATCCCTTTACGAAGGACGAACTTCATTACGATTCATTGTGGCCTTCGTCGTCATCGAGTTCATCATCGAGCAACTCCAAATCATCATCGATGACCGGCGTCGGTATATCGATGGTTTTCTTCTCCATTTCCAGACCGTCTGAGCCAAGATGACCAGAGGCGCTGCCTTCACCATCTTGCCCGTCGTCAACGAATTCTTCGTCTTCAAATTCTTCGTAAACCACGCCGCCGCGGCGACGTGAGAAGCCGATGCCGAGAAGGAAGATTATAGCGACGAAGGCGATGATTGTCGGCATTCGTGGGTTGCTCAATTCGGCCATCAAACGGTCGATACCAACCGATTCGACTTCGACGTTAACGTTTTTGCGCACAGTGAAATCTTCGCCGAAGTGAATCTCGCTATCTACCGGGCGAATCTCAAGGGTATAGGTGAAGTCATCACCGTGGCGGACGCTGTCGGGAGCATTTACGGAAACAGTGAAATTACCTTCCGAGAAAGCGGGAACGGATAGCAGCGGATTATCTTTTATCGAGACTTCCCAACCTTCGGGTGAATTGACCGATACCAGCATCGTCAAGTCGATGTTGTTGCCGTTGTAGACCTTGAACGACATCTCACGAGTCTCGCCAGCGGAGAACGGTGTCAACTCACTCTTCTGGGTTACCTGTATGTCATCGGGTTGGTCACGGCCGATTTCGAACTTCAGAGGCAGGTCGAAATATCGCGCCTCATCGTTACCGCCTTCCTCGATGATGCGTAGGTAAATCGTGTGGTTTCCTGCCGCCAAGCCTGATTTGGTGATGATATTGAGATTAATCTCTTCACTGGTATTTGCCGCTAGGTCGACCTTCGGAGCGAAGGTGCCGTTGGAAGCAAAGGTGATGGTCCAATCCCAACGACCATACATTCCGTTTTCTGCCTCAAGATTCTTGTCCAGACTCGCCGGGTTTCGAATCTGCCAAGGAGTAACCACGCTACTGTTTCCCGATTGCGCTGAGATTCTGATGGTCATGTCGATTTCGGCCCCGGCTGAAAACGGTCCGATGTGGCCATCGGGCAGACCATATGGGTCGTAAATCACTTCAGCATAGACGCCAAAGGTGCGGTGCAGGGTGAATTGAATTGTGGATACCAATTCATCATCACCAGAGGAAAGCACCTCGATTTCAAGTATTCCGGAGTCCTCTCCGTCACGCTCAGGCGGGGGATATACCTCGATGAAGAAATTGTCCACCGAGTGGCTTTGGATTATTGGCGTGAGCCAAGCGGCTTGCTGCTTCTCCAACCCGACCGAGGTCATATTGTCGTAGATGGCAACATCCCACTGTTCTGGAATATCCTTGACCTTGATGCGGAACCTATCCTCGTCGAAACCCGAGTTCAGGATGTCGAGCCAAAATCGACCGGTCTGGTCGGCGGCGACAAAGTGAGACAACGTCTCATCATAGGCTTCGGGGCGGGCTGAGTCGGCTATTTCCTTTTGATGGTCCAAATCCGTATAGACATTAATTCTGGGAGGGGCGAATACGCCGACCTCTTCGACACCGATGGTGGTCGTCACCACTTGGACTTCCTCATCGGTGCCATCGCCATCTTGATCGGCATAAGCGCGGGCGATGATGGTAATCGTATCGGGGGTGTTGGTCATATCATCCTCTGGTGCTGTGACCGAGAGAATAGGGCGAGCGAAAGAACCACCGCCGCTGAGATAATATCCCCCCGGTTGATCGAAGTCTGCCAACCATCCCGTGCCTAGACTCTGTTGCAGAGCAAAGTCAACCTCGACCGCAATTCCGGATGAGCCGATATGGGCGAGGAGGAATTCCACCGACGAAGTCTTACCCGGGGCGACCAGCAGGTTATCGGATTGAGCGGTTCCCAACTCAATCGAAACCCCGACCTCTAGCATCTCGATTCCGTCATGCTCAAAAATCACCGAATGACCCTGTAAGTCGGTAATCTCCAATTTTATTCCGTATTCGCCGGGGGCGATGCCGGCATTATAGGTCCAGTTGTAGTTACCAACCAGTCCTTGGTTGTCGAGTTTCAACTCGTTGTTGGAGAAAACCTTCTCAAACGGAAAGGAAGTTTCGCCAGGTGAAATAAGTTGTAACTTCACTTGGTTGATGTCGTAGCGGCCAAACGAGTTGCGGACATCGATACTGAATTGCATGGTGCGGTGCTCGGGTGTGTGGTTGGGATACCATTCAGTAACCTGAGCGTCGTTCCATGCGCCGCCGAGTTTGTGTATTCGAACCTCGCTATTGGCCATCGCATTGGCACGCACCTCGATTTTCGTGAATCCCGAGCTACCACTATTGTCAACATTGCCATAGGCGACTCTGACATCACAGGAACTGCCGCCGATGGGGTTGCCGCCATCGCCACTTTCACACGTAGCCTCAGCATCGATGCGAATCACCAATTGTTTTCCGGAGGGAATAGAGAATCCATCATTGGAAATATCATCGAAATATATTTCTCGACCGTTGTAGGCGCAACTACTCTGGAATAATCCGCTATTACATGGGTCGTCGATACTGAAGGTCTTGTCGGCGATTTGGAAACCGCCGGCTTCCAAGGAAATGGTGACATCTGCGGTTGAGCCTTCTTGACCGGTGAATTGTAGGTAGTAGTACATCCGAATCTCGGGAGACTCAGTTGAGCCTTTGCCATATATTTGTAAATCTGAGACCATTTCAGCAGAGCGGAATTCTATTCCCTCAATTGCACTGGAGTCTTCTTGATCACCGTCATCGGGCCTCTCGGTGGTGATGAAACCATCACCTCCTGCGGTCTGATTTTCGGCCGCCACGTACAGGTCATAGTCGTACAAGGTATCTTCACCGGCACGCAGTGACTCGACTTCTTCAGAGAGTTCGAGTGACTGGCCATGATACGGGTTTGACTGTTGTGGCGGGGTGAGCAACGGAACAAGTGAGGAAAGCATCAGGAAAACGAGGAATACCGAGATGAAGATACGAGCCCGCCGTGGGCTCGTGATGGGCGTGGGAAACACTTTCACTGCGCTTTGGCTCGTACGACTAATCATCGGCCTCACTAGAGAGGCCTGTATCCGCCCAATAAAACGGTTTGTGTAGTTGGGGTGAGGTCTGCATCAATATTCGCACCATACTCAACAGCCGACCGTTTCAAAGCCCCAAGCATTCTGCGAGGTGGTGCAGAGATGGCTGAGCTTGGTCAAAGGCGCCGGAGTTAAGTTCCGGTCGTGATACGTTCGTGGGTTCAAATCCCACTCTCTGCACTTT
>DARQ01000033.1:3500-4271 GCA_002503395.1 Euryarchaeota archaeon UBA60 | reverse complement strand
GCCCCTCACTTGAAGAGCGAGGGTCAAACCTCAAGACATACCCCCCGGTGGTGAACATATGACCGACTTGGTCAACTTCGATGGTCTGGCCACCGCTGAGGTCAATTCTGAGGTCATCGCAGCCATGCAACCTTGGACGAGTCTCAACTCGAGCCCGAATAGCCTTCACCCCCTCGGTGAGGCAACACAGAACCTCTACACCAGAGTGAGAGCCAAAGTCGCTGCAAGAGTCGGCTGCAGTCCGAGTGAGGTCATCTTTACCAGCGGTATCGCCGAAGCCGATAATCTCGCCCTGAAGGGATTTGCAAAACGTCATCAGTCGGTTGGGAAATCTCTTGCGGTGCTCGCGACTGAACCCTTGACCACTTTGAACTGTGCCCGTGAAATCGAGAAACAAGGATGGGGCTTGGCGACCATCCCTGTAGACCGAGGGGGGGTTGTCGACCTGGTGCTGGCCAAGGGCATCATCAACTCCAAGACCGCACTGGTCTCATCTCATCTGGTAAACGAGGAGACCGGCGCGGTTCAACCGATTGCCGAATTGGTTGAGTCAGTCAGAGAAATCTCACCAATGGCGAAGATTCACTGTAATGGACGCGCCGGCATCGGGCGGATTCCGTTGTCCTTTGCCGAGCTAGGCGTTGACAGCCTGTCACTCGATACCGCGAGCATCGGCGGGCCGAGCGGAATAGGGGTATTGATTGTCAAGGCCGGAGAGGTGCTCGCGCCGTTGATTCACGGCGCTGGGGCGGATTCCCGCTTTGACTCGAC
>DARQ01000033.1:194-3383 GCA_002503395.1 Euryarchaeota archaeon UBA60 | reverse complement strand
GCTGACTCTATAGTGAAATCAGAACTGGGGAGGAAGTGCTGGACGATAAGTCCGGAGAATTGTGCCCCGGGAATCATGAATCTGTGCATCGAATCTGTTTTGGCCGAACCATTCGTCATCGAGTGCGGAATCAATGGGCTGTTGATCTCTCCGAGCAGTGGTTGTACCGCCACGGCAGGTAAGGCCAGTCACGTGTTGTTAGCGATGGGAATCTCGGAATCGAGCGCACTTTCATCACTGCGCTTCAGTCTCAGTAGCGATATATCGGTCGAGGACATTGGGCGCGGCGTCACAGCTCTGACCAAGTCATATGCTGACATGTCGGGTTGAATCGACTCAGCGATTAAGCGACAAGCCGCCGTCGACATTGATTATCTGTCCGGTGATGTAATTCGATTCGGCCAGAAACACTACCGTAGCGGCGAGGTCAGCCGGCTCACCCCACCGTTGCAGTGGCACTAATTCTGCAATTTGTTGTTCCAATCCACGTTCCGAACGACTCGCTAGAATCGCTCCCGGACCGATTCCATTAACCCTGATTTCAGGAGCAGATTCCAGTGCCTGCTCTATGGTCAAATCGGCGAGGGCGCGTTTGCTGGCGCTATAATCCGCATAGCCAATACCAGGGCGCTCGAGCAGGGCGTCGATGATGTTGATGATGGAACCGTTTCTGGCAGCCAAAGATTCTCTGAACGCCGCGCCGAGATGGCGCGGGGCGTCGACATGAAGAGCGAACATCGCTTCTCGAGCTGTGGCCTGCTGAAGGGCGTCTAGAGATTTGCTATCGGTGAATAATGAGGCGGAATTGACCAATAGGTCGATACCGCCACCTCCTTGGTAAATCTTGGTGCCGAGAACCGCCGAGATGACCGCGTCTCGGCTCTCCGACTCGCACAGGTCGCCGATGACCATCTCTGCACACCCACCAGAACGGTTAATCTCGTCAACCAGTTCTTTACATTTCACTATAGAACGATATGCATGAACTATGATACCGAATCCTGAGGCAGATAAATGGTGACATATTTCAGCGCCGATTCGCTTACTGCCGCCGGTCACAAATGCAACCTTTTCAGAACGCGTCGGTACTACATGTGCCTGGCCGTCCATGCCGCTTCCATTAGTTCATAACTCTTCAAATGTGGCTGAATAATTCATCGAGAGCAAGGCCAACCTTGATGCGGAACCCGCGAATGGCTCGTCCCGAAGGGACGATAGATGGCTCAACGACTACCCATGGCGACCAACCAGGGCAAACCCATGAGCGACAGCCCGATGCCGTTCCCGGAGTTGAGCTCGGGGTTGGGCTCCGGAACCGGCTTGGCCAGTGGTGACGATGGATCTGTTGGAAATGACGCTGGTGGAGCAAGCGCTTCGGTAAGGATGCCAAAGGCTGGCCTGCATGGCCATCCTCGGCGTGGACGCCTACCGGCATGGTTTCGCACCACCCTGCCCAGCGGCAATCGTCAGGTGAAATACAATGCGATGCGCGATGCGGTCGCCGACCATTCCCTGCACACCGTCTGCCAAGAGGCGAAGTGTCCCAATATCCATGAATGCTGGTCAGCCGGAGATGCGACCTTCATGGTCGCCGGCCAGGAATGCACCCGCGGCTGTCGTTTCTGCGCTGTCGGCAGTATCAAGACGCCGCCGCCACTAGATGCTGAAGAGCCGGAAAACCTGGCGACTGCGGTCGAATTAATGCAACTTAAGCACGCCGTTATCACGGTGGTCAACCGTGATGACCTGCCTGATAGTGGCGCTGGACACTATCGCCGCTGTCTCGAGGCGGTGCACCTGCAGTGCCCCGAGGTGACGCTGGAACTGCTATGCTCGGACCTGGCCGGCGATTTCTCGGACCTTGCCGTACTATTGGACGGTTTATACATCGATGTTTTCGCCCATAATGTGGAGTGTGTGCCACGCTTGGATTCGACCGTGCGCGACCATCGGGCAACCTTCGCTCAGTCTCTTGAGATTCTGCGTGAGGCCAAGCGACTGCGCCCAGATATACTGACCAAGTCTTCACTGATGGTCGGGCTCGGAGAGAGCGATGAAGAAGTCAGTGAAGCCTTGCAACTATTGCGGCAAGCAGGAGTGGATCTAGTTACCATAGGGCAGTACCTTGCCCCTTCGGCCAAGCATCTACCGGTCGAGCGCTTTCCTGAGCCTGATAGATATGTCGAATGGGAGCAGGAAATCGAGAGCATCGGATTCCTCGCTTCAGCCTGCGGCCCACTGGTGCGCTCGTCATATCGAGCAGGGGAATTATTGCACAAAGCCCGGGGTCTGGTAGCAGAACATGACCTCGGCAATGCTTAGAAAGGAAGGACGGCAGGTGAGAATATGGGTGAGAGGAGTGATGCGACAACTACCCCTTATACCATTCCCACCGCGCCATTTCGCCCCGGTGATTCTGCCGACTTCGGTGGCCCGTGGAAGGAGAAACCGGGGGATTTACCCCGTCCCGACCCCATCACCTGTACTACCGCGGAAACCATCCCGCACACCTCGGGATTGGTCAGGGTTCTCGATGATGATAGTCTCGCCAAGGGAGAGTGGGACCCCAAACTGACGGCGGAGGATATGTTGATCGGCCTGGGCTACATGTTGCGATTGCGGATCTTCGATGACCGAATGATGAAGATGCAAAGGACTGGAAAATTGTCATTCTATATGCGCTCACTGGGTGAAGAGGCAATCGCCATCGCCCAAACCATGGCGCTGGATGAGAAGGACTGGATCTTCCCCTCCTATCGCCAACCCGGTGCGCAATTCGTTCGGGGCCGGGACATGGTCAGCATGATCTGCCACTGTATCGGCAATATCGAGGACAATATCAGCGGCCGGCAAATGCCAGTGCACTACTCGTGGCGTGAAGGACATTTCATTTCCATATCCAGCCCGGTCGGCACCCAATTCAGTCAGGCGGTAGGGGTAGCTATGGCCAGCGCCTACAAGGGCGATGACCAAACCACCATCACTTGGCTCGGAGATGGCACCAGTGCCCAAGGTGATTTCCATTACGGCTTGAATTTCGCCAGTGTCTTCAAGCCGCCGATAATCCTCAACGTTGTGAACAATCAGTGGGCGATTTCGACCCATGCCAACCTCGCCACCGGAGGGTCGACATTTGCCGCCCGCGGCATTCCCTATGACATTCCGTCGTTCCGCGTCGACGGCAATGAC
>DARQ01000033.1:0-132 GCA_002503395.1 Euryarchaeota archaeon UBA60 | reverse complement strand
CGGGCTGGAAAAGGACCTACTTTCATCGAGATTTACACCTACCGCACCGGGGGGCACTCGAGCAGTGATGACCCTAGCCGATATCGCCCCGCCGATGAATTCGAATCATGGCCGGGTGGCGACCCGATTGAG
>DARQ01000032.1:9331-9684 GCA_002503395.1 Euryarchaeota archaeon UBA60 | reverse complement strand
CGGCGCAATTCACTTGGCACATTTGCCATCGCTATCAGCGCTTGCAATTCGTGCGGATTTTCGGCGGTACCGACTATTGTGATGCCATCCTCGCCGGACTTGCCACAGCGGTAACATCTCGGCAGGGCGCCACGCTTACGAGCAAAAACCTCCTCACACTCACCACATCGCAAGGCATCCCATGGCGGCAATTCCATGGTCTTGCCAGTTGCCGCCGGCCTTCAAGCCTATCGCTTAGAGACTGAAGTCGGAATCGCCATCTTCAGAACTGCGCCTTGCACCCGGCCGCATCACCTTGGCCGCCGGTGCCTTGTGGGCGAGTTCGGCCGGGCGGATTCCGGCACGACCGGTGG
>DARQ01000032.1:6743-9269 GCA_002503395.1 Euryarchaeota archaeon UBA60 | reverse complement strand
CAGGCTGTTCGGCAATATCAACGCCGCAAGGGCGACTCCGTAATGCTCGGGTCCTGCCGTCACTTCATCGACGGCAACATCGAATGCCGCCACTTCCAGATCTCGACTCGCAAGGCGGCGTTGCAGGTTGCGCTTGAGTTGCAATTCAGTCTCTTCGAAATCTAGTTCGGTCGACAGGGTCGCGACGATTGCACAATCATCACCCTCGGGTGTGGTTGCTGTCGCCCAGGCCACCCCGGCACAAGCCGTTGCACCATCCCCGCAGTGAGCGACAGCCAAGTGGCACTCGACCAGCGCCCCCATTGGCAGGTCCTGAATGGGAACCGCCTCAAATCCCAACGGCAACATCGCTCCTTCGACGCGGATCAGGCGGGCGTCACCCAGACCTAACTCGACCAAGCCTTGGTCATAGGCATCTTCGTCATTCTCACCCCATGGTGCAACCGCAGTCATCAACCATCCGGGGCATGTGGAGGTGCGTGGTTTCGGCGCCGAGGCCTTGGAGAACATGGCCAATGCACGAAGCGGTGGGGTTCATCAAGAAGGCGGTCTAGCGACCTCTATGCAGAACATTTCCCGTCCTTTGGTCATCGGCGGGGTAATCGTCCTGCTCTTCGCTGCGATATTTCTCTCGGGAACCGCTGCCTCAAGCCCATGGATGGTGTTCTTCCTACTTTCTGCGATGTTGCTGGTTTTCACCGTTTCATCGGCTTGGGGGGACGAAGCTGGTGCCTCCGGAGCGGTAGGTCGCGGGGCTACCGCAGGAGTACTCGGTGAGAAAGGAAGGGGCAGTGATGCGCACAGTGCTGGTTTACTGCTTGGTGGTCAAGGCCCAGGAAACGATTCACCACAAAGACTACCCGACCCTCTTGAAGACGGCTTTGACCTGCCATTATAACCGCCACAAACGCCTATATTCTGTGCTCTGAACCGGTATTGGGCGTGGTTAGGAATGACGTCTTGAATAAGGATGAATCCCCGGCTCTATTGCCTGGTAGTTTCACTGATTCATCAATAGAGCCTTATGGTCTCTAGATTCTTAGGTGCCCAGGTGCGGACGTGGAATTTCTCCCGCAGGGAATGACCTAACTCATTGCACTTATGATAATCTCCGTGATGGCAGATTACATTTTTCGGTTTCGGGCTCATCTGCGCGAAGTAGTCAATCAACTGCTTGCGGTCTGAATGTCCACTGAAACCGTCGATGGTGATCATTTCACAGCCGACCTTTACCATATGGGTCTGACCATCTATCTTCAGCGGCACCTCGCCAAATCCTTTCTGCAGGCGGCGCCCAAGTGTTCCCTCGGCCTGATAACCGACGAAGCAGAGTGAATTTCGCTCGGCCTCAGCCCAATTGCGGAAGTATTCCATTATCGGGCCACCATTCATCATTCCCGAGGTCGCCAGAATAATGCATGGTGAGGGGTCGAGGACGATTGATTCCCGCATATCACGACCCTGAACCTGTTTGAACCACCGGCTGGTGAAGGGGTTGGTCTCATCATCTTGCATCAGACTGCGACGCAGGTCTGCGGTGAGATATTTGGGGTGGGAGGCATGGATTGCCGTCGCTTCCAGAATCATTCCATCGAGGTAGACATTGCACGGCTCGACATCGCCGTTGCGGAATAATTCATCGATCGCTATCATCACTTCCTGACTGCGCCCGACCGCGAAGACCGGGCACATCATCTTGCCATTGCGAGCCAGGGTCCGCCGGATTACGTCCTGCAGTTCCTGAGTGGCTTCTTCTCGGGATGGCTGGAAGTCTCCGGCCGCCCCATAGGTGGATTCTATGACCAGTGTCTCAACCCTGGGGAAGCGAACGCTGGCGGCATCGAATAACCACGATTTCTCGAACTTCATGTCCCCGGTGTAGACGATATTGTGCTTACCTTCACCGATGTGCAGGTGTACCGATGAAGAACCGAGGATATGTCCGGCATTATGGAAAGTCAACTTTACGTCGGGTGCAACATCGGTGGTCTCATTCCAATCGACATCGACGACGTGCTTCATACATTCGCGAATATGTTCCATCTCGTATGGCGGGCGCTTACCTTCGGCTGAGGAGACCTTCAGATAATCGGTCTGCAATAAAAGCATCAGATCCCGAGTTGGTGGAGTGCAGTACACTGGTCCATTGTAGCCATACTTGAACAGCACCGGGAGCATTCCCGCGTGGTCTAGGTGGGCGTGGGTGAGAATAACCGCATCCAATTTCTCCAACGGTAGAGCCTCGGGGGCGTTGAAATAGGGCATTGGGTCGGTATCGCTGGCAATGTTGACACCGACGTCGATCATCACTCTAGATTCATTGGTGGTGAGATAATGGCAAGCTCGTCCAACCTCACGATATGAGCCTAAGGCGGTGGTGCGAACCCAAGCCTGTCCGGGGCGGGTCGGCCGGTAGATATTGAGGCCGAATTCCTTGAGTAATTTCTTGCGCTCCTCACTGTGAGCACAGCGATAACTCAACACATCATGGATGGTCTTGGATTCAAGCGGCGGTGTGCGCTCAAC
>DARQ01000032.1:0-6660 GCA_002503395.1 Euryarchaeota archaeon UBA60 | reverse complement strand
CGGCAATGAACGATAATCGTCGAGATTGCACCATCGAACCAAGTATCGGTGATTTCAGCCTCTTCGGGAATCACCTCATTGAGAACCTTGATAGCCTCATCTTCATCTAGCATTATACTCGGGTCAGGACGTATCACCACGCGCCGCTTGATACTCTTGGCAATCTTTCCAACCAGACCATCGCCGCCACCGAACTTTGCCGGTGTAGTGGTGACGATGGCGATGCTGGCAGCCTCCAATGTCACTTGGTAGTCGATATCTTTTGGCACAATTTTTCCTATTTCGTCACGTATTTCCTTGAACGTCAATCGCATTCAATCACTTCCTATTGTTCTCGTCCAAACCTGATGAAAATCATCTTCGCCTCGCGGCAAGGAATCCCTCTAGCAGGGATGGAGTGTGAAATCACTTTAGTGAATCGACCAGAGCGCTGACCTCGCTCTCGGAAAGTTGTCGGAAACCATCTTTGTTGTTGATTACCGCCAAGTCCATACCATTGCCGCTGGCCGAGTCTCTCTGACCGGAGGCGGAAAGGGCACGGACAGCCAAAGACAGGGCTGCCTTCTGGGTCATCCCGGTTTTGTATCCGTCTTCGAGCACCCCATACATGTAGGGTGAGCCGGAACCGGTCGCACAATAATCATCTGGAATCGAGCCACCAGCACCATCAATCGAGTAAACGCTAGGACCAGTGTCATCGCATCCGACAATCAGTAATTGTACCCAATATGGGCGGCCCAAGAGAATATTGGCGGTCAGGGTCGCCGCCGCTTCGACCGTCATCTTCTTGCCGCGCTTGAGGCGGAACAGGGTGGTCTCAGCAGCCAAGGTTCTCGACAGGCTCTGGGCATGGCCGACCAGACCGGCCGTGGTCAAAGCTAGGTTTTCATCGATCTGGAATAACTTCTTGACCGACTTGTTAGCGATGAAATGTCCCATGGTAGCCCGATGGTCGGCACCGACAACGGCACCACCCTTGTAGCAGATTCCGAGGGTACTGGTGCCGGTCTTCATATGCTCTTGGGTTACGTCCATTACCATTTTTTCATCTCCATTTTTACCCTTGAGTATTATTGTGAATTGTTTTTCCAGTTCTCAAACGGTTCGGTGTGAGCCTTGCAGTATTGTCTGGTTTTCCTCAGAAGAGCCCGACGTCCCCAACGGATAAGGTTGCGAGGCGGCAGCACTTGAGGCTTGAGGTGTCGTGTCGCCAGCCCCTTATCAACCCGACGATAAACCATCGCTTGCGAATCTGCCCTCATGTTATTGAGCCACGAGCGACCACAGTACCGCATGGCGCGGCGGAGGAAGGAGAGAAAGGGGTCTCGGCGGGGGCGGGATAAAGCCGCAGTAGGAGCGGGGGAAGATGGCCGACAACAGTCCTCACTCGATGCCTTCGCGGCGATCCGTGAAGCGGTTGTCAATGCCACAGGAAGCGCTCCCGATACGCAACCAGCAGACACACTTGCAGCAGAAAACATCGAATCTACTGCCATTCAAGCAACACTCGAACCGGCTCCGACACCCGCACCAGAGTTATCGCAAGAGTCCCCGGAGCCGAGCACGACTGCATCTTCTCCAACTTCAGATGCAGTTTCAGCAACCGATTCAAATGAACCTAAATCGATTATCGAAGCGGCGAAAATCGAGTCTGGCAAGGTGGGCAACCTACCCTCGGTTGCAGATGAGATGCGTGGCTCATCACCAATCAGGACTTTTTCGATGCCCAGTGCCGGTAGCACAGTGCATCGCCCGCCGACAACCGATGTCGATTATCATGACCTAGGGGAATTATTTGCCGAGGCGCCGGTGCCACAGTTCGGCGATGGGATGGTATTCCACCGCGGGGTCCTGCACGAATTGGCAGGTGTATCACAACTTCTCGATTGGGTAAGCGAAGGTGATGCGGTCATCGTCGAACTGTCTCGCATACTAACCCGAGAGACTGAATTCGCCATCGCCATAGATAAACTATCGACCTTCATCGAAGGTGATATCGGCGGTCAGATCATCCAATTAACCGATTCCAGATTGCTCCTGCTCCCGCCCGGTTGCCGGGGAATCAGAGGGGTGGAAAACGAATCATTCGTCGCCGAAGCATGAGGTGTCGAAGATGGACTCGGTTGTGGAACTTCCCTGCCCGATATGCCTTACTGAAGGAAAATTGATGATGCGAGCGCACAGCGCCGAAATCCCTTACTTCGGCGAGCATACACAGGTCACACTGCTCTGTGATGAGTGCGGTTGGCGACAAACCGATTTCATCCCTGCCGATGGCGCCAAGCCTGGAGGCTGGTCGATATGTATTGACGATATCTCGGTCCTTTCGGCGCGCATAGTCCGTTCCTCATCGTGTACGGTCTGTATTCCTGAACTCGACCTCGAGGTTAATCCAGGCACCAGCAATGCTGGCTATGTGACCAATGTAGAGGGGCTTTTAGTACGATTTGCCGATGTTGTGGAATTGGTTTCCCGAGACCTGCTCGAAGATGGCGGCGATGATGCAGTTTCCCGATGCCAAGAATTATCAGACCGTATTTCGGCGCTGAAAAATGGCGACTTCAGTGAGGAGATTCATGTCGTTCTCCTCGACCCGAGAGGACATAGCCAGATTCTGCACGAAAATGCCGTACCCAGGGAATTGACCGGTGAAGAACTTGCGCGCCTGCCGGTTGGGGCTGACCCGGCAATCTTCTCAACCGATGAAATCTAGATGCCATCCCCACCTACCCCCACAAATGTTTGATGCGAAGTGAATTGAAACAGGATTATCTTGCATCAGGTGCGAGGAAATCGTTGACCAAGTGGCCGGTTTGATCACGTAGTTGATGATGATTTGTCAGCCATTCACAGGCTCGATCAATGCATAACTGCTTCATTTCACCGGCAAGAATCTTTCCCGAACGGTAGTCAGCATTGACCTCGGCGAGAAATTTATCATCTGGCTCGAAGAAGTACATCATGTACTGGTATGCAACATCGATGTCGGGGTCGCCACCGAGCCGGCGATGCTCCTCAACGGTCGGTTGGCCACCAGAGAATGCCCGCTTTATCTTTCGCTCAACTGCGGCAATATCATCGGTGAGGAATATAGTCGTATTAGGTAATGAAGAGGACATCTTATCTCCTGTCAATCCGACCGCGAAACGATGGTAGGTGCTGGCCGGCTGCATCAAGCCGAGCCCGCCCATACTGCGCTCGAGGCGCAATAACTTCATCCTGACGCTGGAGCGGTCGGATTGTGTCGCCGAGGGTATCTGTATCGAGCCATGCTTGGCATTGGGTAAGATATCAGCAAATCCGAGGTCGGCGACCTCGGCAACAATATTGTCTATTACCGATTGGCGGACCTTGAGGTCGAGTTTACCGTCCCCAGCAATCCCGAGCGCTGCAGCATTGTCGTCTTGAACCGATAGTCCGATGGTCAGCCCGCCACCCTTGCGGCTATTGAGATTGAACCAATTGCTCTTAGCCGCCAAACCACGGGTAAGTCGCAGGTGCGGGTCCTGGTCGACTCCTACCGGCACAACAATCGGTCGCAGACCACCATATTCATCGAGCATCGGGTGAAGGATGTCACCGGCCTGCACCAAAGGTGCCAGTACATGGGCGAGATTGGTATCACCGGAAAAACCGTAGATTGACTCAAACTCGGACAGATTGGTGCGCCGACCCAAGGTGAAAGCCATTTTCTGCACCGCTGAACGCGTCGATTGGAAATAGACTTGGGTCGTCTCGGGATCAAGGCCGAGGGCGGCATAATTTGCCACGTATTCCTCCAACGCCACCTTTCGAGCTCGCGCCAGACTGAGGCCTCTGGTTGCATTCGATTCCAAGTCGGCGACGGTAATCGTCACATCTGCACCGAGATTCTGAAACCAACTTATCTGGTCGATCACCATCTTATGACCGAGGTGCATCCTACCACTTGGCATCAAACCGGTCAGAACCCCGAAAGGCTGGCCCGCAGAATGCGCTGAGAGTACAACATCGAGGTCACGGTGGGCGAAAATAAGGCCTCGGCGGTGTAGGTGAGAGGGGTTGGGAATCTCGACATCACTCATCGATTGCAAACCGAATTGAGAGATGATATTGCCATAGTCGGTCGACTGATTACTCGACCACGGGTCGATACGCAATTCACCCCCCATAGCGGTCCCTGTCCCGCGGGGGGCTCAAACGGCGGATGAAGGCTTCGCCATTCTCAAATGCGGAATACCATGTTTGGGTACCATGCCCGACGCCGACGGAACATGCCGAATCCGGGTGCTCGGCGCCGGACTTGTCGGTCGTCTGGTAGTTAGTGAGTTGTATCAGGCCGGGCATCAGGTCACTTTGGTTGACCTCGACCCGGCGTCCCTTGAGTGGGCAGCGAGACTTGGTGCTGAGACTATTCTCGGCGACGCCACCGCTGTTGGAGGTGGGAATATTGCCCCCATCGATGGTGATGGCAGGACTGCGGCTGTCGAAGGCTACGGTGGAGGATCTGAGGGTGGCGCCCGATACGGAAAACGGAGCAACGGCGCTGGTGTGGGAGAAGTTCACCGGGATATTCTCGACGTCACCCAGGCCGACATCTGGGTCAATCTGCTCCCGGGAAGATTGGGGGACCTCGTCCGCCGACCACTACTACGGCGCGGCGCCAAGGTTGTCGATCTGGCATTCACACCTGAGGACCCGCGCCATATGGATGGTTTGGCGAAAGCCAATGGCGGCTCATTACTCTACGATGTCGGGGTCGCGCCGGGCTTGTCCAACCTGTGGGTTGCAAATGCCTGTGCAATGCTTGCAGCGGCGGATGAAAAACCGCTGAAAGTTGAGATTCGAGTTGCTGGTATTCCTGCTCAGCCCGATGAGGGCTGGTCGTACATGGCACCATTCTCACCCAGCGATGTGATTGCAGAATATGAGCGCGAAGCACGGATTCGCATCGATGGCGATTTATGTGCTGAACCAGCATTATCACGACGCCACAGTTTTACCGATACCGAGGTCGGTGAACTCGAGGCTTTTTTGACCGATGGCTTGCGCAGTCTGCTCGATATCGATTGCCCGACCCTGCTCGAGTATACTCTTCGATGGCCGGGGCATATAGACAGGTTCATCACCCTGCGAGACGATGGGGCGCTGGCTGGAGAAAATCGCGTCGCAACTTTGCAGGAATTGTATCGACAATGGGAATTCGACCCATTACGGCCTGAGATAACCTTACTGTCGGTCACGGTCGAATCAGAGAATCTAGTCTGGCAGGGAAGATTATTCGATAGTGGCGGTGGTGGCTGGTCGTCGATGGCGAGGACCACCGGATTGGTCACAATTGCCGCGGTCGAGGCGATGTTGGCCGGACATATCCCCCCCGGCGTGTTCGCTCCCGAGCAGGTCTGGCAGGAATTGCTACCTCTAGCCGAATATCGCCTAGCGGGGGCTGGCGTCGACCTGCGGCGTGACAGCACTATTCACTCTCACTGATATCTCCCTTGGCAACCTCGGAATCAGAACCTAAACTGGAACCGGTGCTGGGATTCACGCTGGAAAAGGAGGATGGCGAGGGTTCTCCAGAGAGAGGGAGGGAGCGGCTCTGCCGGTCTTTCTTCACCAGTAGTACTGTTCCCGCTACCGAGGCGATGAAGACAACTACTCCAACGATGGGTAACCAAGAGAGGCGGGCTTCAACATCTCTGGGGATGACCAGCCAGGTGAAGCGCAGACTGGAATCGTCGAATCGTTTCGACCACAGGAATAGGTCTTCGGTTGCATGTCCAGCGATGGTTATGGCGAAAGAGTGATTGTTGAAATTCTCGGCGATGCCGGTGATATCGAAATCTTCAACCGATTTTGTGGTGATGACTTCGACGGGGGTGTTCGGTGCTACCGTGAGGTAGAGTAGGTTTTCATCCTGCCACCAGCCCTGGGCTAGAATCATCTCTTCTCCCGTAAAAGCAGTCAGGTTTCCAACTCCTGAAGTGACCCGCTCCACCTGAGTTCCATTCAATTCGATTATCCAGGTCAGAGGGACTGGCCAGACCCTCTCATCCTGAGAAATACAAACGCTGGAGCGGATGAATTCGAATGCCAACCCATTTTCTCCACCTTCTATAGAGTCATTATATGCTAATTGATAGCAACGCTGGCTGGCCCAATATGACCATGCTTCACCCCAAGTTGTCGACCATCCGTCACTATCCTCTAACCATCCCAAGAGGTCGCGGTCATGGCGTACCGTGGCCTCGTCGACGCGGCCAATCCAATAGAAATTGAGAAGTCCACCGAGAATAGCCTCAGACTGCACCTGCTCCAAGTCGGCGACGACAGATTCCAGACTTCCACCACGGCGGCCGAGATTATACCAATCCTCGACATTCAACGGCGCATCACTGGCATTGTGCCATGCTGTATTTGGTAGACCGGTTTCATCGCCGTGGACGCTGAAACCGATGTTTGAAATCGCTTCATGGTCGGCATAATTCAAGCCCGAGGGAGTGTATATTGAGAGCGGGTCATCCCCCCATCGAGAGGCCGAAATACGCTCTTCAAGATAGTTGCGACAAGCCGAAGCAACAACTCCGGCATTGGCTTGCCAAGACTGCCCGGGGATTCCGTAACAACCGAATTCATCACCGGCTGAAAGCCGGTCGGGGGCAATCTTGGTGGTCAGCCAAC
>DARQ01000031.1:8396-8516 GCA_002503395.1 Euryarchaeota archaeon UBA60 | reverse complement strand
AAATGTGCCAAGTGAATTGCGCCGAGAGTTAGCAGAGAAATTACCCGAACCGACTAGTGATATGCAATCCGAATCAGATGAAAAATCACCCATGCGTACCCTCAATGCGGTGCGAGAAGC
>DARQ01000031.1:5205-8323 GCA_002503395.1 Euryarchaeota archaeon UBA60 | reverse complement strand
CCGATGATAAAGGATATATCAAGCGTCATAATCTGCAGAAAACCATTGCCCGCAACCGTATTTCTGCAAGCCCCGAGCAAATTGCTGAATGGGCCGAGGCCGAAGGATTGCTGGTGCGAGTCAGCGAAGGTTGTTGGCGCCTGCTAGAGTGAGGCTTACAAAGGGTAGTCCTCACGCAGACTCAGGGCCCGTGGGTTAGTTTGGCTATGCTAGGAGCTTTGGGAGCTTTTGACTCCGGTTCAAATCCGGACGGGCCCATCCGATACTGCGAATCTTGATTATTTGGGACACCGGCTTATTCTGGATGGCCGAATGTTGTATCATTACCAGCGGCCTTAGAGTTGTGGTGGGCCTCGGTGGTGGTCGCGATTCCCCGTCGGATTGCATAGAACTGGTCAGCACGATCGGTGACGACCTTTTTGTCGATGAGTCGACAACCGTACATCGCCATCACGAAGAACAACAATACCCACGAGGCTTGCCAATAAGACAGAATTCTCAAGACTACTGCAACCGATGCCAGCACCAGTCCCAGCCAGGCACCGAACCACATAAGCAGTATACTCTCCTCGCTCGACAATTCATCGGTTTTTACTTTGATCACAGTATCGATGTACCATTTTGAGCCGCGCCTGAGCAATCCGAACCACAGTAAGGACGAGACTTTGAGAAAGAATGAGAATATGTTCATATCCGAGTTCTGACCGTGGTAGATGGCCTTGACCGGGACTTCGCTGATACGCCAACTATTCAACGATAATTGCAATAGACGGTGGTTGGGGTAGCCATAACCATCCCAATGTCTCTCCCAATCCCAGGCCTTCACCACCTCGTGACTTGACGCCGCATAGCCCGATTGTGGGTCACTGAATGATAGACCGGTGGCAAGATTGGTCAGGTGGGTGAGAATCCACGAACCCATCCGTCGGATTATCGGCATGCCGGTTAATCCCAAGGGGTGTAACTGCCTACTCCCCTTGACGTGGTCGGCATTGTCATCGATTATCGGTTGTATCATTGCCGATAGGTCTTCGGCATCCATCTGCCCGTCGCCATCCATCACCGCTACACACCATTGTCTCCCCCGGCACCAAATTCCAGCGCCCGCTTTGGCGCTGATGAATTGCATTCCCGCTTCAATCGTGGCACCAACCCCCTTGCGCGGCGGCTGAGATTCAGGAAATGTGTCGATTACCCAGCCTTTGCCTTCCCACCCATCTTGGCAACGCTGCTCTACGGCTCGTCTGGCCACACCCTTGGTATCATCTGATGAATGGTCATTGACGACAACGATTGCATCTACCCATTCGGGAATGGCCTCAATCACTCCGATTATGTGTTCAGCCTCATCGAGTGCCGGGACGACAACCCCCACTGCCCATCCGGAGCGCATGAAGGGCAGTAGATGAACGATGATTATTGCTCTTGCCCAGCGAAGGTTTTGAACCCAGCCCACCACCAGCGGTGTCCGTGGCCGCTATCCGCATTGCCTTTGTCGTGTGTGACCAGGAACTGAGAATCATCAGTTCAATCATTCGGGCGAAGGACTTCAGTGAAGATATCCACGTCATTGATCTGGGTAGTAAAGACGACACCGTCGCCTTGGTCGAAGGGGAGAAAGGGGTGAGCATACACAGCCTGCACCCGGATGCGACGGTGCCCGAAGTTGCGGCGGCATTATTTGTCGAGGGTAGTGAATCATCAACCTTGGTTGTGCGTATCGAGCCGAATTGGAAACTGCGTGATTTACCGGTCGCGGTGAACCGCTGTCGGATGCGCTACGATGTCGACATGGTTTTCTCGGCATCCGAGGACACAGAGGAGACAAAGAATCCCGAGGAATTGACCTACTCCGATGCTCCATTCCAGAGTATCACCTGCTCGGCAGATGGGCTGGCGGCGCTGGCTGAGGCCAATCCACACGGCAAACCTCTGAATCTGCCACAAAAACTCAATGTACGGGTCAACCGCAATAAAGAACCGCTTCCAGTAAGCCAGCGGGAATCACTCGCTACCGCCTCCAGATTCGCCCAGTTATTCTATTGGATGCTTGAATCCAAGCACCCACTGATTAGTTTCGGTATTCCCGGAGTGGTGTTGTTCACTGTCGGTTATATTCTCTCGCGTGACGTCATCGGAACTTTCGACGAGGTAAACAGCGTATCACTTGGTGTGGCACTGGCGACATTTGCTGTGACCATTATCGGGCTGTTGGCCATCATGTCGTCACTCATACTCTACATTCTCGGCAAACAGGTCAAACAGATTCAGTTGCATTATCAAGAATGGCCAGGGGAGTGAGGCGCTCACATGGTGGGGAGGCTTGTCTGTTTCGATATGGACCGCGTGTTGGTGGACTATCTTTCAACCTGGCAGTGGGTATACGATAAACTCGGGATTAGTAACAATGAGTCATTCGCTCTATATAATCAGGGTAAACTCGATGAATGGTCGTGGATCATCATGGATCTGGCTCTGATCAAGGAAGGATGTTCAACCAAAATGGGAGAGGAATTACGAGATTCCCACCTGCGCGAATGGCTCATGGACTGCCCGATGATGAAGGGCTGGAAGGACTGCATCCAGACCTTGCTCGATGAGGAATTTACCGTGGCAATAATTTCCGGCGGCATGCAACACACTGCCAAGCAGATTGCCGCCGCCTTCCCCAGCGGAAAACCATGGCAGAAGAGTTGGGGTTGTATCGACCGTAATACCGCTAGGGAATACATGGACGGCCAGTCATCCAGACTGCTGGTCTTCTCCAATGGCTGGCTGGTAAACTCCGACGGTAGCATCCCCGAGGTCGGCCGCTTCAATGTGCAGATGCACGGCAAGGGTACTGTGGTGAAGATGCTGCAACGACGGCTTGGGATTCCCCCTGAGATGACCGTAAGCGTCGGAGATTCCTCCGGCGACATCTCGATGTTCGAACAGAGTGGATTTTCTATCAATTTCAACCCCTGGGATGAGCGACCGAAAGCACATGCCGACCTGGTAATCGAAGAAAAAGACTTGGCGTTGGTCAAAGATGCCATCCTGGAACAACTCAACTAAGGATGCAGTGAGCGCGCAGAAATGCTTGAAACGAGGTGTCGTGACGCCGGCCCATGGTGGG
>DARQ01000031.1:0-5087 GCA_002503395.1 Euryarchaeota archaeon UBA60 | reverse complement strand
CCCGACCGCGATGAACTGCGTCAGCCTTTCCGCGATATCTGTGAGAGTTTGGGACTTGCGGGAACAGTACTTCTCGGTAATGAAGGAATCAACTTCTTCTTGGCCGGTAGCCGGGAATCCATCGATTCCTACCTCGACTTCTTGGCACAGGACCAGCGTCTGGCCGATATTCCCCTGAAGGTGAGTTATTCCGATTCCCAACCTTTCAGACGCATGCTGGTCAGACTGAAGAACGAGATAATCTCTCTGGGAATGCCCGAGATCTCGCCGGCCGATTTCACCGGCGAGGAAATCACCCCGCAGCATTTGAAGGCCAAACTCGATGCCGACGCAGATGTCGTGGTACTCGATACCAGAAACGAATATGAAATTCGGATCGGCACATTTGAGAACTCAGTTGGCCTCAATATCTCTTCATTCAGGGATTTTCCCAATGCCATAAAAAATCTGCCCGAGGAGATGAAGGAGAAGGAGATAGTCATGTTCTGCACCGGCGGAATCCGCTGTGAGAAAGCCTCAGCGGTGATGCTCAACGCCGGTTTCGCCAATGTCAAGCAACTCAGGGGGGGAGTCTTGGGTTATTTTGAGGCGTGCGGTGGTGACCATTGGGATGGAGACTGTTTCGTCTTCGACCGCCGGGTAGCCTTGAATCCGCAACTTGAGGAGACTGACCATGAGTTGTGTTTTGCCTGCCGTGAGCCGTTAGGGCAAGAGGAATTGAATTCCGAGGATTATGTGATTGGCCAATCATGCCCTCATTGCGCATAGAGTTCCAACATCTCCAGAGGGACCACCTCAAGGGTTCTCTCGTGAGTCGCTTCCATGTTCACTGGGCAGGCATTTCCTGCCTCAGCCGCAGCCTTCCAGGTGGGAGCACAGACACACCATTGGTCGCCGGGCTTGAGACCGGGAAAATTGAATTGCGGTGCGGGGGTCATCAGGTCATTGCCCAGACTCTTGGCGAAATTGAGGAAGGTCTCGGTCAGGATGCAGCACACGGTATGATAGCCTTGGTCGGCTGAATTGGTATTACAACAACCGTCTCGGTACCAGCCGGTCACCGGGTCTTTCGAGCAAGTGGCTAATTCTGTGCCGAGCACATTCTGGCTGTGGTGCATATCCATCTCTGTTATCTCATCCATTTGTTTCACCTTTCATGGGGTCACTCGCCGCGAATCGCGCGGGAAGGGAATCACTTCACGGATGTGGTCAGCGCCACTCAACCAACTACAGACTCGCTCGATACCCAAACCGAAGCCACCGTGTGGGACGCCACCGTATCTGCGCACGTCTATATAGAATTCATACGGTTCCCTCGGTGTGCCTTCCTCCTCGATTCGCTCAAGGATTTCTTTCTCCGACCAGGTTCGCTCACCGCCGCCGATAATCTCGCCATAACCTTCTGGAGCCAGCAAATCGTGGCAGAGCACGTATTTCTCGTCATCAGGGTCGGGGCGATGATAGAATGGTTTTGCAATCCGGGGATAATGCGTCAAGAAGTGAGGAACATCGAATTCCTTTGTCAATACTTTCTCTTTGGAATAATCGAGGTCTTGCCCCCATTCGATTGCAACCCCTAGACCTTGCAGGGTCTCGACCGCCTCGTCATAGCGCATTCTCGGGTAGGGGGAATCGGCATAGCGAGCGACCAAGTCGAGGTCACGCCCGACCTCGGTCAACTCATCACTGCGCTCATCGAGTAGTGTTCTTGCGATATGTCTGACCAATCCTTCGCCATGCTCCATGACTTCGGTATTGCCAGCCCATGCGATCTCCATCTCAGCGTGCCAGAACTCTGTCAGATGGCGCCGAGTGCGGGACTTCTCGGCACGGAATGAAGGTGCGACCGTGTAAAGGCGCTCAAGCGCCGGCATCGCCGCCTCTGCATAGAGTTGCCACGATTGGGTAAGGTAGACCTTACGTCCGAAATAGGGTACTTCGAACAGGGTACTGCCGCCTTCGACAGCACCGGCGACGAAACTCGGTGCCTGATATTCGGTGAAATCACGTTCGCGGAAGTATGAATGTACGGCACCGAAAACGCTGCTTCGAATCTTGAGCATGTTGGTCATCCGACCGGTGCGCAGGTAGAGATGGCGATTATCGAGCAGGAATTCGGTCTCGCCTCCCTCTGCGTTCTCCATCGCTGACTCGGTAATGGGAAACGGGTTTTCAGGGTTCACTGGACCAACTACTTCGGCGCTTGAGACGACAATCTCGTGACCACCCGGGGCGCGTTCGTCGACATTGACCATTCCCGTGAGGATGATACTGGTCTCGATGAGGGAGGCTTTGAGATCTTCAAAGGAATCATCTCCGAGCGCCTCGCGCTTGGCCACACACTGGATGGTTCCGGTTGAGTCGCGCAGGACGATGAAGTGAATCTTGTTCGAGCCACGGGTACGGTAGACCCAGCCTTTCAACTCGACTTCCTTGCCATCGTGCATACCCGATTGAACTTCGCCAATCCAATGCGACTTCTGCAAATCCATCTCCTCCTGAGTTGCCCACATCAACTCAGCACTTCAAACATATGGGATGACGCAGTAGAGTGGTTTATCCAATCACCACAACTTGAGACCTTTCACTGATAGATTGATGAGGGGTTGAGGTGCGAATATGTCCATGGGAGAGGGCGAAGATGGCACGGCTGGTCATTTACGAGTAGCTGTCTACGCCATCGGCGGCAACGCACTTTCCGACCCACGCAAACCAAGTGATGGTGCTGGAGAAGGGCAGGCATTAGCATTGGCCAAGGTGCTCTCCGACATAGTCGACCTGCTTGAAGCAGGCTACATAGTGGTCGTCACCCACGGCAATGGCCCCCAGGTTGGGGACCTGCTTCTGTTGGAAGAGCGGGCGGCTGCGGCTGAAGATATGGCGACGCGACCACGTACAGGACTGGATTCATGGGTGGCGGCAACTCAGGGAATGATCGGTCATGAATTAGCCCTTAACCTCGATTCGGTATTACAGCGTAAAGGTCGGCCCGAGCGCACCGCGGTAATCCTGACCAGAGTTGAAGTTGAAGCCGATGACCCGGCATTCGACCTGCCGGTAAAACCGGTTGGACCGGTACTGTCTGCCGATGCGGTGATGAAAGAGGAATGGGATATTGCCGCAACCGGAATCGGGCCTCGCCGAGTGGTCGCCTCGCCTCTGCCCAAATCGATTCTCGACTTGGCGGTGATTCGAACACTCGTCGGTCAAGGTGCGGTGGTCTTCTGCGGCGGTGGCGGCGGGATTCCTGTAATCCGTATGGATGATCATTGGGTAGGGGTGCCGGCAGTAATCGACAAAGACCGATTCTCGGCATTGCTGGCGACCGAATTATCGGCCGATGTCCTGCTCATCAGCACCGCCATAGATTCCTTGAGAACAGGCTTTGGTACGTCGAGTGAAAAGTCACTTACTGAGATTTCCTGCGCCGATGCATTGGCGGGAATCGAGAGCGGAGAATTCCCTCCGGGCTCGATGGGTCCGAAGTTATCGGCGATGGTCATTGCCAAGCAGACCATCACCGATTGTGAGGTGCTGATGTGTGCGCCCGGTGATGCGCTGAAGGCATTGCGAGGCGAATCAGGAACTCGCCTGGTCTGAGTGAAATCAACTATTCCACGGAAATTCGACACCATAGGTGTCGGCAAAAGAATAATCCGCCATGCGCATGTCCGATTCCGATAGCATGGGATTTGCCGAGGTTCGTAGGGCGGCTGGACTTGCCCTCCTGATGCTCTTGTCGACGGCATTACCTTTCGCAGATTTCTCACAAGAAAATTACGATGATGGCCTGACCTCTGCACAACTCGATGCTCTACGTGAGATAGGGCACACGAGTGGTTCGAACAGCATCGATCCTTCCTGGTCTTGGGCAAAGCGCGCCGGCGGCTCCACCCAGGACAACGGCCGCGGCATCGCCGTCGACTNNCTTGACTGAAGCGCAATTAGAAGCTTTGCAAGAAATTGACTTCACCGCCGGAGCGAATAACAACGACCCATCTTGGTCATGGGCAGTCAAGGCAGGCGGTGCCTCAAATGATAATGGAAGGAAAATAGCTACAGATTCTCAAGGAAATGTGTATGTGACGGGTTGGTTTGCCTCATCTGTTTCCTTTGGCACATTTTCTCTAAATAGCACTAGTGGAAATGACGTTTATGTTGCCAAACTCAATTCAACTGGTTCATGGCTATGGGTAGTCAAGGCGAATGGTACCGGGGATGAATACGCAAATGATATTGTGATTGACACAAATGGGAATGTTTTCATCACAGGATACTTTCGAAGTTCGGTATCATTCGGTTCAACTAACTTGAGTACGAGTGGAAGCGATTCATATGTGGCGAAACTGAATCAAAATGGTTCTTGGCTCTGGGCGGCTATTGCTGGTAGTAGTACTGGACATGGAAATGGAATCTCAGTTGACTCAAATGGCGATGCTTATGTCACCGGATGGTTCACTACTTCTGCATCCTTTGGCACGAATTCATTATCAAATGGAGGCACCGAAGACATATATGTAGCGAAAATTAATTCTACCGGCTCTTGGAAATGGGCTGTAAAGGCGGGCAGCACCACGAATAATGATGGAGGAGTGGGTATTGGGGTTGGTGCAAGTGGAAATATTTTCGTCAGCGGTTCATTTCAAGCATCGGCAACTTTCGGCTCAACAACCTTAGCAAGTAGTGGCGTATTCAATGTGTTCGTTGCAAAACTGACTTCGACCGGTTCATGGCTTTGGGCAGTAAAAGCAGGTGGAGGTAGTTATGATCATGGAGGTGAGATTTCTTTGGACTCGAATGAAAATATATACATTATCGGAGATTATTATTCTTCTCCATGCGTATTTGGTTCATATTCAATATCCAATGCAGGTTCAAATGATATTTATGTGGCGAAACTTAATTCAAATGGTACATGGCTATGGGCGAAATCTGTCGGCAGTAGTGGCACCGATGGGGGATATGGAATAGTAATCGATCCGATTGGTGGTGCTTATGCCACAGGGTGGTTTCAATCAACTGTTTCTTTCGGAAATATCAACTTGTCCAGCAGAGGTGATCGCGACATCTTTGTGGCGAAAGTGGAT
>DARQ01000029.1:44940-57410 GCA_002503395.1 Euryarchaeota archaeon UBA60 | reverse complement strand
ATGCCGGGGTCGAGAATCCCGAAAGTGTCGCTGCTCACTCGTGGGGGGTTGCCTGGCTGGCGGCGGTGTTGTGCCCCGAAGGGGTTGACCGAGGTGTCGCTACCACGATTGCCGTGATCCACGATGTTGCAGAAGTCCGGGTCGGCGATATTACACCGGCTGATGGTATTGATTCAAAAGAAAAAAGTCGCATGGAGCACGAGGAAATTGTGAAAATCCTCGATGCTCTGGGTGGAGATGAATCATTGCTTGAGTTATGGCTGGATTACGAAGGGGAGCGCACTCCAGAGGGTCGTTTTGTGAAAGCCTGTGATAAACTCGATATGGCTTTACAAGCATCAGTCTATAGTGAAAATCAAGGTCTTGACCTGAGTGAATTCATCGATTCTGCCCTAGATCGCTTGGACGATGACGTATTGCGCCGGCTTGCCAGCGGTTGAAGCGACAATCACAATAACCGAACCCGCCACCGACCGGTTGGAGTCCCGTAGTGTAGCGGTCCATCATATCGGGTTTTGGTCCCGATAACCTCGGTTCGAATCCGAGCGGGACTACTTTAAATCGCCTCTGACCATGTTTTGGCAAAAGTTGCAATGGCGGGGTATCGCTATATCCCGAACGGGCTTCCGACGCCCTATGGGCGTCGCACAATATCGGGTTGAGATTCCTAGAGTATGTGCGCTCGTATTTCTTCTGTTGATGGCATCAGCCACACCATTGGTTGCACCTAGCGATGGTGATGTGGTCGGCAATTCAGCAGATAATTCACACTCACAAGTAGGTTCGCCGAACTCGCCGTTCCGCGATATCCCAGAGGTTTATTCTCAAGCAGTTGCCTTTTCTCCGGAACTCGATTGGTGGTTGGAGCGGGACTCTGAGGAGGTCAGGGCTCTGGTGATTACCCGAGACCTATATTCACTACATACTTGGCAGGAAAAATACCAACTTCTACCTGAGCAATCCGGAGATGAGGCTGGCGGAAGGTTGGTTGAATCCGATGTTGAATCTCTGACCGGTATTCAGCATCGAATCGTCACATTACCGGGGTGGCAGGTGGCGAAATTGGCAGGAGTCTCTGGGACAATGGTGGTGATGAAACCGCCGGAGAACCCTCAGACCGCATCGGATAGTGGTGGGGATGGCTTTTCTGCTGGCATTGCGACTGGTGATGGCGAGGGTGCAATTGGTGACGATGATGCACCCCAACCGACGACCTGGGCCGCGGTCGATCTGCACGGAGCAACCGAGTCGTGGCAACGCAATATCACTGGCCAAGGGGTGAATGTGGCGATAGTCGACAGTGGAATCGACTTCGCCCATCCTGACCTCAACGGTACTCAAGCCCGGGTCGATGACCCCACCTCCCCTTGGGATGGCTGGCCGATAATGTTCGATGGTCGTTCACTACACCGCTGGCTCAATGATGCCGACACCTATCCAAGTGACGGAAGTTCCTGGTTCGCCGATACCTCGACCACCGACCTCGATGCCGATGGTGACGGTCTCTTGGATTCAAGTGGCTTGAATATCACCGGTCTGGTCTCACAATCCGGAGTCTGGCATCTGGGCGAGCATCCCGACAATAACCTGCAGAACAAGGTCGGCGATGATGTTGCAGTCTTGGTGGTGGATGAGGTTAGCAATTCGACCTATGACACGGTCTATGTCGACTTGGATGGCGATGGCGAGTTCGGTGACGAGTTTCCTATGCGCAAAGGCTCAGAGGTCTCCGGTCTGGATTTGACCGGCGATGGGCTGTGGGATCGTTCTGGCGGTCTGATTTATTTCATCGCCGACGGTAATACCTCGTTGCCCTATGCTCCAACATATTCAGCCCGAGCGGCGATGGCCGACCGCATCCCCAACAATGGTGATCTGGTCGCATTCATGCTCAATGAGAATGGTGGCCCTGCCGGTAGTCACGGCACCCTTTGCGCAAGTTCCGTGGCTGCTCAAGGCATCGTGGCGAATGGCAAGGTGCAGGGTATGGCGCCGAATGCCAGTCTGATTTCGGTAGGTAATTACTACGCCGGTGGTTCGGCATTCGATGGATGGCGCTTTGTCGCCGAGGGCTACGATGGTCTTACCGACAGTGGCGACGAGGCGCAGATTGGCTCGTTCTCATTCGGCTATTCGAGTGTGGTCGATGCCGGTAGTGATCAGAATTCGCTCTATCTCGATTGGTTGACGCGGGTCTATTCGAAGAACACAACCTATCTCGTCGCCCTCGGCAATGGTGGGCATGGCTACGGTACGGTGGCCAGCCCCGGCGGTTCTGCGGGAATTATCAGCGTTGGAGCGTTCTCCTCAAGAACCGGAGAATCGGCTGGTGCGACCTGGGGTGAGAGCGCATCGTGGTCGAATCGCGGGCCCAATAGCCAAGGACGAATGGACCCTGATTTGGTAACCATCGGCTGGTCGGCGACCGGAGATGTGACCCTGAATGAGAAGAGCGATGCCAACAATGCATATCGTTCGTGGGCCGGAACCTCTCTTTCAACCCCTGTTGCGGCCGGATTGATGGCTCTGCTGTATCAGGCTTGGTGGGAAGAGCATGGCACCTTCCCAAATAGTCAGGTGATTCGAGATCTGGCGATGTCGACCGCCAGCGACCGTGCCAATGATCCCAATGTGCAGGGTGGCGGGTGGTTCGATGCTGACCGGGCAACGGCGACGATTGCCGGAGAATCCGGAACTTGGTGGACGCAACCAGCTTCGTGGATGCCGGGGGAGAATTCCGGTCGGCACCGTGATGCCAACATCAATTGGCTATTGCCAGGCTCCAGCGCCGACCTCAATCTGTCTTTCAATAACCCAAGTCAGGATACGTATTGGATTAACAACAACGCGACAATTTGGGAGCCTGCTACTCACGATGTATTTGTTTGGAACTCAAGCGAATCGGGTGATTGGGATGGTTATCAATCATCTCGTCCCGACATCGTCATCCCGATATTGATTCATGGTGATGCCAATAATACCACCATCGCCAACGATAGTACCCTGGTGCGGGCCCGCGCCACAATCGATGCGCGCGGATTCGATGGCGACCAGAATTATCAGAGTGAGAATCGCCCCTATCTACGCATCTATCGCTGGAACGATACCGATGGTGATGGTAAGTGGTGGAGCGATGATGATGGCGATGGCCATGTCGATTCTGGTGAATGGGAATCGGCGAATGAATATTCGATCATCTCCGAGCACATGTATGCCAGCCCACAGGTAGAGGCACGCATCGGCGACCCTTGGGCCCAGCCAGCCGATGGAATACTGCTAGGCATCTTCCGGGAGAATAAGCAGACCAGTCAGGCCGACCCTCTGCCGATTGAAATCGACATCACCTCGTTTCGCAAGGGTCATGATTCGTGGATGAACCTCCCACCTCAAGCCTTGATTCTCCCAAATTCCACAAACATGATTCCTTTGACGATTACCGTGCCCAATGATGCAACCCCTGGTTTGCGGATGTCGACGATTGAGATTTCTGATTCATTTGGGCATAATTGGTCATTTCCGATAGTCACTACCATCGCTGCGTCTGGACCAACCTCATGGACCCCTCCTGAAATCGATGGTAATCTCAGTAATCAGACACTCTATAGAGAAACTTGGATGCAGGGGGCACAGCGTTGGGGATGGCGGGCTGAGTCCGGGGATTGGAAGGCATTCGCGCTCGAGTGGCCGACGACATTGTCCAATGGGACGATTATCATCGACATCGATTGGCCTGATAATGGTTATACCGACATCGACGCCCATTGGTTGAGTCGAATCCCCCACCCTTACTACGTCGACGACCCTGCCGCCTACGGCCAGTGGGCGATGACGGTCGAGACCGGCTCTCTCAGCAAACATCGCGGCTCGGGGGTGTGGGAGCGACAAACCGCTACCGGAGGCGATAGAGAACTACTGACCGCAGATGCCAGTCCGGGTCTGAAACAACTTCTACTTCACAGCACCATGCATGGAGTCAGCACCAATGATAATCCGGTCAATGTGACGGTTGGATTCGCCGCCACCATTAGTGGGAACCTTACTCATTCCACCGATGATTGGACGCGGACAAATTTCTCTGATAGCCTGGTGCTAGGTAGCACCGTCAACATCACACCCGACGATATCTCGGGTTGGGGATGGACGCAACCAGTATTCTATCCCGGGGAAACTGCCAGCCAAGATATCCCGGAAACTGTATCCACCGCCTCATATATCCGTGAAATCTCGGTTGAAAATGTCCGTCGTCTAAAGGTTGAGATAGATACTCAGAATGGTGCTGAGGATTTGGATCTCTACCTCTATCGAGATAATAATGGCAATGGAGTAATCGATTGGGGTTCGGAGAAGAAAGGCTCCTCAGGTAATTGGAATAGCGACGAGGAAATCATCATTGATAACCCCGGGGATGGCCGCTGGTGGATTGTCGTGCATGGCTATGAGGTGCCGGGAGCGGTGACTTCGTTCTGGCTACGCCTGACCGAAGTCGGAGGAATCGACCTGACAGTGGATGACTGGTACCAACTGAATCCGAGTGAGATCTTGAGCCTGTGCCCCAATGGTTGTAGTGCTCTGGGTGGCGCTATGCCAACGGTTGCCTGGCGAGTTAATCACACGATGAACATCCCGGCCGCATCCGGAATGTGGGAGGGCTACTTCGAACTCGAGTTGCCTAATGGAGGTGGATTGACGATTCCCACTTCTTTTGACTTACTTGAGAAAGCACCGGTGCTTGAATTCCGCGGCCAGAACCCTGTCACTTCAGCCAACTCGACAATGCCGCTCATCGCCCATGTCAGCGACCTGCAAGCCGGTTTCAACCTCTCGAAGGTTTCTCTGCACGGTGAAATAAGGGTCTATTCCGATAGCCAATATGAGCCAATCGTACTGCGCGACCTCAATCCGACGGTGAATGCAACATTACTCGGTGGCGCGAGTATCGATTTGACCGATGAATTCCTCACCTGGGATGATTCCAGAGCCCGCGATGACGTGACTTGGCGTCTGCCGCAGGCCAACTCGAACCTCCAGCATTGGTGGACTTTTGACGAGCCTGCAAGTATCCCCCCTGGTACCGTTGTGGTCGATCAACGAAGCGATTTACTCGGGGATGACGTTGGCCTTGCAATGTGGCAACTCAACCCTGAGAGAGGGTGGGTGATGTATCTGAATACGGGTAATGAAATTGCGTATATCGATTTCGCCAACTCACCTTCAACCATTCAGGGAATCGAGGTATTGAATTCGGATACGACGATGTCATATTGGTATAACTCGCTGACCAATGGTAGCGATGATTTCAGCATTGCTCCAGCGATTGCTGGATACGATTCACAAATCAATAGTGATGACCTCATTTTGGGGGTAATCAATTCCAGCGGGCATGTCGGTATCAGCAAAGGTATTGGCTCTCCTGCCATCTCCGAGGTCTCGATCACCGATGGCCAGTGGCACCATGTGTCGCTTTCACGAAATGCTCAGACCGGTGAATTAAGAGTCTATGTCGATGGAGTGTTGAGTGGCACGTCGATTGGCGCTGCAGGAACAATATCCTCGGTGATGGAGCATATTGGCTGTGTTACGATGAATCTCAATTCAACTTGCTTGCGGGCGAGTCTTGATGATGTGCGGATTTACGATACGGTGCTCGGTGCTGCCGATATTGCCGCGATTTACAATGCCACCAAGATGGACAATTCATCTCTGCCAATGGACTATGAATTGCGCAGTCTGGATATCTCGATCTCAATTCCCGATTCCAGTGCAAGGCTAGGTTGGTACGAGATGACTTTGTCGGCCACAGATGCCGCTGACCTCGAGGATGAGATTTCTATAGCCTTGGCCTATGATGACGATATTCCACTTTATTTCACACCGTTCTCAAACGTGTTCACCACCAACCAAACCATTTGGGAACATACAATATTGGGTGAGTCCGACCTCTATTTGACCATCAATGGATTACAGGTTATCCAAGGGGCCGACGCTTCGGACATGTGGATGTGGCCGGCGCAGGTTTCTTCGACCACCGGGCGCGCGGTGTGGTACAATCAAACTTATTCACTTGAAAATGAAGGTGTAAATCTATTCACCCTAGAGGCGCAAGATGAGGCTGGAAACCGACGCAGTAGCGAAATCTACGTTTTTCGGGACACAATTGCTCCACAACTTTCGATAAATCACACCTATCCATTTGCGATGGTTAACGAGACGGTGGTGGATGTAATTATCGAAACCGAGAGTGGAGTAGAACTTTGGGTTCAGGGGGAATCAGTATTCTTGCCTACTTTCGCCACTAACTTGACCGTTCCAGTGCAGCTTCAACAGGGCGACAACCTCGTCAACGTAACGGTTCGAGATGATGCCGGCAATTGGGCTAATGCAAATCTGAGTTTTACGGTTGATTCGGTTTTCCCGACGCTTGATTGGCTAGAGCCACCACCTGACAAAGTGGTCGATAGTTATCTGGTTCCGCTGAAGTGGAATTTATCTGAGGGCACAATAGGATACATCTCAGTTGACGGTGGAGATTGGGCTTCCATCCCCGCCCAAATGGGGCAGTCACAGTGGTCAGTAAGCCTTGACTTGGTCGGAGAACATCAGTTTTGCCTGAGTTTTGAGGATGTAGCGAGAAATATCATCATCGAGTGTCGAATTGTGGTATTGAATGAAACTCTCTATTCACCGATTTCGACGGTTGATTGGGATGGTGGCCTCTCCAACATCACTACCCTACACGGCAATCTTTGGTTGGGGCCGAGCCAATCTTGGGAATTATACTCTAGGTGGAATAATCAATGGAATAAGGTGCACTCGGGAATTTCACCCAATGGTGGCTTGCACACAATCCCCTATGAGTTGCGTGAGGGGGAGAATCATTTCCGCCTTACTGCTGGAGGGTTGGGGATTTCGGGAGAGTGGAATTATTCCGTCACTCTCGATACTGAAGCGCCACCACTGATAATCTTGCAGCCAGTGGATAATTCTCTGTTCGGCTATGCCGGAATGGATGACCTCAACATCAGGATTAGGGGAATCACCGAATCCGGATTATTCGTGCAATGTTGGGAGTCCAATGGATTGATTTCGACCGAAGGGTTTGCCGACTCCACCGGTAATTTCTCCTTAGCCTATACGAGGTCACTCGCTAGTGAAGTAAGCGATGGCCAGCAGGTTGCAATATTATGCTCGACCAGTGATCTGGCTGGTAATCAGGTTTCCACTTGGCTACGCTTGACATTCGATGGTACTGCTCCCATCGGTGAGTTGAGTTTTGTCGGCGAGGGCCAACGACTTTGGCTTCGTTGGCAGGTCAGTTCTCCTGATGAATTAGACCGCTGGGTTCTGACCATCGAGCACGATGGAGGGTTGGTGCAATCCGAGTCGGGATATTTCAATGGTTCAACCAATTCTTTCAGTGAGCAACTTGACCTCGGAGTCGTTGAATACGGAAACTGGAGCGCAAGTTTCCGGGTTTGGGATTCTGCTGACAATCTCGTATCGATGAATGACACATTCATTATTGTCGAGCCTCAATCACCACTGGATGTCTTCTCCAGCGTCAACCTTGGCAATATCAGCATGTTGCTAGGGGTGATGTTGCTCATCACAATTCTGTTCGTTCTCGACCGGCGCCGAGGTAAATCCGATTCCCAAGTCGAAGATGAAACAAAATCCTATCAGTCAGAATATCATTCTGGTGAAATAGCACTTGACCCCCTACCACTCACCCCGCGCGAAGCGGTGCTAGCGGCCGAGGCTGAATTGGAGTTGGCAGCCTACGGTGAAGACGGTTTTTCCGCCGACGGCGCAGCGGAAGTCCTGCCCGATTCAGCAACCGTTTCCGACCTCTTTGCCAGCCATGATCTCAGCGATGATGAGAACTAACAGGAAAGCGTCACCCTAAAGGGTGAAAAGTACACAGGCCTTATCCATGGCGCAGTATCGCAAAAGGCAATTTGGCAATAAAACCTCGGCGTTCATCCTCACGATGATGATGCTTTCGATGGCTTTCACAGTGATTTCCATGCCCTTGGCTGCTGCCGCTGATGGTGATGGTGATGGCATCGATGATGCGTTGGATGATTGTGAGTTCGCCTCAGGAAACAGTACAGTGGATTACATTGGGTGTCCCGATGACGATGGCGATGGAGTACCGAATTTCATTGGTCAGCAACTAGGCGATTGGGGAGTTACCCAAAGGGAACTCTACCACTCCGGTGGTGATTCCAGGGCGGTCGCATGGACGCACGATGGAAGATATATCGCCGGTGCTGGCGGGGGTAATGTGAATCTCTATTGGGCTGGCGGCCATATCTCTACCTTGGTTACGATCTCAGAGAATGTCAGGGGCTTGGCATTCTCCCCTAACGGCTCTTATCTGGCGGTAGGGGGGTATGAGGAAGACAACTGGGCGTTGCCTCGAGGATGGATGTTGGTCCTGGAAATGGATTGGGCAACTCAATCGGCAACGATTCTTCAGAACCTAAGCCATTTACACATCGGTGATGTTCCCAGCGTGGCTTGGTCTTCGGATGGCTTATTCCTGTACACAGGTGCTGAAGATGAAATCCGACAATTTTCCGTTAATGATAACTGGGCTATGCTAATGAATTACTCATACCAAGATGGAAATGTCTGGGCGCTCGATGTCAGTCCTGACGACCGACTCGTAGCTGGGATATCAGGTGGTGGACAGTTGGTGGTGTACTGGACCGCCAATGGAACCCAATACATGACGCACAGCGATCACAGCACTTCTCATGCACTGGCACTTAGATTCAGTCCAGATGGTCGCTGGTTGGTGTCTGGGGGTAATGACAACGACATGCACATCTACAATGTGAGCAATAAGTCATGGGAGGCAGAGATTGACGGTGGTTCTGACGTCTATGGTCTCTCTTTCGACCCCTCGGGAGAGTATTTTGTCATCGCCAGGGGGGGGAGTTCAAGCACACGTATCTATATGGTCGACAATTGGTCCCAGGTAGCCAGTTTCGGTTCGTTTGGTACCAGTAACAACAACCGCGGTCTCAGGGCTGTAGACTGGTCCCCAGATGGCTCAGCAATTGCCTTCGCGCAACGCCGCGGAAGAATCACCACTCACCTGCTACCAGAGAGTTATATGCAGGTTCACGGAGATTGGACCGCCAATGTCCTCGAGGATCCTTGGCGCTCTACATGGCCAGCCGCTGGCCAAATGCTCAAGTATTTCAACACCACCGCTTACGATGCGACCAACTACGTTTGCCAGAATGATGGTAGTATGGCGGCGTTGACTCAAGGTCATTATCCGATATGGGTCAATCGTGACCCCGACTTCTCCACCAATGGCAGACTTGATTGCAAAATCAGTAATCGCTCGATTATCGAAGTGCCGATTGGACATATTGCTGGAGCCTTTGCTGTAAAGGCAGGAAGCGCCACTCAAACATGCATCGAAACCCTCGGTGGCGGCTTGAGCATAGCCCAGATACGCTGGATTATTTCGGCACAATCCGGGAATGCTTTACAGAGCGGTGGTGAATATCCCGGAATAGAAATGTCTTCCGTCGCGCAAAATAATGATGGCGACGTTTACCGAGAGTGGTCGGATTTTCATTCGAGTTGCCCCTCGGAGTCGATAATACTGGTGCACCGCTGGGAAAACCGGAGCGCGATTGGAATGCTCAAGGAGCAATTCCTCTGTGATCATTGCACCTTCAGGGATTCACTTTACTCGACTGGCCAGCGTGAGCGCTATGCGTACGAATTCGATAGTGAGGTCATTGAATCCCTCATCGCGCCGCAGGGTGATACCTTGATTGGATTCACAGAGTTAGACTACATGTTACAGAATACAACTGGAATTTTCGTGGTTCCAATAATCAATAATTGGACCCATAGTGCCGCCGATGCCCTATATGGTGGCGGAACTTTCGTCTCTCCATCTAACGCTAATTCTACCGCCGATACTTGGCGCATCCAATCCGACCTTAGGGTCTTGGTGCACGAGGATGACCTCGCCGACAAGATTAGTTTCATCGACTGGACCTTGAGCGAACCCGGGCAGATTATAATGGAGGCCAGCGGATATAATCGGCTATCAGTTCTAGACCGAGTATTATCTTGGAAGCGGATTGGCATGGATATGACTTACCTGCTTCCCGATGCCGATGGCGACGGGATATGGGATGGAGATGATGCTTGTGCAAATACTACAATCGGTTCAAGTATAGATGAAAACGGTTGTGCAGATTATCAATTGGATGATGATGATGACGGCTATGCCAATGATATCGATGACTGTATCAACCAATCTGGAACTGCGACAATATCACCCTATCTCGGCTGCCCCGATGATGATGGCGACGGCTATGCCAATGTCGATGATATATTCCCTCTTGACACCACCCAATGGCGCGATAGCGATGGTGATGGTTACGGTGATAATAATGCCACAGGAGCAACGACCCCAGATGATTGTATCGACCTAGCGGGTAATTCAACTTCCGACCGCCTAGGATGCCCTGATTCCGATGACGATAGTTGGTCGGATGCCGATGGTGTGTGGACAGTTGGTGATGGTGCGGATGCCTTTGTCGATGACCCCACTCAATGGGCCGACTTTGATGGCGATGGCTACGGCGACAACTATTCGTGGAATGGCTCAAGTGATAATCGCAGTAATGAATCGGGTGACGCGTTCATCGATGAGCCGAGCCAATGGCGCGACCTAGATGGCGATGGTTTTGGCGACAATTCAGCCGGAGCCGGAGCAGATTACTGCCCTTCCATCCCTGGGACATCAACCAAGAATGGAATCATCGGCTGCATAGATAGTGATGGCGATGGGTGGGCTGATTCAATCGATGATCTCCCCAATAACCATGAGCAGTGGTCGGATATCGACAGCGACGGTTTTGGCGATAATATTGGTGGGCAGATGGGAGACTGGTGTCAGCAGACTCCTGCAAGTGAAATTGACCAGGTCAATTACCAAGGCTGTGGCCCGAGCGAGAGGGATGGCGATGATGATGGAATCTATGATATCTCAGACAGTTGTCCCGATACCCCACCCATGGAGTCGACAAATGTCGATATAACCGGCTGTTCTGCTTCACAGCGAGACCTCGACAGAGATGGTGCAAGTGAGGCCGTTGACTTCGACGATACTGATCCGAGCCAAACAATGGATACCGATGGTGATGGTTTTGGCGATAATGCCAGCGGCACAAATGGCGATGCTTGCATGTGGTATAGCGGAACCTCAACCGAAGACAGAAGGGGTTGCCAAGATACTGATGGTGATGGTTATTCAGACCCTGATTCTGACTGGACGACCGAACATGGAGCGGATAAGTACCCTTACGAGGAATCGCAATGGCGCGATAGCGACGGCGATGGTTATGGTGACAACTGGGGCAATTCAACCTGGAATAAGACCCGTGTTGATGGATTACCCGGGGTCTTTGTCAGCGATGCCTACAAACCCGACCGCTGTCCGAATGAAGCGAATAGTTATGGTCAGACTTTCGGTTGTCCTGATGGTACTGACTTCGGTGATGATGACACCTCCAGCACGGTCGATAGAACTGCATCGCAGAGTGACGAAGGAGGTGGTGCTTTGATGATGCTCATAGCCGTCATCGGTTTTCTGGTAGTTAGTGCTTTGGTGGCTTCTATCGTGATTATTCTGCGCAAACCAACTGCTGGTGGAAAAGCCGGTGGTGGTAAGACTCGAGGGCGGAAATCCGGCAAAGGGAAGGATTACGACCCATATGCTTGGACACAGAAATCATCCAGTGAAGTTGCTACAGATGACGATGGTGGAAAGTCCGAGGAAGACGAATCAACTAGTCAAGTCCAAGATGAGAGTAACACTTTTGAGACTGCCGAAGAAGGCGCAGTTGGAGCAATCCCCGCGGATGTAAAAACCACCTCGGTAGATAATTGGGAAAGCCTGCCACCAGGAGGGGAATATTCCACTGATGATGAGACTGGGACGGCATGGTATGTTGCTCCCGATGGTGAATCGTGGCATCGCAATGACGATGAATCGTGGTCACTCTGGGAGTAAAATTGCTGGTAATACCCTCGCAATGCTGATGAACCAACCCCCGTGGTCGGCAACTGGATAACCATGGAGATAGCCAGAATCGCCGTTCTCGGCGCCGGGCAGATGGGCAATGGAATTACTCAGGTTGCAGCGCTAGCCGGTTTCAGCGTCACGATGATCGATATTGAGAAGGAATATTTGGTCAAAGGGATGTCGACCATCGAGAATAGTCTTGGCAAACTAGTCGGCAAAGAAAGAATCAGTCAAGTTGATGCCGACGCGGCATTATCGCGTATCAACACTGCTACCGAACGCAGTCACTGTAGCGATGCCGATTTGATAATCGAAGCTATTCCTGAGATTCCTGAACTCAAGTTCAGCACTTTTTCTGAACTTGACGAAATCTGTAAGCCCGAGGCGATTCTCGCCTCGAATA
>DARQ01000029.1:40889-44843 GCA_002503395.1 Euryarchaeota archaeon UBA60 | reverse complement strand
ATGCATTTCATGAATCCGGTGCCGCTGATGAAACTGGTCGAGATCATCAACGGCAGTAATACCAGTTCACAAGTCAACGCGGCGGTGGTGGCGGTGGCTGAAAAAATGGGAAAGACCGCCCTGTCGTGCAACGATTCACCTGGTTTCGTATCGAACCGAATTCTCTGTCCGATGCTCAATGAGGCTATTCTCACCTTGCAGGAGGGGGTGGCCGAACCCGAGGCTATCGACGGCATCATGAGACTGGGGATGAACCATCCGATAGGTCCGTTGGCTCTCTGTGACCTCATCGGTCTGGATACCGTTCTGCACATCATGAATGTGCTCCATTCAGGGTTGGGAGATGACAAATACGCTCCAGCCCCACTGCTCATTCAGATGGTCGAAGAAGGACTATTGGGGCGCAAGACTGGAGAAGGCTTCTACACCTACTGAAGCAGTTTATCCATCAGTGCCTGCAATAACGCTCATATGCCTCGACGCCGGGGCGTGGATGGGGTAATGAGATGCCGGGAACGACTCGAGTGGAAATCCGTACATTGAAGGTTGGTAAGTACGCCTGTGTCGATGACAAGGCCTACAAGATTCTCAGCATCTCAAAATCGAAGCCGGGCAAACACGGTTCTGCCAAAGCGCGGCTCGAATTGACCGATATCTTCACCGGGCAGAAGCGCAGTCATGTCGGCACCGTCACCGATACCATTCAAGTGCCGATGATTGACAAGGGTAGTGCCACAGTAACCCATTTGGAGGGAGATTTCGTCCACGCCATGGACATGAAGACCTATGAGCAACTGGTCTTGCCGATGGAAGATGGATTGAATATCGAGCCCGGTAAGGAGATAATGTGGATGGAAGCCTTGGGTCGATACAAGATTATCCGTGACCACTGATTTGCTGAAATGACTTAACATTAGATATGGATACTTTTCCATTGTCGGCCGTGAAGTTATAGGCTAGATGATGTTAGCCATAATATGGAAAGCGTAGCCGCTTCAGATTCGGATGTAGAAAAAGAACTAATCATGGCAATGCCCGATGATGACAAGCGTGCGTTGAAGGGTTGGTACTTTTTTGACTGGGCGAATCAAGCCTATGCACTCACGGTGATGACGGTCATTGCACCAGCGTTGATGTCCAATTTATACAACAAGGCCACTGGAACTCAAACTGGTGACGCGTTCTATGCAACCATCCTTACGCTTTCGATGATTTTTGTTGTGCTGACGGCACCTGCATTGGGGGTCATTGCGGATCGAATGCCAGTCAAGAAGAAGTTGCTCAAATGGTACACAGCTGCGGGCATCGCATTCACTGCATTGATGGGGGCAGCACCTTACTTTGGCTCAGATGGATACATTGTTCTCGCCGTGATGTTCGCCATTGGTACAATCGGATTCACTGGTGGTAACGTCATCTATTACTCCTTCATGCCTTATCTAGGCAAGAGAGAAGATCAGGACAAAGTGTCAACCTGGGGATACATGTATGGATTCATGGGCGGTTCAATCCTACTTATTTTCCACCTACTCATCCTCATGGGGCCATTCAATTGGGACACAAATTTCAGAATCTCTGTCATCTTTGTAACCTCCGCATTATGGTGGTGGGGATTCGGAGCACTGATGTTCAAGTGGACACCAGAACCGGAAATCTCATCGGATCTGGAATGGGAAAGTTTGGGAAAAAACAACTTATTCCGGGTATTCGGAGCCGCCAAGATTGCTTATGGACAGGTATTCAAAACCGCGAAGGAGATTCGAAAATTCAAGGTGCTAGCATTCTTCTTGCTTGCATATCTGTTGTTCTATGACGGCGTGAACACAATCGCCAGTATGGCAAGTGCATTTGGAGACTCCGTGTTACGACTCGATCAAAAAATGAATATCATGCTCTTGTTGACCGTCAATATTGTTGCCATTCCCATGACGTTTGTTTTCGGTAAACTGGCTGCAAAGAAAGGTACGAAATTTGCATTGATGTTGGCATTGCTCATCTACTGTGCAGTAGCGGTCACTGCAGCAGGTTTTGCTCCATTGGAATTAGACTCAGAAACCGATGACAATGCGGATGGCGTACCTGATGATGCTGAATTAACCGAGAGGGGGGACTCAACACGTTATGACTTTGTTTTTACCTGGAATGATGACCCGGATGGAAATGAGAGTACCAATGATGGTGCTTATGTCCTGTCAACATTGTACGGTATTTCCTATGAAAATTGGATTAGCAATACTTCTGAAGGTGACGCGGTCTTCCGTGATGCCTTCCAAGAACACTTCCCTGAAACCGATTATTCGGTAGAAGATTCGGGAGAAAGTACTCTAGGTACCGGGTTGATGGTATGTTTGTTCATCTTGGTCATGGTCGTCCTACTGGGCGGCGGTCTCATGTGGTTACAGGAGAGAAACATGGGTTGGATGGGTGTCTTTGCAGCATTCCTTCTCGTTGGCGTTGGCATCTTTGGGGCATCATTCCTTGCGGATCAAGCCAGTGTAGATGAGAAAGATGTCAACACGATTACTGAAGCGGATGCGGTGGCACTCGTCGCTGCTTTCGAAGACACTGATGACCATCGATTCTCCATCATCATTGTCGGAGGAAATGATACCATTGCAGGCTCTTCGGAAGTGGGTGATACCCATCCAACAATCGTTGAACAGGGTGGCCCTGTTGATTGGTGGGCTTCGACCATGCGCAGTAAGGTATGGGCACCTCTCAGCATCAGTGTCTCGATGCAATGGATTATCCTCGGATTGTTCGTTGGTTGTGCCATGGGCTCAGCGGGTGCTCAAGCGCGTTCGATGTTCTCACAATTAACTCCAAAGACCCGTACATCGGAATTCTTCGGATTCTTCGGATTCCTCGGGAAATCAGCGGCCATGATGGGTACGGCCCTCTACGCAATTGCCAGCACAACTTTCGATAGTCGAGTTGCATTGTTATCAGTCACGGTNNNGGGACCTATCTCACCAGCAAGGTGGACATTGAGGAAGGAATTCGTGTCGCTGAAGAAGAGGACGCGCGGGCTCGTGGTGAGATTCCAGAGGAGTGATGATGCGAGGATTCGCAATTGTGCAAGTAATTGGCACACTAGTAACAATACTGCTGGCAATAATTGTTTGGGGTCTCCCATTGGCACCGAGCATCATCCTGTTTGGCGAGGTGAGTGAGAGATTTTCAGGCAGTGGCGAATGGATTCGTGCATGCGCAATGGGAATTGCGATTTCTTCCGGCATCTTTCTGTGGGGGATTTGCCTTCTATTGCTGTCCGGAACATTACAATTGCTAATCCACCCTCGAATCGAGGAAGAGAAATCATACCCACTTGCCTCTTCCATGACCATCAGATGGGCAATTTCTGGTCTATTACATCGACTGACTTCACCAATACTGATTCATCTGGTTCCGTCTTTCATTGGTAATTGGTATTATCGCCTTTGTGGTTGCAAGATAGGATATGGCGCACAAATCAATAGCACGGTAGTCAATGATTCCTACGCAGTCGAAATAGGTGCTGAGACGGTAGTGGGTGGTGAGGCAATAATCAACTGCCATCTAGTAGAAGGTGGTAGGTTGGTCCTCTCCCCTGTAAAAATCGGATCCAGTGTCACAATTGGTGGCGGGGCTTCGATTCTCCCCGGCTCGATAATTGGCGACAATGCCATAGTAGCATACCACGCTGTGGTAATCAAGAGAACAGAAATTGGAGAAGGTGAAGTGTGGGGTGGCCTGCCTGCAAAGAGAATTCGCTGAGAAATTGAATGCCGTCTATTTCATTGCGTAATGGTCTTGAAGCGGATAGCGATACCATGGGCATCGGAGGCTATGCATGGGGGTACAGAAATCAGCCTATCGCCAGCCTCTGACGCCACAGGGCATCAAGGCCATCGAGGAAGGAACCCTGACCTGGCTCGATGAAGAGATGTACAATAATCTCAACACCGGCCTGCT
>DARQ01000029.1:34438-40775 GCA_002503395.1 Euryarchaeota archaeon UBA60 | reverse complement strand
GGAGTTGCTATCGGCGCGGTTTTCAGTGGCGTCACCGCATATATTGCACTGAAGATAGGATTGGCTGTCTCCGCAGCCTGGTATTTCGCCTACCTGTTCGGGATGGCGCTACGCTGGTCTCCTTCAGAGGTCAATATCTCGACTTCAGCCACTACCGGGGCAACCCACGCATCGACCGGTTTCATCTTCACCTTCCCAGCCATCTTCCTGTTGGCAACCTCAAGTGATTATACTCTGGCTGGCGGCGCCCATCTCATCGATGACCCCGACACCTTCCGCCTCGCTTTCATAGGTATCATCGCCTCTATGTTCGCCGGTTTTCTCGGGGTGATGTATTTCATTATTTTTCGCCGGGTCTGGCTGGTCGAAGACCCTCTACCTATGCCTGGATTCGAGGCGACATTGAAGATGCTCGACATCACCTGTGATGTCAATACCGGGGCGGTCGAACATGCGAAGGAATCACTCAAGACCATAGGTTTCTGGACCTTGGTGACGATGGGTTTCATGTTCGTGATGGAATATCCACTGATAAAATTTCAAGAGGGATATATTTCGTTGATGGATTGGGTAGCGCAAACCGCCCATGTAGGTGAGTTCGGCCTCGCCAGCATCTACAGTGAAAGCATCCTCCACCAACCATCAGGAATTGACCCCGATACCGGCGCCAGTCTGGGAGTGACCCATTACGACCCTGATGGTTCGATGTTGAATAATGCCCTCGCTCACACCTACATTGGCGTCGCTTTCACCCCGACAATGTTCGCAATCGGCTGGTTCATGCGCTCACGGGTCGCATTCTTGGTCAACCTCGGTACCTTTGTCGGTTGGCTCTATCTCGTACCGATGGCGGTGATCATGGATTTCCCGGTCTTCGACCCCGCCGAGGGCGGCCGTGTTGCAATCGGTGATTATGCCGAGGTAAACGGCCCCTCGATGCTACAGATGATTGCCTTCAAACGGGTGGTTCGACAAATCGCTATCGGTTCAATCGTCGGCGGGGGAATCTGGGGCTTGTTGAAGATGTGGCGTACCTTTGCCGGCATCGGTGGCGACATCAAGAGTGCTATGAGTGGTGATGTCGGACAGGATTACATTCCAGGTAAGGGTTGGTACGAGTGGCCACTCAAGCACATCCCGCTTTTCATGGGTCTGACCTTTGGTGTCATGGTCCTCATCTTCTGGATTGGTGGGTTCGGTCTATTGCCGGCATTAATCTTCGCCACGGTACTTATTCTTACCACCTTCTTCCTCGGGGCGATTGCTGTACGGGTGATGGGAGAGACCGGAATCGAACCTGTAAGCGGCACATCATTCATCGTCCTGCTGATGCTGATGGGGATTTTCCTCACTTTTGATGAGGCGCTTTCTCTGTCTACACAAGAGGCGGTGCTGCTGGGCTTGGTCGGTACAACGGTTTTCGGCTCGGCAATATCTATGTCAGGTACCGTGGTAGCTGATTACAAGAATAGCCTGTATATAGGTAACCGACCTTATCACATCTCCAAGGGCAATATCATCGGCGTGGTTCCTGGAGCTATTTTGGGTGCAGGCATCGCCATATTCCTCTCTATTCAACTCGCCAATGGTACCATCGACCTCAAAGCCCCTCAAGCGAACGCCTTTGCCACCTTCTCGATAATTCTCGCCGAGGGCCAGGGTGATTACTGGTTGCTCGGGCTTGGAGCCGCCCTCGGCGTCTTCGTCGAGATGGCGACCGGGATGGGTACCTCGTTTGGCCTCGGGATGTATCTAGATCTGCCACACACCTTGCCGATGCTCATCGGTGGGGTGGCGCGCGATAAATGGGAAGAAAAGAAACTCGACCCTGAGATTGAACTGATAAAGGAGGAAGAGGGGCCAGTGGTGGCCGAAAAGAAGCGGGCATTGATTCTGTTATCGACCTTCATGGTCGCGGCCGGATTGCTTACCGCCGAGGCTTTCTTTGGAATGGAATCGGCAATATTCGCATTCCTCGATACCCTTGAACTGGTCGCTAATCCAACCGTATGGTATTGGCTTAGAATGTCCGGTTTCCTCGGCTTCAATCTATTGCTCGGAGTGATGATATATGTCATGTTCAAGTCGGCAGGAATCATCGGCCAAGACGATGGGGAAGCAGATGCGGCGGCATGAGATGAGGCAGATGCATGAGCGCCCACCTTGGTTCGCATGGGCCTTGCTGATATTGGCTCTATTCGCCGTCAGCAGTGCTGGAGCAGTGTTTAGAACGATGACTGACGTGCCGCCGATTCTCAAAGCCGCGTGGCGCTTACAGGCGACCGCAATTGTACTATTACCGGGTTTCATCATCCAATGGCGGGGCGCCAGCGCGGAGGTCAAAGAGTGGGGTAAATCCAGAGGAACCATCGTATTGCTTGGGTTATCCGGAGTTTTCCTGTGGTTGCATTTCGCTTCTTGGGTATGGTCTCTCGACCATACGACTTTGACTCATAGTCTGCTATTCGTCACCTCACACCCTCTGGTGGTCGTCATCTTCACCTATGCCATCGGAAGGAGATTATCACGCTTGGAAATTGCCGGGGCGGTCATCGGTTTCTCCGGTGCAATCATTGCCTTGCAGGAGGTCCGCGATTCAGGTGAGGTCACATTCATCGGTGATCTGGCAGCATTCTTCGGTGCGGTGATGGTGGTCGGCTACCTGATGATCGGGCGCAGGTTGCGCAGTGAAGGATTACCCCTGCATCTGTACGCCTTTCCGGTAACCGTTGTAGCGGCTATTCTGCTGACGTTTTCTTCGATGCTGTTCGAGGCCTCACCAATCGGTATGGCCGCCGCCGACCTGTCGACATTCGGCTGGCTCGATGCCGCCTGGCTACTACCAATCGCCTACCTCGCCATCGGCCCAGGCTTCGTCGGTCATACCGGTATCAACGCCGCTCTACGCTGGCTTCCGACCCTGCTGATTTCGGTGACATTGGTAATGGAACCGATGTTGGGTGCTATCATCGGCTGGGCCTTGGGGGTCGAGGAGATACCCGGGATGTGGACTTGGCTCGGTGGCCCGCTGATGGTCGCCGGTACGGTAATGGTCACGGTTGCGGTGGCACGAAAAACCGTGCCCCCCTCGGAGGCTGAATAATGTCCAATTATATCCTCATAACCAATGATGATGGAGTCGATTCTCCGGGTATTTTTTCGATATCAAAGGCTCTCATTGAGCGTGGATATAGAATTGTAATTCTTGCCCCCGAGGTCAATAACTCGGCTAGTGGAATGAGTATAACCCTCGGCCAGGAACTGGCTCTGAAAGAAAGGCAGGATATCGCCGATTCACTGGGAGAATCGGCTCGGGTATTCTCACTCGGTGGCAGCCCATGTGATTGTATGATTGTCGGCCTATCTGGGGCTCTTGACGATGTTGTTCCAGATGCAAAACCGATGCTGTGTGTCTCGGGAGTGAATCTCGGTCCTAATGTCTCGGTCGATGTCCTCCATAGTGGAACCGTTGGCGCCGCTCGAGAGGCGGCGCTATATGGCCTGCCGGCGATAGCCACTTCCTCGACTGAATTCACCACCCGGGGACTCGACCAAGCGGTTCATGCTGCGGTGCAGGTCATCGAACTTGTATTGAATATCATTCCCGATGTCGCAGATAATCTGTTGCGCCCACAACTGGGTGGAATCAGAGATGTTCCGACCCTTGAGAACAGCGCTAGACTTAGGTCGGCATTATGCCGAGGTGATGTATTTCTGAATCTCAACACCCCTATGGAGTGGAACGGTGAAATCAAACCCAGCAAAGTCGGTTTGAAGTGGTATCGCAACGCTTTGCATCGTGGAAGTGATGGTTCAACCTATCTAATCGATGGAGTCGAGATAATCAACCAGCCTGAGGAGAATTGTGATGTCGGCACCATCCTCGGTGGTTCTTCAAGTCTGACACTCTGCCCGACTTGGCCTGCGGGGCATCCTCTGTACCTCGGTGCAGGGCTACTCTCTCATGCCATGGAAGTCGCTGAATCAGGTTCTCCAAAATGGCTTTGCTAGTCATTCAATCATCATTGAGTTCGACGCCGAGGTCTAGTAATTGATGTACTAAAGCAATGACCACGTGTCCTTGTAACCACTCATCGCCGAGTGAGCGCAGGGCACAATACTGAGATAAAAGGTCATTTTCTTCGTTCGTGAATGGCAGGTCGTCAGAAAGGAAGAATCCGATTCTACCATAATCCCTTTTCTCATTCTCCAACCTCCCATCTCCAGACCACAGTGCTGGGGCATCGGCCGCCAAAGCGAATAATTCCACCTCTTCTCGTTGCCAATCGGCCAAAGTCTGCGACAAACCGCCGGCCGAATATCTGATTCCCGGTGATGCGGTTGGCCATTGGCCGAGAACCGGAATCGGTTCTCGCAATACCTTTGCGATATGACCGGCAATCGCTCTCTCATCGACCCTGACCCCGCGCATTTCACCGCCATCAAACCAGATTCTCCTCGGAGGCCCCTCTCCACCCATGAGGTGGAGTGTGACGTGTGTGTCATCTCGAATGCCATGGGAGACGAAAAGTGCGGTATTCACGGCCCGACAAAGAACATCGAGACGACCGCTGCCGCCGGCTAAATCGTTGAGGATGATTTCACCCGATGCGGGCACTCGGTGGCCGATGATGGCGAAACGGCGCTGCCCCATGAGAGCACCTCAAATACCCATGTCGAATTCATCGTCATCCATTCCCTTCATCATCTGCTTCATCTGTTTCGACATCTGACGATTTCCGGTCATGCCCTTCATCATCTTCTTTGAGCGCTTCCATTGGGCGATGAGACGGCGGACATCTTTTTCCGTAACTCCCGAACCCCTGGCAATTCTCCGGATTCTGTCGACCTTCAGACTATTGGGCTCATTCTTCTCATCCGCAGTCATCGAATCCATAATCACCCGAAACAAGTCGAGATTACGCTGAGTCTCCTCTTTCTGCGCCTTGCTCATATTTCCCATGCCGAACATTCCAGTCGGTAGAAACGACATCAATTTATCTACGGTTCCGACCTTCGACATCATTTCCATTTGCGCATACATATCGTTCAATGTGAAGCGACCACTCATCATTCGCTCAGTGATTCGCATTGCTTCCTCTTCGTCGAGGTCGCTCGGTGCCAGATCTATCAAGCCGCGGATATCACCCATTCCGAGAAGTCGGGAAATGAAACCATCACTCTCGAATTTTTCTAGGTCGGCAACTTTCTCACCGACCCCGATATAGACGATTGGGGCGCCGGTGGCAGCAACTGCAGATAGCGCTCCACCACCTCGTGCAGTACCATCCAACTTGGTCACTATCACCCCACTAACACCGACTAGGTCGTGGAATGAGGCGGCAATTGGGCCTGCAGCCTGCCCCACTTGGGCATCGATGACCAAGAATCTCTCGGTAGCATTACACAGGGTGGCAATCTGCTCGAGTTCAAACACGAGTTCCTTGTCCAATTGGTGCCGACCTGCGGTATCGACGATGACCACATCTGCACCTCCGACCTCGGCCAAACCATTGCGCACGATGGTCGTAGCATCCTTTTCATCTGGTTCTCCATAGACTTGGATATTGCTGTCTTCAAGCAATTGCTGGAGTTGTGCATATGCACCCGGGCGGTGTACGTCGGCTTCAATCACCGCAACTTTGACGTTGTGGCGACGGCGGTACCATTCGGCCATTTTGGCCGTGGTGGTGGTTTTACCCTGACCATATAATCCGACCAATAATATCGTTTGTGCATAGGGTCGAATCTCTTTTGCCGGGCCGAGCAGGCGCACCAATTCAGTATAGAGAATATTCAATGCCTGAGTTTGAATCGCCAGCCCCGGACGGCGCTCTTCAGTACGCATCTTTTCTTCGACGCGTTCAGTGATCTCCTTGGTCTGGCGGACATTGAAATCGGCTTCTTGCAGAGCCCGCCGCAATGAGCGGATCATGTCGGCTAACTCGGCCTCATCCAACTTAGCGCGGCCTTTCAATTTCGCCAGTGCGGCGAAGATTCCACTGCGCAGGCCTTCGAGTGCCATGTGGCAATGCGAAAGGTCGCCCCGTTTCAACCCATTGCCAAACATTTCAACCATCGATAATCTGCTCCATTCATGCGCAACGGTCATGATAGTGATATTGCCGCATCAAATCATGGCGGAACTGCTCTACGTGCAGGTCGCGACCTTGTTCAGCCTGCTTGGAATGGCGCTGGGATGGCGCGGTGGGATGCGAAATCTGCATGGTTTCTACGATTCACCTTCGATGGTCAAATCTTTGATCTGGGGTTTTGGCCTAGGCGCTATGGTTGCCGCAGCCATAGACTTTTTTGTCTTTCAACCATATCTCATATT
>DARQ01000029.1:26628-34282 GCA_002503395.1 Euryarchaeota archaeon UBA60 | reverse complement strand
GGCAATCGCTCGGTACGGGCAAAGTTCGCCGCCCCGGTCAATGGCTGGGCATTTGGCTTGGGCACTGGGGCCATGCTGGCGGCAAGACTCGGATTTCGAGTCTTCCAAATTGAAGGGGGGTTTACGATTCTAGCGCTGATACAATTGGCATTGCTGGCATTATTCCTGCCACTTATTCATGCCGTCATAGGTTGTGGTCTAGGCGCCCGGGCGCAGCGAGGAGATGTCGCCTTGGCGCTATTCTGGTCGTCGATTGCCCATCTTTTTGGAATAATGATGGTCACCTATGCAACATTGGTAATCTTTGGCTGGATTTTCATCATCCCTCCATTGCTGTTGGGAATGCGCCGTGCCGATTCAAAATGGCTCAATGAAAGCCTGCATCCTGAGGCGGCTCGCCGGCTGCGACGAGTGCGGGCACAGGCTATTCGTAGCCGCGCTGGGACGATATCGTCATCAGATGCCGGTATTTTTCATAGTGAAGAGTAACTTACTAAAGTTACTGAAGGTAATAATAAGGTTATATTCCAACTAATGTATTGGCGGCGATGGCAGGTTAAATGTTAAGTGATGCCCGCACCGCCGCTAGGGCATGGGCAGGTGTCCGTTTTGCATGGCCTCGACCATGCCCGAGGATGTCATATGTTTCTCCTGCGGTCGTGTCATCAGTGGTGCCTCAGGGATGAAGGCTCGTGGGCGACGTGAGTTCCGAGGTTCTTCAACCCGAGGCGCTAAGCGTAAAGAAACTCCAAAGATGGCCGCTGCACAAGCTTCAGGTCCTCGCTCGCGGCGAGGAGGAGCAGCGCAAGCAGGAATTCGTCAAGCTCGTAAGAGTAGCATGAAAAATCTGTTTCTCGTCGGCATAGTGTCATTTGTTTTTCTATTCACTCCGGCACAGATGCAACTTGTCGAAATGATTTCCGACCTTGAAGCCGAGGTGATGAACCAATTCAAATCCGGGCGTGAATATCCACTGGAGGCCAGTTATACATACAGTAGAACATATACAATAGCCGAGGATAATGACCCAGCTTCTGGCGGCACGCCAGGCGGTGATATCTCATTCAAACGGCAGATGGCAATACCTTTTGATAGAACCAGTAAATCAGTGATGACCGAACATTTCTCTGCAGAATCAGATAGCGGACCGTTCACATCTGGAACATTACAAGACATTATTTCAGTGAAGATAAATAGTGAAGGGCAGGATATCGTGATTCCTTTGGATGGTACCGCTCGCTCGCGCGATTCAGCGGTGACTTTACCTTCGGGCAATCTTGTGTATTGGCCAGCGATGAATTCTGGCGAGGATAGTTGTCCTCACACTCGTTGCATAATTTGGGAAGGAACTGTCAGTGATGGTGGCTCGTATACTCTTGTAGCTGAGGTCGAGGTCGAGGGAAAGAGTTGGTCATGGTGGCAGGATCCCAGTGTTTACAGTGATATCGCGGGCAAGAATTGGGGGATAAATGTTGACAATAGCGGCACTTTTTTGGATATTCAAAGCCGGGCTGGAGGAACATACTGGAATGATTTTGGCAAGAATTCCCAATGGTATTATTCAACCCATAGAAACGAATATCTGATTAATGGTAATGACCCATTGATTCAACTCACTGCTCTTGATATTTCCGCATCTCTACCGGGTGAACTGAGCGATAACGCTTACGCATTCGCCCGTGCCGCATTTGATTTTCTGGTTGAGAAAATCACCTATAATCCAAATGCGGATATCAATCCCATCAGCGGTTCAGAGTGTATCGAAACAAGTACCGGAGATTGTGACGAGGTATCTAATGCTTGGATGAGCCTGATGCGGGTGAAGGAAATCCCCACCTGGTACGAGTTTGGCATTCTATTGAATCCATATAATGAGAAATGGGAAGGTCATGCTTGGGCCAATGTCATGTTACCTTTGAGTGAAGGTTGGTGTGCCGACAAAGGAATCACAATCGATACCTGCTATATCTTAGGGGAGGTTGATGTTGTGAACAATAAATGGCTATTGCACACACCCACCGCGGTAACCGACTGGATCGAGGTTGCAGATCCGACTGGCGACCTGATTGATAGCGCTTATCGCGGCTGGGCATTCTCTATATCGAGTGGTGGTCGGGCAATGTATAGCAGTGCCATTGATACCGTCGGCAGTCCGGACTATAGCGGTGGTAAATATATCGTCGCAGTAGACCCCGAGTCTTTCTGAGGTGAATAGATGCTGATTATCATTGCTGGAGCGGGTAGAATAGGCGTCGGCCTGGCAAAAAATCTCCGTAGTGAGAATCGCGATGTCGTACTTCTCGACAACTCAGCCGCGGCGGTCAAGTCAGCGCAGAGTATCGATGCGCTGGTGCTACATGGCGATGTGATGGACCGCGCCAAGTTGAAGATGGCAGGGATTCATCAAGCCAATGTTTTCATCGCCGCCACCGGCTCCGATGAACGTAATCTACTGGCCTGTGCGATGGCTCGGCACGAATATTCGCAGAATGGGAATTCAATCTGGGATTTATTGACCATATGCCAAGTATCCGACCCGGATCTGGTACAGGAGTCACAGGATGGACTATTGCGAGAATGGAGCGGTGTGGATTATGCTGTGATGCCCATAGAGGGTAGTATCAGGCGCTTGAAAACCGGATTAAGGGTAACCTGCTTCGACCAAGTGATACCCTTCGGCCATCAGGCCTACATCGTCGAATTGGTTCTGACCAAAGATGCCCGTGATTTGGCCTTCAGCACTCTGAGTGAAGCGGAATCAAGAGTTGGTGGGATGCCGACTATCGTCGGTTTGAAGCGCCGTGGCCAGCCATCGATAATACCCACTGATGAAACTCAGTTGCAACCTAAGGACCAAGTTGCTGTCGCTGCCATCGGTATCCGTTCATTCCCTCGTATCGTACGCTTGCTTGGTCATGATGAGGATGATTTTCCCGAATGCCCGAGGGTGGCGGTTTTCGGTGCTAATCATGTTGGCTCTAAATTGGCAGAAGCCTATATCTCCGATGGCTGTGAAGTCACGGTGATAGAACCCGATTTGGCAATCGCCAATGCGTTGGCTGGCAGTGAAATCGGCGGCCATGCAAATCTCGAGGTCATCAATGGCGACCACCACGACCGAGAACTCCTACGCGAGGTTGAACTTCCTCATCACGATATCGCGGTGGCCGCTCTCGATGATGACCATGCGAGTATCGCGGTGGCACTGATGGCGCAGAGTCTCGGGGTTCCACGCACCGGGTTGATTCTCAAAGATGCCGACCTCGTCAGTGTCGTGAAGGGCATGGGAATTACCTTTGCCGTGAATGAGAAACGGGTGTGCGTCGATATGATTCTTACCAAGATTCACGATGTTCTCTCCGGTTCATATGGGGTTTTGGAGACCATCCCTGGACTGGTCGGTATCGGTTTGACCATACCATCTGGCGATGACAGAATCGGTTCCTCACTAGAGGAAATCAAGATGCCTTCCTATTGTAAAGTTGCATTTATTCAGCGCCTTGACCCGGATGGTGCCAGAGTGACCTTGGCGGCCAATGCTGATAGGGTCATGCAGGGAGGTGACCGGTTACTGTGCTTCTTACCACCCGAGCGAGTAGATGACCTGAAGCGAAAGTTCGTGGAGTGACAAAATGCGAAAAGATGTAGTCGCCCTGATTTTGGGCGCAATAGTTCTGCTGTTGATCATCCCGTTGACCGTCGCCATGCTGGTGACCATAATCATGGATGATCCGATGACCGGATTCAAGGGTTTCGTCATTCCCATCGCCGTTGCCGGCATCCTCGGTTATTGTTTGCTCACCTTTTTTGTACGGCCGGATACCAACGAACGCCTTCGTGATTCCGAGGCCTTTGCCGCGGTCGCTCTAGCGTGGCCGGTAGCGGTGGCGATAGGAGCCCTCCCGTATTGGTTGTCCGGCGTGTTCCACGGGCCATTCACCGACGGTGCAACGCTTGCTGATATCGCTCGCGGAGCGGTTAATTCGTGGTTTGAGGCGATGTCTGGTTTCACCACCACCGGAGCCACGGTAATCGATTGGCGGATGAGTCCGAATTGCCAAATCACCACACCAGACTGTATTGGTGCCCAACCCAAAGGGGTGCTGTTGTGGCGCAGTGGGACGCAATGGTTGGGAGGGATGGGGATAATCATGATCGGTATGGTCTTACTGGCGCGCATTCTCGGTGGCGGAATGTCATTGGCGCGGGCCGAATTGACAGGCCCTTCACTTTCGCGTCTTCGTCCCCGGTTGCAAGAGACCGCGATTATTCTCTGGGCGATTTACATTGGCCTCACCCTATTGGAGATCATTCTCTTGTTCACCGCCGGTGGAATGAGTGGTTTCGATGCGATTAACCATGGGCTAACTACAATGCCGTCCGGGGGCTTCTCAACCCACGATGCTAATATTGCGTACTACGATTCCGCCGCCGTGGAAACGATAATCATCGCATTCATGTTTCTGGCCGGAGTGAATTTCAGTCTTCTGGCATTATTTGTCAACCGCGATTGGAAGCGAGTATTCCGTGACGAGGAGTTGAGATATTATACAGCCATACTGCTCATTTGTATTGTTTTCACCGCCGTAGTGCTACAATTTTCTGGCTGGGAAATAGGTCAGGCGATTCGCAACTCCGCTTTCACCATCATCTCCATCGGAACCTCAACCGGCTACGTCAGCACCGATTATTCTGGCACCCCGTGGCCGACGGTCATCCTATTGATACTCCTCTTCCTGATGATCATGGGAGCCTCAGCAGGCTCTACCAGTGGTGGTTTGAAGGTTCTTAGATTTAACTTGGCGATAAAAGTGGCTCTCAGGGAGTTGACCCGGATTGTTAATCCCCGCCAAGTCAAGACCATCCGCATGAACGGCGAAGTAATCGAAGAGGATTTCATCTCGCTTATCGTCGGCATGCTCATAGTTTGGATGGGGTTGTTCATTCTTTCTTCATTGGTATTGGCAGTCTGTCTTCCCGGGCATAGTTTCGAGACAATAATTTCGGTTGTCGCCTCCTCGTTGGGAAATACTGGACCTGCTCTGGGGTCATTTGGCGCTACAAATAACTGGTCATTGATGAATACTCCGGCACTTCTGTGGACTTCGGTATTAATGTGGTTGGGACGTTTGGAATTGCTCACCGCACTGATACTTCTCCACCCTCGAACTTGGCGCAATGAGGAGCGGGAGGTCGGAACCGACAAGGCTTCTCTGCGATTTTTCAGGAAATTGTTCAAGCGTATGGACTAGAGGGTACAAGTCTGGTTCTCCTGAATCTGTGGATTGTCAATTCAAACCAGTCTGGCCACGGCCTTGCATGACCAGCCCCTCTTGGCATATCCTTGGAACAGCCATACAGTTCCTGACTATTTCGCGTCCTTATTCGCCCCTTATTCCGCACAGTCATATTCAGAACAGCGTTTGCTGATTTCCGGATGAAGCATCTTCTTCCTCATCCCCTCCTCCCTCATCACTCTGCTCTGGTGCAGGTTCATCGACCTTAGAAGCAACTGGGGAAATTGCCGTGGCCAAGGGTGATGGTGAGGAAACCTCCTGCGCTTGATAATAGCGCCCGACCAATTCCTTGGTTGCTTTCAGACTAGGCTGGAGTGCGCATAGAGTGGTATGCTCTTCGCCATCCAACCCATATGCCAATGATAGCGTGAAATCGCTGGCATCAGTACCTTCAACGGTCGGCGAATGTACCGCGGCGAGAGGAGGGTACAATTCCTGGCGAGCGGCTTTTCTTGAACAACCGCAGGAATCGGCTAGTTTCTCTATAATACCACCTCGGCGCCAAGGTTCACGCCCTCGCCGTAAATTCTCAGGATATGAAATCGCCAGTCTGCCGGAATCAACATCAGCGACTACACTGGCGGCTAGGCTGGATAGGCAGGAACCCCAGTACCAGGAACGGTAGGCACGGTTGGTGAAACGAACGTGCAATGCCAAGTCGCAGGCCGAGAGAGCTCTAGCCCCTCTTACCACTGCAGACAATTCACTGTAGACTGATGAATTATTCCATGAAATCCACGCAGCCATATCGTCTGGGTCCTTATCGAGTAGCCTAACTATTCTAGATGCATCCTTAGAGGTTCTTGCTCTATAGAGTCTTTCCAATCCCGGAAATGTGCCGAGGGCGCTATCACGAGAGGTCAATTCGGAAAATAATCTGACCAGACTCAAATCAATGTGACCGTAGCCTGCTTGCGCCAGCATCTGTAGGTCCTTCACCAGTGCGCGTAGGTCACCGGGGTTTTGTCGCACGAAATAATCGAGCGCCCCCGCATCGATTGAAATATCTTCAGCTTTCAGAACGCGGCGGGCAATTCGTCGTTTTGCCTCCTCATCAGCACGGCGAAAATCCACCTTCAACGCAAGCCGTAATACCTTGTCCCTGGAGGTGCGCCAATAGCGTCCACGCCCCCAGAACCGCATCTCGTCATTACACGCTAGAATTACCGGTTGGGAAGTTCTGTGCAACAAATTCAGCAATTCACCCTTACCCCCACTATCACCTTTGAGATTGACTTCTTCAGTGCTATCAGCGAGTACATTATCGTGCACTCTAGCCTCGTTGATTGCAGTGAAACTGCCGGCGATATGGTCGACTTCATCTAGCAGGATTATTGTCCGCTGAGTTTGCGTATTCTCCTCACTGCTCTCATGGTGGAATAGTGAGCGGTGGGTCGCACCTCTGGTCGCAGCTTTCCGAATCGCCGCGGCATTACGATCATCACTGGCGTTCAATTCGATGACATTCCATCCCTTATCAGCGGCGATAGCCCTTGCGATAGTGGTTTTGCCGACCCCGGGCGGTCCGACTAGGAGTAAGCCCTTTTTCTGCGGCTTGCCGCTCTCCCATCTCTCCAGCCAGGTTCGGATGGTCTGCCGAGCACTGATATTTCCTTCGAGCAATTCCTCACTACCGGGCCTATACCTTTCGCTCCAGTCGGAATAAGACTCGGCGCCAGCCATGTCCCAACCTCGTTCCCGACGACCTTTCAACCTTGAGCAATGAAACCGTGCTCTCAAGTGAAAAGTTGCATAACCTTGCCGCTTACGATTATCTCAGCGATATCGGCTAGCGCGCATCTGGTCTGCTGTTGACTATCACGCTGGCGGATGGTAGCGGTACCATCCTTGAGGGATTGGTGGTCGATGGTGACACACCAAGGTACGCCGACTTCGTCAGCCCGAGCGTATCTACGGCCGATTGAGCCAGATCCATCATAGTAAGAGAACAAGCCCTTAGTCGAACAGATAGTTCGATTCAAACCATCGGCAAGTTGCCCCATCCCATCTTTTTCGAACAGTGGTAGGACTGCGACATCGATAGGTGCGATTATTTGTGCCAGTCTCATCACGGAATAATCCTGACCTTCTTTTTCAACCTCGCACCACGCATGATCGATGAGGTGCCAGATAATTCGGTCGATGCCGAAGGCGGGCTCGACCACGTGTGGCAGATACCACTCACCGTTGACAGTTTTCAGAACTCGATGATGTTTGACGTGCTCAGATTCAACCGTAACGACTTCTCCATTCGAGAGTTGCACCTCGATAGGGAATTCAGTTGGAATTTCCTCCAGCGCTTCCAGTGCTTCTTTTACCAGACCTGCCATATCACGAAATGCCGGTCCCGCTTTGGC
>DARQ01000029.1:14647-26549 GCA_002503395.1 Euryarchaeota archaeon UBA60 | reverse complement strand
CCACGCCCGCAGGCGTTGCCCACTGGCGACCTCGTGTGCTTCGAGGTCATAGCAGCCGCGATGGGCGATTCCAACGCATTCTACCCAACCATAGGAGCCGAGAATCTCTGCGTCCCAACAATCGCTGGCATAATGCGCCATCTCGGTTTTCTGATGCTGGCGAAAGCGCAGACGTGTGGCATCGATTCCAACTGCGATGAGGAAATCATAGGTTTGCGCCATGAAGTATGCGACGGTCGCATGGCGAATTACTCCGCCGTTGAGAGCGGCGGGAATCGATTGCGATATCTCTTCCCCCTGATCGGAAACCAAGGTGATGGGGAGATTTTCCCAGATACTGAAATCGTGCACAGGTTCTGTCTCGGGGTCGATGAAATATTCCAATTCGGCCATATTGAATTCACGGAGCCGAATCATTCCCTGACGTGGACTTATCTCGTTTCGGTAGCCCTTCCCAACCTGCACTGCGCCAAAGGGCAGTCGTTGCCTGAAGTGGCGATAAAGAGAGGGGAAATTTGTGAACATCCCCTGCGCGGTCTCGGGACGCAAGAATCCTTCACGGCCACTTTTACCACCGCCGATGACGGTATTAAACATCAGATTCTGCGAACTGATCGCGGTCCATGCAGTAGCACCGCAATCCGGGCATTGGGGGTTGTGTTGGCCGAGTTCTGATTCAAGTTCATCGCCGCTGAGAGAATCTGGACTAGGATGATATCCCCGCAATAGAGAATCCGTCCTGAAAGCAACTTGACATTGCCCACAAGTGGTCAGGAAGTCCGAGAATTCGCCGACATGGCCACTAGCAGACAGGACCGGGTAGGGGGTGATTGTCGGGCAGGATAACTCGACGATATTTCCCAATTTGAGCCAGTGTTCAAGCCATACTTGATTGACCCGGTTACGCAGACGCCCACCGATTGGGCCGAAATCATAGAAGCCTGCGGCACCTCCATGAATCTCAAACGCCGGTAGTATCACTCCCCTACGGCGAAGAACTCCAACTAACTTCTCAAGCCGTAGGTCGGGTTCTGCCATACTACTTCCTCAAACGGTCGGCACGCCACCCCATCATCAATGGTGCGGCCATCATTCCTGTATCAGAGTGTATTTCCCCACCAAGTTGTCAGGCGCAAAGTCTTGAGAGTGAAGTGGAACAGGGGTACTTGATGACGCAGAGCATGGTGGCGATTACCCAAGCGGATTGCACCGGTTGTGACCTGTGCATCAGCCATTGTCCGTTCGAGGCCCTATTGCCGCTGTCATTCACCCCACAAAACCTGCGTAAGAGGCCTGTGGTTGTGGTCGAATCACGCTGTGTCGGATGCCTTTCATGCATCGGTTCCTGTCCGACCGATGCCCTGTTTGAAATCTCCTTACCACCTTCTGCCAACGAATCTCCTCTTCGTGAATCCACATTGGTGCTGGAAGTACTGGAAATCCCCCGTTGGAGCAAGGGTGGGGTGGGTGTGGCCTAGACTGCATATTACGATATATTGAAATACACTATCGTTTGCCTGCAACCCTGATAAAGGGCGGGCAAATAATATGGCTGCAATAACTTACTTGACACGTCTATCCTCAAGCGAGGAAATCTGCCAGCGTCTTAGCCAGCCGGTACGCGATTGGTTTCTATCGACATTTGACGATTTCACCGAGCCACAGAAGTTGGCAATTCCCGCCATCATCGATAAGGAACATCTGCTTCTCTGCTCCCCCACCGGCTCGGGAAAAACCCTGACGGCTTTCTTGACGATAATTGACCAACTTGTTCGCCGTTCTCTGGATGGAACTCTTGAGGAGAGAATTCACTGCATCTATATCTCACCGATAAAAGCCCTGGCAAATGATATCCAGAAAAACCTGCTACTGCCATTGAAGGAAATCAGCGAGCGATTTCTTCCTGACCGGGCAATCCCCATCCGCGTCGGCTTGCGCACCGGCGACACCTCGCAATCTGACCGTCAGAAGATGTTACGCAAGCCACCACATATTCTTATCACTACGCCCGAAAGCATGGCAATCGCGATTTCATCGAAGCGCTTCAAGCCAATCGTCTCCGATGTCGAATGGTTGATTCTAGATGAACTGCACAGTTTGGTATCGTCAAAACGCGGCACCCACCTCGCTCTGACGATGGCTCAACTAGATACGCTACTACAGCGGCCAGTACAGCGTATCGGCATCTCCGCGACAATGGAACCGCTGGAAACCGTTGCCGACTATCTGGTTTCTTCAGATGACCGGGGAACCGATGCCGGTAACCGGGTTTGTATAGCCAAAGTGTCGGGTTCGCGTGAACTCGATCTCGATATCATCCTCTCACACCCTCGATTCAGCGACCTGCCGGTAAAAACGATTCTCGAGCATAATGTTGAGATGATAAAAGACTTGGTCGATGCTCACAATACCACATTAGTATTCGCCAACACCAGAAAGATGACCGAGATAATCGTTCAGAAGTTAAAAGTTCTCGGAATGGGAGAAATGGTTGCTGGTCACCACGGCTCGATGGATAAACAAATCCGGCTCGCAGTGGAAAACCGACTGAAACTCGGTGAAATACGGGCTGTTGTAACCTCTTCATCGCTTGAATTGGGAATTGATATCGGCAGTGTTGATTGCGTAATTCAACTTGGCTCCCCCGGTTCGATTTCCACTGCCTTACAGAGAATCGGTCGTGCTGGACACCACGTCGGTGGCATTCCTCGAGCCCGCTTCATCCCACAATCAGTCGATGACCTGGTTGAATTGGCCGCCCTTCAAGCGGCGATTCAAATCGGCGATATGGACCGGATGATTTTTCCTGAGAACTGCCTCGACGTTCTCGCACAATTTCTTATCGGCCAAGTCATCATGGAAGAGATGGATATTGACTATGCTCTGGAAATTGTGCGCGGCGCCTGGCCATATCGGAACTTGGAGTATGACGATTATATCGAAGTTCTCGATATGTTGGAAGAGGAGCGTAGAATTTGGGTTGATTGGGAAGAGAATACCTTTGGTGGCCGTGGCTATTCACGGATGATATACTATACTAACGTCGGTACTATCGCACCTAATAATTCCTATCTGGTATTCAACCAAGACGGTAGTATTCTCGGTCAGTTATCAGCCTCATTCGTCTCCAACCTCCGCTCATCCGATGTTATTTTACTAGGTGGCTCAACCTACCGGGTTCACTCCATCCAAGGTACTAGGGTAAATGTCAATCCGGTCACCGGACATCGCCCAACAGTCCCATCATGGGCTGGAGAGGCGCGTTCAAGATCACGTGAATTATCACAACATCTTCTCGACCTTCAGCACCGTTGCATCGTGGCGATAAGGATGGGCGAAGACCCCGACGACATCCTGTCTCGAGTCTATGGTTTGTCTGACCCGGTGGTGCGGGCGATTTCCCGATATTTCGAGGAGCACACCATGGACTCGTTCCAAGCCCCTTCGACAAATCGATTGTTGGTCGAACAAATACTCGGAGGCATGCCTACCTATCTCGTGACTACCTGCCGAGGTCGTGCTTTCAACATGGCACTCGGATATTTTATGGCCGGACTGGCGCAGAAGAATGAGATTCATGTAGCAGAACTTTCTTTCGATGAGAATGCCTTATTGATGAAAACCTCGAAGGAAATCGACCCCGGAGAAATGTATGACCTCTTCCGCACCAATAGTCACGTCGAAGTCATCGACAGATACATCATCACCACCCAACTTTTTGCCAAGAGATTCAGAGAGGTTGCGGGGCGCTCGCTGATTATTCCTCGCCGCATAGGTGCCGACGAGATCAGCCCACAACAATTCCAGCAAAAAGCCGATGCATTACTGGCAAAACATCGAACAATGGAAGATAGTCTCCTCATCAAAGAGACCCGCAATGAGATATTCTGGCAGGATATTGACCTTGCAGGACTAGAGGAGTTTCTCGAGAAATCCCGTGACCAAGACGTCAGTCTGGTGCACACCAAGAGTAGTATGCCATCTAAATTGGGAATGTCCCTCTTCATCGCATCTTTCGAGGATTTGTTGTCGATGCGCGCCCGCGCCTATCTGGTCAAGGATATCGACCCCGAGGTGCTGATGCGCCTTCTCGGGCGCCGCAGTTTGGCTACGGAATTAGATAAAACACAACTAGATGAGTATTATCTCGACAAGGTACCTATACCGACCAATGCCGAGGAATTACTGCTACTGATGAATCGGGGGGGCGGTCTCGACCGAGACCTCGATAATCCGCTTTATCGGCAAAAATTGAAAGATGAAGTTGACGTTGAAACCATCAGGGGTTGGGTCGAGGAACTTGCCAGAGATGGTGTAATCAGCAAAATCGACGGCACTGGGAGCGATGATCTGAACCAGAAATGGTTCTCCAGTTATATGGGTGAAATTCACGGTACTCTAGGTGTCCTAGCCTCCAATGGAGGTTCTGANNATCAGTGACTTGAGAGATCTGTATTCGCGTGGCCTGACCTACAAAGTCGCGGTTGAGTATGATGGTACCAAACCGACGAAGTGGGAAAATAGGTCAATCGGTGACCCACACGAGGCCCTGCGGGTCAAAGTTGTCGAATTGCTAGGTAGCGAGGGACCGCAATTGCTCGAGCACTTGGTAGAGAGGCTACCATTCCCTAGTGCGCAAATAGAAGCAATCCTGCATGAATTGGAGACCCGCAATGTCACCTCGGTCGGATTCTTCACCCAGACCGATGAAGCCGAGTACATCCTTCGTGTGGATGAACATCGCTTAACCGGCGGTGAGGAGGATATCGTCGAATATAGGGCTCTGCAGAATCTGGTGCTCAGCAAGTCGTTCAAATTACATGCAGATGGATTCGCGGCATTCGATTCACACGTATTATTCCAAAAGCAACAGGAAATGCTCTATCGCGTCAAGGATTTCCGCTTTGCCGATTGGAAGGACCTGCAATTGGATTCGGATGTGGTGATGGGTCGTTTGTTGCACAATAGAATCGGCTATACGATGCGTGAAAACATCCCGATGTTACTATCCCTGCGGCCTGAACCTTGGCTCAACGAGTTCGAGAAAGAATTGCTGACACGTCTACCTCACGATGAATTACTGACCCGGCAGGAATTGACTGCAGGTTATCCGAGAGGCGAGGAATATCGTTCTATTCAACGAGACCTGAAGAATGCAATTTCAAATCTAGAGCGGCAATTATGTGTGGTAAAGCAATTTGAAGAGGTCGAGGGGCGCCGGCGTCGACTATCGCTGTTCCATCGCGTAATCGATGTATATGAGCCGCTGGAATTCAAGGAGGGGCTCTGGCAACTGATCAAGAAAATTGGCCCTGTCAAAGGTCATACTCTGAGATTCTATGTATCCAGGGCAGCCGAAGATCTGGCCGAGGCATTACGCGACCTCGAAGACGAGGGTAGAATCACCCGAGTGGTCGCCCTGCAACCCGAACCGACCGATTTCTTCAGCACTCCTGAAGATGCCGCACAATTGCAGAAATTGGTGCGTGAAGACCGCACGATTCGTATTTTAACCCAATCCGACCCATATTGTTCTCGCTTCATCTGGGAAGTGCGGGCGCAGTTGCAGTCGGGTTGGTACCTCCCGATTTTCAAAGGGGTAGACCCGATTGGCAAGATTTTGATGTACAAGGTCAATGATTATCTTGAAGTCAAAGATCTACATATTCCATTCGCATACCTCGATGAATTCTGTCAAGAATTTGTTGTTCTGCTAGAAAATTATGGCGACCAGTTGGTCGATGTAGCGGTTATTTCACAAATCAACGGGGTGCCGGTTCAAGAGGTGGATGATAAGACTATCAATGCATTTGTCGAAATCGGTTTCAAGATGGCAGGTGAAAGAATGATTCGTGGCGGTGTGATTGACCCTAAGCCACGTGAACTGGCTGAACGTGCCTTGTTCCACAAGCACCACCTGCACCAGCACACAAGATTGGAGAATGAAACACAAGCGGTGAAATGCGTTGCAGAAATTCGTGATGATTTCGCCCTGCGAGGGCGCTGTGAGTTATATCGAGTGGATATCAAATCGATGGCCACAGCAAACCAATTGCACATGGGAATTAATCTGCGCGGGCATCAGGTCTGGGCGCCGTTGGAATATTTTCGGGAATTGTTGACCATCAGGGGTGATTATATCGATGAAGAATTACTCGACATCATCGATTTCTTCGACACCAATTCCGACCCGGGTATATTCATGGAGAGGCATGCGATGAAGCGAGCTGAATTCCGCAAATTGATACAGCCGTTGATTCGGTCGGGAAATCTAGTACAAGATTATCGCAATGGTTTCCGCTCAGTGCATCCTTTCCACGACCAGGAACAATCGACGATGCGGCGTGAATTCCTGCGCCGAATCGTAGAGCAATTCCCAGTTATTACAATAAAGCAATTTCAGAAATTATCTGGCACTCCATTCAAGCCTGAAGAACTGAAGGATATTCTAACTGAATTCGAGCAGGATGGCACCCTCATCAAGGGATTCCTGATTCATGACCTGCACGAGATTTGCTGGGGTCGGCGAGAACTGCTTGAGGAAGCGAACCAAATAGCTCCGATGCGCGATTTCGTACTGCCGCCCAGCGACCCTTTAGCACCATATTTTGCCGATGTACTGAAGCAGAAATTCGGCTTTGGCTCAGCCTATCTCGTCTTCAAAGGTGCTGAACCGGTAGCCGCCTTCAAAGCCAATACCAGAGATAAGGTAATCGACGTCACCGACTTTGTCGGAGAAGAAAGCGGCTGGCGAATAGTCAAGGAATTTGCCTGGGAACACCAGTATCCACTCAAGTCTCAGGTTCGGATTGCCGGCAAGAGAATTCGTTGAATTACCACTTACAGTGGTAACTGACGCCCATGGGCAAGCGATATATGCTAGCAAAATAACCGCAGAGCATGGAGACTGACCGTATTGGAGTTGCTATCACACTGGTCACCGTATTGCTATTTGGAACGCTGTTCGGCTTGAGTAGTGCTTCAGCTCAAGGAGATGGTACTGGATTCATCGAGGTCATGGATACCCAGGTCAACCCGGCGACGGGAAATACCTACCACCTCTTGAGTTCGGGTAGTTGGAGCGCCAGCCAGAGTGTGGCTGAGGACATGGGGGGGGATCTGGTTACCGTCAATGACCCGGCCGAAAATGACTGGTTGTTGGAGAAATTTTCATCTGATGGTAGCCACTTGTGGATTGGCCTTTCACTCGATAGTGCAGGTGAATGGATTTGGGCGAGTGGCGAAGAGTCTTATTGGAGTGGCTGGGGACTCGACCAACCGAGCGAAGATGATGATGAGGAGTTCGCTCATATCATCGGTACCGAGGTCGGGAGTTTCGATGTCGGAGAGTGGAACAATATCGACGATGACCCTGACTATTTCACCATCTATGGCATAGTCGAGATCGATGGGCAGGTCGACCATATGTTGGCCTTTGATGGTGAAGATGACTGGGTCGAGGTACACAGTACCGGTAACCTCGATGATATCAGCGATGAGTTGTCGATATCGGCATGGATTTATCCACAATATACCAGTGGTATTCAGACCATAATGATGAAGGGTGACCACGGTTGGGGAATGGAGATCATCGATGGTAAACTAGCATATGCGAGCGGTTATTCAATCTCCAATCATCCCACTTCAACAAATTTATCTGTCATAGCGGAACAGTGGAATTTCGTCGCCATTTCAGTGGTCGCCAATGGCTCGGTAGAACTCACAGTAGGCAACCAGACAGAAGTTGCTCTTGAGAGTGGTGCGACCATTCCGCAAGGAGACTTTGGCTCAAACGAATGTATCTCGGACCCATATGAGTGTAAGCAATTGGTTATCGGCAGGCATGGAATGGGCTACGATGGCTATTACTTCAGCGGAATCATCGAGGATGTGAGAATTTCAGCGGTGGCGGCAAATATGACAAATCAATCCATTCATGTAGTCACAATCATCAGCGAATGGAACTTCAATGAAGGCCATGGTGAGTGGACCTGGGATAGCATACAAAATAATCGCAGTGGCATGCTGCATGGGGAGCCACAATGGCTTGATCCCGATGGCACACCGGTCACGATGGCTGTTCCACTAGAAAATGGGGTGATGATAGAGGACATATCACTCGATGATGGCGAATCGATGCTATTCTACGTCGACCTTCCAGATTATGTCACCTACATCTCAATTACCGCTGAAGCTGGTAGAGGTGGCAATCCAGACCTATTCATCTCCCACCAGTGGGTGCCCGATGGAGATGATTTTGATTACGAGGGATGGGGTTGGCAGAATTGGGCGAATTGGTTCTACGACATGCCCAATCAGGGACGTTGGTACATCATGCTCTATGCCGATAGGGGTTCGGAACATTTTTCGATAAATGCCGAATGGTTTGAGGCTATTCCACCGCCACCGAAATCTGAGATGACCGAGTTACACGATGGTATTGCTGTCACTGATCTAAGCGCTGGTTACGGCGCCGCGCTATACTTCTATACCGAGTTTGAAGGTGATTTGCACGCTTTGTCACTTGAGAGTTGGGGTGGCAAGGGAGATGCCGACATGATAAGCCAATACGACAAAGCGCCGATAATCGGAAATTATTGGAAATTTGGTGATGACGATATCGACGGCATCTTCGGCCCAGATGGCAGTACTGGGCAGGGCGGCCAGGTTGGTGAAGAAGGTGGTGAAGAAGGCCGAAACAGGAGATACTCGTACGGACCCATTAACGACGAAGTGATTCGCTATATCAATCCGCAACCGGGAACATGGTTCATCGCCCTCTATGCGGCTGATGACTTTGAAGATGTAGTCATTCGCGTATCCTATGAATATCCTCCTGTGAATACTGAACCTGAATCAGCGGTCGAGTTATTCGATGGTGAAGAGAATGGTCCATGGGATAGCAGTGATGATATCGACCAGTATCATTTCTTCATCGAGGTGCCAGAAGACACCCCATTCCTGACTGTTTTAATTGAAGGTGATTGGGGTGATGCCGATATTTACCTGCGCCACGAAGATTTCGCATCACAAGAGAATAATGACCATTCGACCCGCGGAACTTGGGGAGTTTGGGATAGCCTGACGGTGAACAACCCCGCTTCTGGCACATGGTACATCATGCTACAGGGCGATGACCTGTTCCGCATGGTGTGGATTATAGCTTCATTCGAACAAGGGGATTTTTGGATTGACGAGGAGAATCGCATTGAACTATATGCTAATACTCCCGTCAATCATTTACAAATCAATGATGGACAGACACTGTTATTCTTCATCGAGGTACCAGATTCCCTCGACCATATCATTATCGAGACCCGAGGTGGTGGTGACCGGAATGGAGGCACCTATCTGGAGGTCTGGAGTGAATACGGCCTGTCGTGGGAGTCGGAAGGTGAGGGCATAACAAATGAATTGAAAATCGGTCAACCGATTGCTGGCATCTATGATATCGACCTTTTCTCGGAAAACAGGATTGAGGGGGTGACTATCGAAGTGAAATTCCCCGCAGTTGATGGTGATGGAGATGGCACTGCCACCAACCAACCGGATTGGGATCTATGCACGGAATTAAGCGTTCAGGTTTTCAGACAAATGGACTATGATCGAAATGATGAAATCACCTTTGAGGAATGGGGGTTGAGCGTTAATCCATCCGATTCATCCAATTCTCCCGACGAGCCAACTTTCACCGATGTTGACCGAAATGGGGACGATAGGCTGGAATTGGAGGAGGTCGAGAATATGGTTTGCACATGCGGCAATGAATTGGATTTGGCCCGCTTCCAATTGGTCGATGATAATTACCTGGTCAGCGAGGATAAATTCTCATCCTATCCATGGTTCAACCAGTTTGACTTTGAGGCCTTTGATGTCGACGACGATGGTTTCCTAGACTCGGTTGAATATCGAGATATGCGGAATACATGTAAAACTACTTGGGATTCATTTGACCGTGATGGCGACGGCGTTGACAACGCAGATGATGCTTTTCCCGATGATGCCTCGGAACAATTCGATAGTGATGGTGATGGAATAGGCGATAATAGTGATTCAATGAAGGGAGTGAACAATGACTTGGCTTATGCCGCCGCCGGTGGCTTGGGGCTATTGCTATTGATACTAATACCGTTAATCCTAGTCATGTTGCGCGGCGGCAAACCCGAATTCTCATATTCAGACGGTGATGATGTCACTGAACAAACCACTGGTAATCTCGCACTTGCAGAGGGTGGGTCAAAGGAATTGGAGCCGATTGGGTCGAGCCCAGATTCAATGGCAGTCGGGCCCGCTCCAACCTCGGATTCGGACTCTGACCCGCTACCCGAATCGATGACTGTCGCCGACCTCGGCTTCCCCGCAGAGGCGGTAATCACAACCAGTTCGACAGTTGCAGTTGGCAATGTTGGAGCAGAGTCGATGCCGGATATCGATATCGATGACCTAGTCGACGATATGGCTGAAGAAGACGAAGATAAGGAAGATAATGGCAATGTAAATGCTCCAGATTCCGTGTTGATGGGCTCCCTGACTGGCGACGGAAGTGAAATTCTTGAGTGGCCATCAGGATCGGGAAATAAGTGGACCCGGGAACAGATAGGTCAGGACTGGCGCGAATCACGTTGATCTCTCGATTGACTGATCGGGTATACCTTATCCATCAGGTCAATGATGTGGCGATGCAATTGCGGTAGCAATTCGAATAACACCAGGGCCATCAGAAACATCGCCGCCAAAGAACCTGCTTTTGCCGCATATGAATGGCCGAAGTTGAACATGTTCATACTCAGCCACGACCAACCGTCAAAACTGGTGTGCAACCATACCAATCCGGCATTGCGAAAGATGTTCAGAATGTGGATGAGTGGTATCGCTATCATCAGCGCCCGCAACCTACTGCGCCACGGAGTGGCTTGCAGGGCGACGATGGCGCCAACGAAGATAATCATCGATTGCAAAGCGGTGCAGGCGAGGATGAAGTGAATACCAATCGGCTCTCCGGTAGCGCTCACCAGGTCAGTATAGAATGGGTGCTCTGCACCACCACTCTCCATGAACCATTTGTTACCATTCCATTCCTCCCATTTCATCGGCGCCTGCCCTTCAAGGTGAACATAGGTATCACCGAGATGGATATCACCGGCCCCGGTCCAGCGCAGGTATAATGTGGTCTGCCAAGCGATAAACCAGATTGCCAAAACATTCAGCCAAGGCACCTTATCGACCAACATATATGGTAGTCCGGACCAGAATACCGCGCCGCGCAACCATACCAGGGAGGCGGGGATATTTCCCCTGCTATTGATCTCCCAATATGCAAGAGCGATGCCGACCGGCAGACTGCCGGCTGCCATCAACACCAGCACAGGGTCATTAATTTCAATGTAATAAGGGGTCGTCAAGAAAAAATATGAGCAGAAAAGAACCCAACCAATAGCTGAGGCAGGAGCACTCAAAGACAACTTGCGTCCATGAAATCCAACTCCAAGGAATAATAGTCCAGCGAAAATCAGGATTGAATGCGGCTCGGGAAAAGAAATCATGTCTGTTGAGCCTACTGAGGAGAACCTGTATAAGGTCTGCCTTGAAGGCAGTAATGGAGGGGTACGATGTCGAACGATTTTCAATTCGCGCAATTCATGGGTGATTATGTCTCCGATTTATCTAATGCACTCAAGATTCTCGACCCTTTGGCGATAGAGAAATTCGCTGATGCGGTCGAAGGTGTCATGGATAACGGCGGCACGGTCCATTTCATTGGCAATGGGGGTAGTGCCGGAACCCCGAGTCACTCAGCTGGCGATTGGTCCAAGGAACTAACATTGCCAACCATCTGCCATGTCGACAATATTTCCGGGCTTACAGCATGGGCCAACGACACAGAATACGCGAATGTCTTCAA
>DARQ01000029.1:10017-14578 GCA_002503395.1 Euryarchaeota archaeon UBA60 | reverse complement strand
GGCTCAGGAAACTCGCCAAATGTACTCAATGGAATTTCCTACGCTGTAGAGCAGGGTTGCACCACCGTTGCCATAACCGGAAACTATCGGGGGATGGGCGGGGGAAAATTGGCCGAAATGGTCGATATTGCCATTATCGCTGAGACCGAGTCTATGGAGAGAATCGAAGATCTGCAATTAGTGGTGAATCACATCGTCAAGGAATCAATCAAGGCCAAGCGTGGCATAACAGGACCTTGTTGAAGGGGTGGGTAAATGGATTTACCAGGCCGCCACGGCGCCGAAATCAACGCATCTCTCGAATTATCACCCCTGCCATCGGGTACGGGCTGGGATGGAAGTATCGCTTATCTTGACCGCGATGGAGTATTGAACTTGGGTAAGTCGGATTACATCAATACCATTTCCGAACTGACGGTCATCGAGGGGGCCGGAAGTGCAGTTGGAGAACTGCGACGAGCCGGATTCAGGATTTGTGTGGTGACCAACCAATCACCGATTGGTCGTGGGCTGTGGGATGAACTGCAACTCAGCATCATCCACGAGGAATTAAAGATGCGCTTGCTCGCTGAGGATGGCGATGCAGAATTAGATCTGATACTATATTCTCCCTTCGTCCCATGGTCTAACTCATACATCAGAAAGCCGCAGCCTGGGATGCTGGAAATCGGCAGACAGATCATTTCCTCAAGTGAAAACGGGAGTACCATTTCAAAGCTTATCACCGCCGGTGAATATGCTAATGACCGCCCAGCCGAAGGGTCGAGAAGTTGTATTGTCGGCGACCGCCCAGCCGACATCAGTGCCGGATTGGCGCACGGGGTGAGGATTTTCCATGTTGATGACCGAGAGGGACTTCCAAGTGTAACCGGACGAATTCTCGATGCAACTGACGGCGGCGATAAATTTTGAGGAGTGTAGATGGGTTGGTTAGGTCTCGACGATACCGACGGCCTTGGTGGTGGTTGCACAACCCACACCATGCATCGAATTATCACCGCCCTTGAGAATGAGTGCAGTGAAAATGACTGGGTGGTCTCACCTCGCCCAAGTTTGGTCAGGCTGTGGCCATTTGCCCGGCGTCGTACCCGCGGAAATGCCGCGGTCGCGGTCGAAATCACTTGCAACTCAGAATCATCAAGACTTACTCTCTGTGCTCGGCTGGATGAATTATGGAATGAAATCGTAGTTCCAGATTTCGAGCGTAATGGTACCGCAATAACGAGTGAGCATAGCGAACGGGAACAGAGCGATGCCTCTCCGGCGATGCTCTGGAGTCCGACCAGGCCCGACAAAGAATGGTATTGGAGATGTGTCAAAGGAGAGGTCGAACTAGCCGATTGCGAGGCAGTAATTCCCCCGGGGAGTCGACTCTGGCAGTGCGCTGGAGGGCATGGGCTGATCGGCGCTCTTGCCGCGGTTTCTTGGTTGGGTGAACACGACCACACATGGGAGGTCACCTGCTACCGGATTGATGAGAACATCTCCATAAAACGAAGAATCCCCGAGTCTCGATGCGTAATCCTAGACGAGAAATTTCCCGAAACAATACTGAATAGAGACCCGACGATTTCCAAGTCTCTAATCGCACCCAGAACTCCCTGTCCGGTATTATTCGGTGTTCGTGCCGAGGATGGTGATGCGGCAATCGGCGCGGCGAAATGGATTTTCGAATCCGCAGATTGTGAGCCCATCAGCGGATGGCAATTGTGGAAAACCAACCAGGCAACGGATGACCACATTACGACAATTTCGAAATCCATTGTAACCAGCCCGGTTTCGGTGAAGAAGCATGGCCATGCCGCCTTTACCACCGATTGCGGCACTGATATTGTCGCTTTTTCTCAAGGCGGGGAGGTAAATAGAATGGCGCAGTCACTGCGCCAAGGAGATGAAATCGAATACTCTGGTCTTTGTGCTCCTGACGGCTCAACCCACGTCGAAAAAATGCGTTTGATGTCTTATTCAGATAAGCGCCGAAGGCGACCGCTCTGCAATTGCGGGAAGCGGATGAAATCGATGGGAAACGGTCAAGGAATCCGCTGCCCGGCCTGTGGCGAGAGACGTCCCAAATCATGGGACGATGAATTGGCGATTGAGAGCCCTTTTACACTCGGTCAGTGGGTCGAACCCAGCGCCTCTAACCGACGGCATCTGGCGGCTCCGTTGGGGCGTCGTGGCGGTCAATATTCAAAGACGAAGCATGGCAATTATGAAATGTTGGGCAACCATGGTTGAGCCATGTCTGAACATCTCATGCTGAACATTACCTACGGACTGCTGCTGATTGCTCTTGGAGCGATGGTTTGGTACATCGTGAGACGTGCCAAGGAGAACCGACAGGAAATGATCGATGAGGCGGCACCAAAAATCGCCGGTGATGATGAAATTGGCGGTGAGGCCAAGAATCCTCAGCAATTCGATGAACCGGATGACGAAGCACTCGATGAAATGGGCACCCTTCTGGGTGAAGATGACGAAGAGGACTAGGAGAAACCCCGCTCTCCAAGCCCGAGTTCAACCTCTCCTGCTGGAGTCTCTAGAAGACGTCCGTCCAGTCTTTCATCAAACCTTGAAAGAAGCCAAGTGTCACACCCCATCTCCTCTAGCCTATCGTGCGCCCTTACTCGGGTGGAATCTACCGCAGTCGGGCTTTCATATGATTTTGAAATCAGCACTACCTTGAACTTTCCTTCATCGATATTCTCAATTTCCAGCAATGAACCAATCACCGAAATACTACTCTTCGGAGTTTTTCCCGGCCCGGGTGCCCAGTCATCGATCACCACAAGCTCAACCCCTGGTAGAAACTTACTCGCTTCGATTACTGACCCTATGCCACGTTTCATATCGGTGCCTATTTCCATGGCGTGAAACCTACTGCTATGTATCAAGTCGACTTCGGCAAAGAGTTGTCCGAATCGGCTCGCATCCGGCATCATTTCAGCAGCCCAAATGACTCGGCCACCGGAGAGAACAGTCTCTCTGGCATACTGTAGCGCCATCGTCGTGCCACCGACACTGCCAGCTACCGCAAGGTGGAGACGTGGAGGCAAGGGTGGTAAGGGCGGCAGTGATGGCAACTCGTCGCTCATGGTAATTGAGCAGGGGCGGTGGTTGAAAGCAATTTTGGGCTACGGTTGCCCAACCCTAATTGCTAAACACCCGAGCCGATTGCATGTTCCATGCCTGTCGGTGAAGACCGAATACCCCGCCGTAATCTTCCTGAGTTTGAAGAGATAGAGGGTGGTGTCGTAGCAGGTATTTTTCAACACGGGTGGAAGATTTGGAAAGTGGCCCTTGACGACACAAATCAATATGGCCCACACGCGATGATTTTACTATTGGTAATAACCGCAACCATCACCGGCGCGGTACTACAAATCATCGGCATGATGGGTTGAGTGTTGAAAACCATTTTCTCGGCCATCAACAGGGGTAACCTTCAACAGCCCTTGATACCGGAGTGCGGCCGTGGTAGGGAATAACCTAGACAGTAAAAATGTCGTAATCCAACAGGAATCCGTATCGGAAAAGCGCTGGACGATAATGGCCGCCCTGTTGGGCACCAACACTGCTTTCGCCCTATTCCATGGTATCGAGCAGCAGAGTAACTACAGCGCGCTTCGTCTACTTGGTTTGATCATCGTTGCCATCGCTATTCCTTTCCAAGCGGTCTACTTAATGATTTATGTATACCTATTGGAATTCTCTGACCGTCTGCACGGAAAGCAGTACCGCCTGATTCAGAAATTGGTGATGATATGTCAGTTGGTCTCATACACCTCGATAATGGGAATCGCCGTTATGCTCTACGTGACCCATTGGGTAATCGGTTTGTCATTCATGCTATCGGGATTGCTTGCCTTGTTAATGGTCAGGTTGACGATAAACCAATTGAGTGAGGCCGAGGAGGCCTAATCGGAAATGGTTTCTCTGGCTAATGCCACTGCCTCATCGACCAATTCCAGTGACACCCCGAGGTGGTTCATAGGGTCGAACAATCCTTCTAGTTCCTCGGATGTGAATGAGGCGGTGATGGCTGGAATTCGCGAACATACATCGATTAATTCTTCACCAGTCTCGATACAGGTCATCGAGGCTTTGCGCAATACCTCGTGCGCCTCATCCCGGGGAACTCCGGCATCGACTAGGGAAATCATCACCTTTTCTGCCATAACCAGGCCCTTTTGCCGATTGATATTCTCTAGCATTCGTGTACCGTCAACCCAAAGATTGCTCAGCACTTTGGTGGTTTTGGCGACGACATCTTCAAGCAGTGAGGAAGCGTGCGAAAGGGTGAATCTTTCACTGCTGGAATTCGCTAGATCACGCTCGTGCCACAATAGAGCATTCTCATAGGTTGGAATGATGAATGAGCGCACAACCCGAGCCAGGCCGCAGGCATTCTCACTCATTATCGGATTACGCTTATGCGCCATGGTAGAGGAACCTACTTGCTTGGCTTTGTCGAATCCCTCTCCGGCCTCGCCTATTTCCGAACGTTGCAGGTTACGAACCTCCTGGAGAATCTTCTCACACGTTGTCGCCACATTTGCCA
>DARQ01000029.1:0-9914 GCA_002503395.1 Euryarchaeota archaeon UBA60 | reverse complement strand
ATACCGAGTCCCAGATGGGTGAGAATCAGACTCTGCAGTTCACGGGCATCCGGCCCTTGAGCGGCTCCGGTTCCCACCGCACCGAGGAACTTACCGACCGCTATCCTATCTGATGATTCATCGAGTCGAATCAGGTGTCGGCGCATCTCATCGAGCCAAACCGCGACCTTCAGTCCAAAGGTGATGGGGACCGCAGCTTGGCCATGGGTGCGGCCGAGCATCACTGTATTTCGTTCACGCTCAGCCAGGTCGGCTGTTACAGCCATTGCTTCACAAACTCTCTGTCGCAGGATCACCATGCTGTCTCGCAACTGCAGGCCGACAGCGGTGTCGACAATATCGTTGCTGGTCGCTCCGAGATGAATGCACCAACCGGCGTCGCCGGCGGCTTCAGCCATCGCCTTGGTCAGGGCCATGATGTCGTGTTTGGTCTCGTCTTCAATCTCCCTCACACGCTGTACGGTCACCGATTCGGGGTTAGCGATGGCGGCAACAGTCTTGTAGTCGGATTCGCTGACACGACCCAATTGCATATGTGCCCAGATAAGGGCTCGCTCAACTTCGAGTTGACGGGCGTGGCGTCCCTCTTCAGACCAGATGATTTTGAAATCATCACAGCCATAGCGGTAGTCTAGTGGACAGAAGCGCACGATTTCCCCTCAGTTGTAGGCCATAGCCCATCAATCATCATGCTTTCGTAAAAATATCCAGCCCTCATATTACCCTTTACAGACTGATAAAGACTCTTAGTACACCATTCTGGGAATGTGATTCCATGGTTATATCAACTTTGCAGAATCGATTTGAAACTCGCCACGAGCACCATGCCAAACCGGTCGGCCGACTATTTCGATACGCTTACTCATGTGTGGTCCGGCGATGATAATGGTTTCGTATTCTCCGCCTTCACCATCGATAGAGAATCTATATTCCAACGATAGGGATTCAAGTTTCCGCAAGTAATACTCATCTAGTACGCGCCCTAACCATTCCACGGTCAATCCTTCACATGAAACTGACACCATAATCATTTCAAAGCCGCACTCAATCAGGTCTCGCATATGTGCTACCGGTTCATGGTGCCACAATGGGCAATAGGAGATTACCCCTAATCGCTCGGCCATACGCTCGATTCGGCGACGCTGATATTCACTGGCCAATGCGCCGCAGACAATCGCATCTATCGGTCCGGATGATGAAACTCCCTGAACGGTTGGGGCAACAACCCGTTCTCCCGAAATAATCGGTCTCAACGCCTCTTCCAACTCATCGACTTCTCGCTCCGGAACGCCCGAAACATCGATTCGCATCCAGCCGACTCCCTGCGCCTCAGCCTGTAATTGCGCCATCTCTGTTCCTTGGAGTTGAAACATCCACGAGTCTTCACCTGAAACCGAAACGGTGACCAGGGCAACCACATCCCATCCGCGACACATCGCCCACCACGAAGCCAGCGACGAGTCCTTGCCACCCGAGGCGAGAATCAGTACACGCATTGACCATCCCAGATGGACGCGCCATGAAATGCTTACTTATCCTTTCAATGTACGGACTCTCCACATAGATTGATAAGACCCCATCGCAGGAACGGTACATCGAGGGATTGAAGTGCAACCGAGCGGAAGAGGATACGACCACAGCATTACCATGTTCAGCCCGGACGGACGACTTTTTCAGGTGGAATACGCTAGAGAATCGGTTAAGCGGGGCACCACTACGGTGGGCCTGAAATTCCGTGATGGTGTCATTCTGATTTGTGATAAGAGGATTGCTAGTCGCCTGATACTACCCGAAAGCATCGAGAAGATGTTCAAAATCGATGACCACATAGGTTTTGCAACTTCCGGATTGGTCGCCGATGCCAGACAATTGGTAGACCGGGCTCGAGTCGAGTGCCAAGTCAATCGAATCACTTATGCGGCACCGATTCCTGTCGATACCCTGGCAAAGAAAATCTGTGATTTCAAGCAGTCTTTCACCCAATATGGGGGAGCTCGTCCATACGGCACGGCGTTGTTGATCGGTGGAGTCGAGGATGGTGAAATTCACCTGTTTGAGACCGACCCATCCGGCGCTTACCAATCATACCACGCCGGAGCCATAGGCACCGGGAGGTCGACGGTGGTAGAATACTTTGAGGATAATTGGAAAGCTGGAATGACCCTGAGTGCAGGGGTCAAACTCGGGCTTGAAGCGTTGCGTAGCAGCCTCGATGTGGCATTGAATCGCGAAGCAGTAGAAATCACCATCATCGATGGTGATGGCTATCGTAACCTTTCCCGTAATGAAGTCAATACCCACATCGACAAATTGAAGCCGCTTGAAGACGAGTGACACTAGTGCGTGCGAACCCTCGTACCAAGATTCAAAGGACGCACTGCGAGACAAGCGAAGAGAATCGGTTATTGCTTCTGATTACTCAGCAATATGCAATAATCGTTATTTGCTGAGCATTTGCAACTCGCATTATTATGGCTATTACAATGTCCACTTTGATACTATTCACATGTAAACGAGAAGTGAATGCCTGAGCGCCAAGAACATAGGTCGTCTAATCTCTGGCTCAACTACGAGGGAAGGAGGGAAGAGTTTGGTCAGTCTCGATGATGCAGTATTAGCCAGGATGGAGAGAGGCGGCAAGCGCTACGAGATATTGGTCGACCCCGAACTGGTTGATGATTGGCGCAAGAATCCAGAAAATGTTGAACTCGGAGAGTTATTGGCGATTGAAGATGTATTCCACAATGCCCGGGATGGTGAGAGGCCGACCTCAGAGGCAATCGAGTCGACCTTTGGTTCTCAAGACCTGATGGTGATTGCCCAGACGATTCTTGAGAAGGGTTCGATTCAATTAACCACCAATCAACGCAAAGCGATTGTCGATACCAAACGTCAAGCCATTATTCACCATGTATCTTCGAACGCGGTCGACCCGAAGACAAAGTTACCGCATCCGCGCCAGCGCATCGAATTAGCCTTGGAAGAATCTCGATATGCGGTCGATCCATTCAAATCAGTAGATTCCCAAATTAAGGATGTGCTGGAAATTTTGCGGCCATTAATACCCCTCTCATTTGAGACCTGTCGTCTAGCATTCAGAATCACCGGCAAGAGCTATGGCGCAGTAAGCCAAGTGCTACGTGAGTATAAGCAGAAAGAAGAGTGGTTATCTAATGGTGATTGGGCATGTATAATCGAGATTCCTGCGGCGATGAAGGCAGATATGATCGGTATGGTGGCCAAGCGAGACTCCGAGGTTGAAGTGAAAGAATTGTGATGTGCTGCCCTATGGGCGGGGGGTTGCCTTATCAAGGGGTGGCGGGTCGGCGCCGCTGAGGATGTATAAATGAAAGGAAATGAGACTGACGCCGAGCCGCGTCTAGTAGTTCCAGGCGAGGTCATTCTGGACCATGCCAACCTGAATCCCGGCTGTGGTATTATTAACAGCGCAGACGGGCACATAGCCACCCGATTGGGAACCCTGAAGGACAACGAAGGAACATTGCATGTGCAGCCGATAAATGCTACTTACATGCCCCGTTCTGGTGATTTGGTGATTGGATACGTCGAAGCCGTGCAGAGTAATCTGTGGTTTCTCGATGTAGCCGGTCCATTCAATGCATTATTGCCGATGTCACTAGCACCTTGGAAGGTCGAGTTCGGCGATGCCCGCAACCACATGGATGTCGGAGAGGCTGTTCTCGCTCGCGCCCAAGAGGTCGACGAGTCACACAGCGTTGTCTGCACTATGAAAGGGGTCGGTCTGCGTAAGATTTCCCAAGGGCATATAGTAAATATCCCGGTGCAACAGATTCCTAACCTGCGCGGCGAGAATGGCGCCATCATTCAGAGCATCAAAGAAGCGAGTGATTGTCGCATCATAGTAGCCGAGAATGGAAGGGTGTGGATCGACGGTGACAGCGCCGGAATTCGTGTGGCTGCACAGGCTATCAAAGTAGTCACATCGACCGGACATCGTCCTGGTTTGGAATCACGTCTAGCGGCGTCTTTTGCCGGAGGTGAGGTCTGATGGGAGGATATGGCGATGTCAAACTACTCAACGATGACGGCAGCCGCCTAGACGGTCGCGCCATCGATGAATCGCGACCGGTTGAGGTAAAGGTCGGAGTTATTCCTGTAGCAGATGGTTCTGCATGGGTAAAACACGGATTGAATGAGGCGGTTTGTGCGGTCTACGGACCAATGGAAGCCCACCCGCGAAAAATCCAGTTACAGGACCAAGCAGTCATCGATGTACGTTACAATATGGCTCCATTCTCGACTTCCGATCGTATCAGACCTGGTTTCAATCGCCGTAGCCGAGAAATCAGCAAGGTTACTGCAGAAGCCTTTGCTTCAACTGTTATGGTCGAGCGATATCCGCGCTCAAAGATACGCATTGAGATTGAGATTCTTTCTGCTGAAGCGGGGACTCGATGTGTCGGGATTACCGCCGCATCTGTAGCTCTGGCCGATGCCGGTATTCCGATGCGAGGAATGATAGTAGGTGTTGCCAGTGGCAAGATTGAGGATACCGTAGTTCTGGATTTGGATAAGGCCGAGGACAATTATGGTCAGGCCGACCTACCGATGGGCATCATGCCGACCACCGGGGAAATCGCCTTCATGCAGATGGATGGTGACCTGTCAATGGATGAATTACAACAGGCTATCGATTACAACTTCACCGCCGCTGCCGAGATTCACGACATCATGGAAGCGGCTCTACGTGCTCACTATGACGGAGGTGATGAGTGATGGCTAAACAAGTAGTACCACAATTACTGCGCCAGCATCTCGCGAATCTTGCTGATGATGATGAACGTATTTCGGGACGCGGCCAATGGCAGGGGCGAGATGTCGTACTCGAGGTTGATTGTCTGTACAATGCCGACGGTTCAGCCAAAGTTGTATGGGGAGACACAGTCGTCTATGTCGGAGTGAAGTTTGAACTTAAAGAGCCATATTCTGACCGCCCTACAAGTGGTTCACTGATGTGTGGTGCTGATCTACGTCCGGTAGCTCATCGCAAATACGAACCAGGACCACCGAGCCCGGAATCGATTGAACTAGGTCGAGTGGTCGACCGAGGAATTCGCGAAAGCGGTTGCATCGATATGAATGCTCTATGCATAGTACCAGGGGAAAGTGCGTGGATGGTAATCATCGATATTCACGTTATTTCCGATGGCGGAAATATATTCGATGCTGCCGGTCTGGCAGCAATCGCCGCACTGCGAAATGCCACCGTGCCTGCGTCTCGTTATGACGTCGGCGAGGATTACAAATTAGCAGTTGCTCTGACCCCCATAATCTGCACCTTCACCCGAGTCGGTGGCCGGTATGTCTACGATGCCGATGAGGAGGAAGAACTCGGCGGCGCTGAGAGATTATCCATTACTCTGGGCGATAATGGCAGTATGCATTCAATGCAGAAGGGGTTAAAGGGTACTTTCACCGCCGCGGAGTTATCCGAAATACTCGATGTATGCAAAACTCGATGCAGCGAACTCCGTGACTTAGTGGACTCCAAGGTGGAATGATAATGAGTAAGAGGACGAGTAAAACCGGCATCTCCGCAAGATTCGGCGCCAGATATGGTGTCAGCGTGCGCAGTAATGCTGGCAAGGTTCTGCGCAAGAAGAATAAGAAGTACACCTGCCCGGTTTGTCATTATCAAAAGGTTTCTCGCATCTCGACCGGCATCTGGTCATGTGGGAAATGTGACCACACCTTTGCCGGCGGAGCCTGGGAACCATTCACCCGTGCCAGTGATGCTAATCAGCGAATCACCCGCCGTGCTACAACTGGAGCAACCTCTGCCGATATGGCTTACATCGCCACTCAAGCGGCACTCGAATATGAGCGTTCCATCGCTGCCGCAGAAGATGACGAAGAGGAGTGATTCTCTTGACCTCAGATGGCCACTCGGCCTGGCGAGCAACCCTTGAGATCAGCCATCCGCAAATCGAGTCCTTGATGGCTAGCCTATCTGCTGAAGTCGAGGTTGCCGGTCCGGATGAGTATGGTGCCTATTCGATTACCCTGAATGAGAGCAAGGCGCGAAATCTGCGAGCCTTTTGGAATACCAGAATGCGCTCTCTCGAGGCTGCATCCTCAGTACTATCACACCTCGCCAAGGGTTCATCAAGTACTGCGAAGTGAGAGGGAATGGTGAGCGGATGGTAGAGCAACAGAAATTTCAGATGGTGATTCAGGAGTTGCAGATGGTGGCGCAGCAAACTGCGGCCCTGCATAACCAAGAGAGTGAACTCGAATCAACCATCGAACTGGTGACGAGGCATGACGATGAGATGGGTCTATTTCGGCAATCGGGGGCTATTCTAGCCGAAGTAGCCGACCGAGAATCCCTATTGGTGGAGTTGAAGTCGACCAAGGATAAGATTTCTCAGGCACTTTCCCAACTTTCCAGCCGCGAGAATGAATTACGCCAAGGCTATGAAAAGTTGGCAAAAGAGTTTGAGGGTAAGTAATGAACTCAGAGCACCTTGCTGACTTGGCAGCATTGGATGCCTGGATAAAAAAAGTCAGTGCTGCCGGTGCAGTTCCAATTCTGTGCGGGGAAAACGGCGATATGGATACCGTAGGTTCAGCAATCGCCCTAGCTGCGGCGATTCCCAATGGCATGGCTTGCGGACTACATCGTGATAAAGTAGCGAAGCGAGTCGCAGAAAACCTCGATGCCCCGTTTCGATATCTAGATAGAAAAAGGCCGACATTGCCGCGAAAACTCGGCGGGGTTATTTGCGTCGACGCGGCATCTCCAGAGCAACTTGGCCTTGAGCTTCCAAACGGCATACCGATATGTGTTATCGACCATCATTCGACCAGTGGTTGGAATCTTGATTCCGGAGATATCGAAATTCGCTGGGCCATGCGGGCGACGACGCAAATCATCTTTGCATATCTGCAAGAATACTGTCCTGTTGCTCTTACCGAACCAGTTAGAAAACTCTTACTCGCCGGACTAATCACTGATACTGGAAGATTTCGTCATGCTGATGGACAGGCTTTGCTAGATGGTGCCCAAATGCTTGAGGGTGGTGAAATAGACTACGCGAGTTTCGTCGAGCTGATTGAGGTCGATGATTTAACCGATTCCGACCGTGGTGCACTGGCAGCCGGTCTATCACGGGTAAAAAATTCAACCGCTGGAAGTTGGCAACTTATGCACACGAATGTGAGTACCTCCGAAGGGCGAATGGGCAAGGTCCTACTAGTCGCTGGTGCCGAGGTCGCTCTTGTTTCACGCCACCGCGATGGAATTACACGTCTGTCCGCCAGAGCGACGAGAAATGCAACTTTGAGCGGCGTCCATCTCGGGGAGATAATGTCTTCGCTAGCCGAGAAACTCGGTGGTGATGGAGGCGGCCATGACGGTGCAGCCGGATGGTCGGGAGAGACTGACCGAATCGCCGCAGAGTCCGCTTTCATCCACTCATTATCCGGGGTTGTGCGGACGGATTGAAATGAGGCGATCGACCACGGCGCTGATTGAACGCTGGACTGCTAAGGGACCAGTATCTCTTGAGCGGTTGTGCGAATGGCGTGATGAGGATGGCTGGGGGGAATCTTGGTTAGCACACTGCGAGCAGGCATTAGCCAGCCAAGAGGAAGAATTACTGCGGTTACTGGAGGCTGAATTGAATCTTGTGGAAGCGGCGACTTTTACGATTACCAAGAGCCGTCTGGAAGGGGTTGAGGCGGATGAATTGCTACGGCAGGTCGAGGCCGCTTTATCACTAGCAAAAAACCCGGATTCACGTGACCTGGCCTTAGAAGGTCGCTTGCGTATGGAACGGGGATTGGCGCACATCGAGTGCGGTGATATGGAGTCTGCACGCGACGACCTGACCTGGGCCGAAACCCGCCTGAAGTCAGTGTCTAAAGCTGGCCGAGACCACGATATTTCACTGCTGAATAAAGCCGCTTTCCACGTCTTGGTCGACGAGCCATTGATGGCGCTACAGGTATATTCCGATATTCCCCGCGACGGTGAACATATTCCTGAAACCATTGCTTTTTCTCGCTACGGCGCGGCGCAACTATATGCTCATCTCGGTCAATTTGATGCTGCATTACGTCACGCATGGGTTGCCTTCACCTTAGCCGATGAATCGGGGCTGATAGATTTGGCATGGGCTTGTGGAACAACCTTTTTGGTGATTGGTGCCGAGTCACTCGACGACAGCGCTCAGGCGATGGCGATACAGGTCGAAGAGGCCACGCCGCGTTCTGCGGGAGAAGAAAATAGTGAGCCGGGTGTGACAACTGCGGAATACCTCTCAGTCTTTCACCGCTGTGTGGAATTATGGGATGGCGAAGTAGATGGCAATTCTCGCCAAGACCTTATGGGCTTGCTTTCAGCAGCATTGATGCTCGGTGAAATGGATGAAATAAGTGATTTATTCATATCCCCTGAGGCGTTTGAAGATCCCTTTCTAATCGCCGCGATAATGCAAGTGGTAGATGAGGAAGAAAGTCCAAAGTGGCAACATCGTCTGACCTCGATGATGACTTTGTCAACCAAGGAATCAGGTGATTAATCATCGCCTATTTCCAGACCACTACGAGCTTGCTCAAGATAAGATGAAGCCCACTCTTCCCCGGTTGCGACAAGTCTTCTAGCGAGAAAGAATGCCGCGGCGTAATCCTCTGCGGAGAGTAATTTCTGTAATTCAAATTCATCCACATCGACCTCTGATATGCCAATCTCACTTTCGACCCCATCTTCGTCTTGTTCGACAGCGTCGGCAAGGTCTGATTCCTCACTTGAGACCGACTCTGCCAACTCTTGCATTCTGAGCAGGAATTGACTTCTAGTGTCAAGACCTGGGCTTTTCCACTCACCATCCATACGTTGTGTCAATCTCTCTCTGAATGAATCACGAACATGGGAATGAGGTAGTAATTGTTGTACGTGGTCATAGCATAACCAGGCCTTCTCCCACTCACTCCTCTTCTCGTGCAATCTACCTAACTCAAGCCATAATTCATGGTTGCCAGGTCGATGTGCCAATAGGTGCTGAACTAATTCGATAAACAGGTCATCTCGGCCTGATTTCAAGATTCTCTCCAAACGACGACCAAAGATGATATTTGCGCGTTGGTCACGAAAATCCAGATGTCTGCAGCGCTCGGAAAAATCGTCTAGATATCCAACCATGTCGCCGGACTGGCCATTCTCCCACCAATGGTCTGCATCGAGGGGATCGGCTGATAGGGAGGCTGAAAGTAACTCTACTCCCACCTCAAGCATGTTAACCTGTTCCAATTGCTTTAGATTTCCCGCCTCCCGCCCGAGAATCGTAAAGACGTCGTTGAGGACTCGATACATGCCCTCCCCATCACCTAGTAATTTCTTGATGTGCGCCAAAGTATGCCAATTTCTCTCATCGGTGAAATCATGAAGAATCGCTTGGCGGGCATTCTGCTCGCCCCATTGCAGATTCTCAAACATGCGCTCGGGGTCTTTGCGCGCCAGTTTGACGAACTTCTCAGCCTGCGCTCGACAACGGTTGCCGAGATTGCGCCGTGGATGTTGCAACTCACTGCCACTATCGCTTGCCATGAAGCCGTGTGTTACCTTCTCGGTTTTGCTCCTTGCGGTATCTTGCTCATCCGCGAAGGTAGGGTGAGGACAGAATCATCTTGCCGAAGAGGCGATTCGCTCGACTTCTTCCTTCTTACCGATAGCGTAAGAGGATACATCACCGGCCGCAGCCTTGGTCAACTCGGCCACGATACACTGAGTCAGAGTCCTCTTCGATTTGTGAGTACCTTGCTGGCTACCCTTAGCAAGGTGCCGAAGTGCGGTATCGAGCCTCCGGCTCGGGGATGAATCGACAGCCTTTGGCTGAGAAACTGCACCGAAGCGGATGCGGGTGATCTCC
>DARQ01000037.1:5626-6277 GCA_002503395.1 Euryarchaeota archaeon UBA60 | reverse complement strand
CACTTCGTCGATAATATGGTGAACGGTTATTTCTGGATTTTCGGGGTTGGGGAAGGGGTCTGCAATGTCGGAATCGGGATGATAATGTCTGATATGGATAAGACCAAGAAGAAGTTGAAAGCTCTCCAGCACGAGATTATCACCTCCCACCCTTCCTTTGTCGAAAGGTTTGCTGATGCGGAATTTGTCGAGGGTTCATCGAAGGGCTGGCAATTACCATTTGGCGACCCACGCAATAAGAAAGAGTTGGAATCATATCAACCGCGCCGTGCATTCATGGCCGGGGCGGTGTGCATCGGTGATGCCGCCAGCCTGGTCGATGGCTTCTCTGGTGAAGGTGTCTCGCATGCTTTCATCACCGGTAAAATGGCCGCTTTAGGTTTTGATAAGGTATCTCATGCCAAGGGTTTTCCGCTCACGGCCGGCGCCGCCTATCAACAAGAGTTATGGAAGACTCTAGGGCCGATTCTGACCAATTCCTACAAGATGCAGAAGTTGATACGCAGGAAGTGGCTGTTGCGGAGATTCTTGAAGAAGGCCAAGGTGAAGCCGGGTTTACAGGATATGTTGTTAGAGGCATTGGCGAATAAGGAGGAGCAGGAGATGATTCACAATAAGTGGTTCATCGCTCGCCAAGTTTTTTTCTGAGGG
>DARQ01000037.1:2092-5356 GCA_002503395.1 Euryarchaeota archaeon UBA60 | reverse complement strand
TACGTCATTCTAGGCTATGATACTGAGATAACATATGATAAATTAGAAATGGCAAGTGTTCACCTTCACGCCGGCGTACCTCTGGTCGCCAGCCATCCTGATATTGTCTGTCCCGACCCGCGCGGTGGGCTGCCTGATACTGGTGCTTTCCTGGCTTTGTTCGAGGCGGCGACCGGGGTGGTACCAGAGCATGTCTGCGGCAAACCGAACCCTGGGATGCTACTGCATAAGATCGAGGAATTGGGACTTCTTCCGAGCCAATGTGCAATGTTCGGTGACCGTTTGTACACAGATATAGAAATGGCAAATCGCGCCGGGGTTCGCGCCGTGTTGGTGCTTTCTGGTGAAGCCACTCGAGAAGACTTGGATAATTGTCCGCAAAAACCTGATTTAGTGGTCGAATCTGTGGCTGAAATACTACCCGGGGCCTGAGAATGTGGCTCGGTGCCAGACTACGTGAGGCTTGGCTGCAGCGCAAAAAATTCTCTCCTATCGGTCATCAAGTCGCCGGGCGAGAGGCCGAAGAACACCTGACGAAAATCATCTCTGCTGGAATAGAAGGGACTCACTGGCGGATGTGGGAAGGTCTGCGCATTCCCAACAAGGATGGCCGACGCCGTGAAGTTGATTGTATCGTGGTCGGTGGCGAAAATGTGTTGATGATAGAGCAGAAACATTGGTCGGGTGAGATGGAAATAATCTCCGAGGACGGGCGCGAGAGAGTGATTCAACACCGCCGTAGTGGTGATAAGATGGACCACGGTGATGTTTTTGGAACTATTAAATTGAAAACCACCATTCTCCAACACCATCATGGTGCCAGTGAATTCTTCGCCGTGGAGATGCTTCCCTTCGTGATTTTCAGTAATCGTAACCTCGACGTCCCAGACTCGGTCAAAGCCCGCGAAGATTGTTGGTCACTGGCAGATATTCTCGATTACCTACCGAAGTCAGGGGGTAATGACCCTTCCAATGATGGGCTCAGCGTCCCGCATGCCGCCCTTGCCGCAACCCTTGACCGCTTGGGTTCATGGGATACCTTACACCATTATGGTGGACAGCAAACCATTGGTGACATCTACTCGGTCAGTGAAAATAGTGGCCGCTTGGCCAGCCTGTTCAAACAACATCGTGAGCGAATCACAATAATCAAGATCATTGCTGAACGCTCGTTGTGGAAAGCGATAATCAAGCGCCCGACCTTAACCGCTGAATTATTTGATGAAGAAGGCATGTTCGAGGTCTGTGAGGTTGAGCCGGGTGGATGCTTGAATTATCGCGGTGCCGGAAGTCGCCAGCGCAAGACTCTGGAGTGGCGCCATATCGCCGGTATGGAATTGACCTCAAGAATCGTCGACGATGAGGATGGTGTGCCCCGCGCCCCAACCGATTATTCTAAACAGTGAGTGAGTTTCTCAAAGATTTCGGTTTGCTATTGGTGAATTGTGGCACTTGCTTACCACCTTTTTTCGGGTAAGATTATCACCTACGACCTTACCGTGAGTTTGGGATTATTGTGAAATTGATGTGGGTATTGACCGGTGGAATCTTGCTTCTGGCTTCAGTATATTCGGGGTTGGTCGGCTATTCCGACAGCGGCAGCACCGATGTCGATGTGCCGTCATGCGCCTCGGATGAATTACAAGATTTGGGAGGGGGTTTGGACTTCTGTGATAAGTCAGTGATGATGGATTCTGAGATGCCGGTTCCCGATATGTTGCAGGCAGTAATCAGTATCGAGGTCGAAGCACAGTGGGATGTGCCCGATGTGTGGATCGGCGTGGTCGCCGATTCCGAGGCAGAAAAATGCACCGAGACCAGTGATGGATTACTGCTGTGTGATACTGCAGATTTGGAATTCTTTGCCGGCGGGCCTGATGCCAATGGCTCATTGAATTGGGAAATCGGTGAAGGGACCTACCGCTTTGTCGCTGGAAGTTCAACTGAAAGTTCAGGTAAAACCACCCATATTGAGTATTCCTACACCGTACAGATGACGGTGTTGTTGGCTTCGGGTATCGGCAGCCTAGGGCTGTTGATGGTGGGCTGGGGTATCAAGAGTGATTAGCCCGCGGTTTCTATCTCCTCGGGCGTGCGAGCATAGAAATCACCAGGAACGCTGCCATTAGCAGGAAAAATGCGCCACCACGCTGCAGCAATTCCTCTGTGGATAACTCATCTGCTGTTTCCTCGCTTGTCGAATGGTCGTCGTCATGACTGTGCCCCTCTTCCTCATCGTGTTCGTCATCATGTCCTTCATCGTGGTCGTCGGCCTTGATTTCCAGACTCACATTGTGGGTCTCATCGGTGTTGGTGTAGTCAATAAGGTTGTAATTTCCGATGTAATCAGTGCTGTTAATCACAATAATCCAAGCTACTCGACAACCTGAATCGTTTTCCCAATCACAGGTGCCATTGAGCGGGCCTGAACTGAATTCTCCAGCATCGGTGAAATCACCGTCGCCGTTACCGTCAAAACCGATGTAATGGGTGACGTTTTCGCGGGTATCCACATTCTTGTATTGCACAGTTGTGCCCACGACAACAGACACGGAATCGGGGGAGTGCTCGCCGGCGCGGACAATTACTGTAAAGACCGTTGGTGAGTCGGCGGCGGTGCTTATGAATGGGGTGAATGCGGTCAGCAGAATCACTGTGATGGCCAGCCATGTGCGCTTCATGGTACTACGCCGTCAGTGCGAGGATAAATAAAAACCGACAAGGTGGGCGCGGCCGATGGACATTCGTGTGGTCGCCCTTGTGGTGATGGTGGTGATGGGCGGATCGATGCTCGGAGCTTATGCAATTCTCTCTGGGAATGAAGAGTCTGGGGTTGATGGAAGTTGGGGTGATGGTTTTCTCGACCCCTTGATTCAAACTGAAGAACATGACCACCGCAACTCCTCTGAACACAATATGTCGAGTGGAAATATCGCCTATGTGGATTTTAATAATCTGACCAATCCCGGTAATGCCGAAATCCAAGTAATGCCAGCCCCGGATGGCCGAACCTATGTCTATCAGGCGGGGTGGAGTGAGGTTCACATCATCGATGTTACCGACCCTTACAACACCTCGGTTGTAGGAGTGTACAACGACCCCAATACCCAGGTATTGGATGTGAAATATATCGAGTGGAATGGTGATGAATACCTCATCTTACAGAATCAGTTGGTCGACCCGGGTTATGCTGACCCAAATGTCGGCAATTGGGATGACCCGGTGCAGGTCTCGGTCACCTTGATTGATGTCACCGATAAGGCA